>NZ_SMRQ01000003.1 GCF_004359965.1 Cognatilysobacter segetis | reverse complement strand
CGGGCACCAGCCCGTTCCTGGTCGCCGACCTGCGCCTGCGCTACCGTCGCGACGCGCACCTCAGCGCTGCGCTCGGCATCGACAACGTGAACAATGCGACCTACTGGAACTTCCACCCGTACAACCAGCGCACGTGGTCGATGGAGGCGCGCTATGACTACTGACCTTGCGACCCGCGCGACACTCGCCGTCGCCGTCGTGCTGGCGATCGCCGCCTGTTCGCGCCAACCGGCGGCGCCATCGGCCTCGGCACCGAAGGCGCCGGCCACCGCCGCGACCGCCCAGGCGCCCTGGACGCTGCCCGTGCGCGACGGCATGCAGCCCGACCTCGCGGTGGCGCCCGACGGCGCGCTGCTGCTCTCGTGGGTCGAAGGCACGTCGGGCGCCGAGGGCGGCCGCACTCTGCGCGTCGCACGTTGGAAGGACGGTCGCTGGACGCCTGCCGCGACGGTGGCCCGCGGCGACTGGTTCGGCAATGCCGTCGACACGCCGCAGATCGAACAGACGCGGGACGGCGCGCTGTGGGCGACGTGGATGCGCGCCTCGCCGACGGGTGGCCACGCCCGCGACGTGGTGGTCGCGCGTTCGGGCGACGGCGGCGCGAGCTGGTCGGTGCCGGTGCCGGTCAACACCGACGGCACCGCGACCGAGCACGGCTTCGTGTCGCTCTGGCGCGCGTCGCCGGATTCGATCGGCGTCGCATGGCTGGACGGGCGCGCCAAGACTGGCGTCGACGAAATGCACGAAGGGCACGGCGGGCCGATGCAGATGCTGCGCGCCGCCGTGTTCGATGCGCGCCTGCAGCGTCACGGCGAAACGGCGATCGATTCGACGGTCTGCGATTGCTGCCATACCGCGGTGGCGCTCGCCGACGACGGCCCGGTGATGGTCTATCGCGACCGCACCGCCGACGAGGTGCGCGACATCCATGCCGCGGTGCTGCGCGACGGCGCCTGGCGCGACGTCGGCGCGGTGCACGCGGATGGCTGGGTCATGCCCGGATGTCCGGTCAACGGGCCCGCGGTCGCCGCGACGGGGCATCGCGTGGTGGCGGCTTGGTACACGGCGCCCGGCGACGCGCCGCGCGTCAGCTACGCGATGAGCGAGGACGGTGGTGAGCACTTCGGCGATGCCGTGCCGCTCGCGCAGGGTGCCGGCGTGCTCGGTCGGGTCGCCGTGGCCGGCGACGCGCGCGGCGCGTGGCTGGGCTGGATCGAGGAGGCGAACGGCGTGCAGGCGTTGAAGGCCGTGCACCGCGGCTGGTCGTCGGCGAGCGCGTCACCCGCCACCGTCGTGGCAACACTGCACACCCGCGGCAACGGTGCCGGCATGCCGCGCCTGGCGGCGACGGGCGATGCGGCGTACGCGGTATGGACCGACACCGTCGACGGCCGGCCCCAGCTCGTGGGCAGGCGCCTGTGAACGCATCGGCTTGACCTGGATCAGCGCGCCGCGACGCGCGCGGTCGAAAGATGATGGCTCCCGACCGGAGCCGATCCCATGCAGTACGAAATCGCGGGCGTGCCCGCCACGCTCGACCTCCCGCTGTTCACCCAGCTGATCACCGACGCCGACCCGGCGGCGGTGGTCGACCTCGCGCCCGGCACGCGCACGCTGCGCATGTCCACCGTGCTCGGCACCCATGCCGTGCTCGATGCGCTCGGTCGCACGGGCGTCGATGTCGCCTCGACGGAGGTCGACCAGCTGCCGTCGCAGTGCTGCGGGGGCTGCGGCGGCTGACGCGAACGCATCTCCCGGCGGCACGCGCCGCGGGCGATCAGCTCATTGCGAGAGAAGTCGAACCCGTCGCCGGAAGGCGGCCCGTTCGCGTATGCATGTGTCGGGGCGGTGCGTGGCCATTCCCGCCGGTGCGGAGGGCACATCGCCAGACGTTCAGTCGGCCATGGCGGACTTGCGAGCGTCGCCGTATCTGAAGGTGACGCCGACACCGCATGTCGCAATTGCATTTCGTTGGTGTCCGCAGCGGTCCCGCACTGGCCGCGACGCGGTGGCCCGTCGGCAACGCCAGACACGAAAACGCCGGCGGGCTTCTACCCGCCGGCGCCTTGACCGCACCCGCCGTCGTTACTTCGCGAGCAACAGCGTGCCGCGCATCATCGAGGAGTGGCCGGGGAACGAGCAGAAGAACGCGTACGACTCGCCCGCCTTGAGCTTGCCGACCGGGATATTCATCACCGTCGACTGGCCGCCGCCGATCAGCTTGCTCGCGGCGACGACGCGCGCATCGCCAGCTTTCACGTAATTCGCGGCGGCGCCGGCCTTCATGCCGTCCGTGCCCACCGCCGCGGCGTCGGCCGCCTTGCTCACGACGAGGTTGTGGCCCATCACCGCCGCCGGCAGTTGCCCGGAGTGCTTGAGCGTGACCGCGAACTGCTTGCAGCTCGCCGGCACCGCGATGGCCTTGGTATTGAACTGCATCGCGTCGTTGGCTTCCACGGTGGTGGAGCAGGTCGCGGCAGCCGCGGTATTGCCGTACGCCGCCAGGCCGAGCAGGGCGAGGAGGCCGGCGAAGTGGGTCATGGTCTTCATGGAGGTGTCCGTGGGTGTGTCGTTTGGTGTGGATGTAGTGTCGCGTCGCGTGGCCGATGCCGCCTTGATCCAGATCAGTTCCGCACGGGCGCCCTCACGCCCGTGCGGAACCGTTCAGCCGCGCGGTTTCAATGGCCCGAATTGGGGTCCATCGGGGTTTCGCTCTTGAATACCTGCTCCTTGTCCTCGCCGTTGACGTAGAGGAAGCCGACCAGGCCCTTCTCCAGTCGCGACAGCGCGTGATCGACGAGGATGTAGCGGCCGGGGTGGTCGACCTTGAACTCCACCATGGCCGCGCCGCCCGGCGGGACCAGCGTGGTCTGCACGTTGGTCAGCGGCGGGCTGGTGAGCGAGGCGAGGTTGTACACGCGGTCGAAGACCTCGCCGATCACGTGGAAGCTCGAGGTCAGGTTCGGGCCGCCGACGCCGAAGAAGATGCGCACCGTCTCGCCGGTGTTTGCTTCCATCTTGTACGTCTTGGTCAGCGCGTCCATGGAACCGTTGAAGGTCAGGTGCTCGGGCTTCTCGTCGAGCAGCTTGTCGAGCGAGAACTCCTGCAGGCCCTTGGTGCCGTGCTTCTGCGCGGTGTAGAGCTCGCCCTGCATGACGTAGAACTCGCGGTCCACCTTCGGCAGGCCGCCGGCCGGCTCGACGAGGATCATCCCGTACATGCCGTTGGAGATGTGGTGCGCCACCATAGGCGTCGCGCAGTGGTAGACGTACAGGCCCGGATTCAGCGCCTTGAAGGTGAACGACTTGGACTGGCCCGGCGCGACCTGCGTGACCGCGGCTCCGCCGCCGGGCCCGGTCACGGCATGGAAGTCGATCGAGTGGATGTTCACGCTGTCGGGTGCGTTCGACAGGTTCACCTTCACCGTGTCGCCCTGGCGGATGCGCAGGAACGGGCCCGGCACCTTGTTGTCGAACGTCCAGTAGCGGTAGGTGCTGCCGTCGGACAGCTTGCCTTCCACCTCGTGCGTGGTGAGGTCGATGCTGAGGTTCTGGGCCGCGCGGTTCCCCACGGTCTTGCCGACCGCATGCGGATCCTGCGAGATGTCGGCGGCCGTGGACGCGGCCTGCTTGACGTCACCCACCACGAGCTTGCCGACCATGCCGGCGGCCTTGTGGCCGGGCAGCGTGCAGAAGTATTCGAACTCGCCGGCCTTGTTGACGCGGAAGACGATGGTCGTCGCGGCGCCCTTGCCCGAAACCTGGTCGGACTTCGCGCCGAAGTCCGGCACGCTGATGTCGTGGAGCGCGCCGTCGCCGTTCACCAGGGTGATCTGCACGACCTTGCCTTCGGCCACGCGCAGCTCGGGATTGACCTGGCCGTTGATGGTGCCGGCATCGCCGATGAAGACCAGCTTGCCGTCGGCGATCTGCGTGCGCAGGGTGAAGCTCACGTCGGCCACGGGCGCGACGTTGGTCGGGTTATGGGCGCCGTGCTGGGCGAAGGCCTGCGGTGCCACGCCCAATGCCAGGCTGATGGCAAGCAGGAGGATGGACTTTTTCACAACGTGCTCCAGTGGGTCGTTTGGTCTGGACGCTACGTTAGGAATGCGCGATCAGGCCCGCCCTGATCCAGATCAAGTTGGACAACGTTCTTTGCGACGTGGCGTCTTCGTGCAGGTGGTGCCGGTTGATCTGCGTCAATGCGCCGCCCCGTGCGCATCGACACGCTGGCGGCGTGCAATCGGCACGATCAGTTGCAGACCGTCATGGCAAGCCGTTCGCTTCTTCCTATGTCCCTTCTCGCCCTGCTGCCCGCGGCCGCGATCGCCGCGCCTGCCGATCCGCCGCCGCGCGTCAGCTGGGAAACCGCCGCGCGCCTACGCTACGAGCGCGTCGACGACGACCTGTTCGCACACACGGCCAGCGCGACCACGCTCCGCCTGCGCGGTGCGTTTCGCTGGCAGATCACCGATGCGTGGGAGGCGTTCGTCGAAGGCGAAGCCGTCGGAGCGCTCGGCGACGACTACAACAGCACCGCGAACCGACGCACCGCGTATCCCACCGTCGCGGATCCGCAGGGCGTCGAGCTCAACCAGGCCTGGCTGCGCTGGCACCGCGGCGCCAACTCGGCAGTCGTCGGCCGGCAACGCATCGTGCTCGACAACCAGCGCTGGGTCGGCAACGTGGGCTGGCGCCAGAACGAGCAGACGTTCGACGCCATCAGCCTGCAGGCCGCGCCCCTGAAGGACGTCGTGCTGCGCTACAGCGCCGTGACTCGCGTGCATCGAGTCAATGGCGACAATGCGATCGATCGGCTCGCGCGCCAACGCGATCTCGACGGCCACCTGCTCAACGCGGCGTGGACGCGCGGTGCGCAGCGCCTGACCGGCTACGGCTATCTGGTCGAGGACCGGGACGTCGAAACCGCCTCCACCGCGACGTGGGGTGCGCGCTATGCACTGGCGCCATCCAAGGAACGGCCTTGGGGCGTCACCGCCGAGCTCGCGGGCCAGCGCGACTATGCGGACAACCCGCTCGACTTCGCGCATACCTACTGGCTCGTCGAGCCGTCGGTGGTGGCGCATGGCGTGACGTTCAAGGCGGGCTGGGAGCACCTCGGCGGCAACGGCCGCCATGCGCTGCAGACGCCGCTCGCCACGCTGCACGCCTTCAACGGCTGGGCGGACCGCTTCACGACCACGCCCGCGAACGGCCTCGAGGACCGCTACGTCGCGGCCGGTGGCCAGTTCGACAAGGCGCGTTCGCATGGCGCGCTCGAATGGCAGGCGGCCTGGCACGACTACCGCAGCGACATCGGCGGCCAGCATTACGGCCGCGAGCTGGACGCGTCGATCGGCATGCCGTTCTCGCCGACGCTGAAGGCGCTGGTGAAGGTCGCGGCCTACGACGCCGATGCGTTCTCGCGCGACACGCGCAAGACGTGGCTGCAGCTGGAGTGGAACCCCGCGCCGCTGGCCCGCTAGGCGGCGGCGTCGCCTGGGGCCGGCGCGGCGACGCAGCGATTGCGGCCGCCGCGCTTGGCCTCGTACAGCGCGGCATCGGTGCGCGCCAGCAGGCTGCCGATGGTTTCGCCCTCGGCAAGTTGCGCGGCGCCGATGCTCACCGTCACCGGAATCGCCTTGCCACCGAAGTCGGTCTGCATCGCGCCGATACGGCGACGGATGCGCTCGGCGACGCGCAGGGCGTCGTCGAGCGGCGTCTCGGGCAGCATCGCGCAGAACTCCTCGCCGCCGAAGCGTGCGCCGAGGTCGATCGCACGCAGCTCGTCGGCAAGCGCACCGGCCGCGGCGGCGAGCACGCGGTCGCCGGCGGCATGGCCATGCTCGTCGTTGACGCGCTTGAAGAAGTCGAGGTCGAGCATCAGCACCGACAGCGGGTCGCCGTGGCGCCGCACCCGCTCGTGCTCGGCGGCGAGCCGGACGTCGAGCGTGCGGCGGTTCGCGAGGCCGGTCAGTGCGTCCTGCGCGGCTTCACGGCGGGCGCCGAGCAGGTCGACGAGCAGGCGCAGCTGCGCCTGCGCCGTCCAGGCCGCCAGCGCGGTGAGCAGCACCAGTAGCCAGATGTCGCGCCAGTCGGCGGGGCCGAGCGCGGCATGGCGCCACAGGAACACGAGCGCCAGCGACGTTGCGGGGGCGATAGCATCGCGCAGCGTCTGCGTCCACGGCGCCGGGAAAAGCGCGAGCTGCGCGGCGATCACGAACGGAAACAGGCCGTAGCCCACCTCGCCGGCGATGTCCATTGGCCGCAGCAGCAGTTGCATCGCGCCGAAGCCGAGCGCCTGCACCCAGACGAAGGCGCGCAGCATGACGGGCGCCGGCAGCCGACGCGGCATGCGCGCGATCAGCATCAGCGCGGCCGCGATGGCGATACGCAGCGAGGCGATGCGCGCGACGTCGGCCGGGCGCAGCACCGCGGCGTCGAGCACGATCCACCCGAGCGTGAGCACGGCGAGCACGGGCGCAAGCGTGCGCACGCGTGCGTGCACGATTTGGTCGCGCTCGAGCGCGCAGGCCGCGGGCACGCGCGTGCTCGCGGCGATGCGCGAGGCCAGGCCGGACGTGGCCGGTTCGTCGATCGTTTCCGCCATCGCTCCCCCCGGTGCGTGGTCAGGCGACCCGGTTTGCGCGGATGCGCGACCCCGGTTGTTCAGGTAGTCGTCGATATAACGGATGTCGTTGCCGTGGTCGAGCCGGGGCGTACGGTAGGACCGCGCGCGGCCGCGCCTGCTTGGCGCCGCAGGGAATCGCTTCGTCGATGCCTCAGCCCCGCAGCATGAAGAACAGCCCGAGCGGATGGTGCGCCCGGGCGATCGAGATGATGAAGCCGAACACGCAGAGCGCGGTGACGTAGGTGATCGCGCGCGTGCGGCGGGTGCGACCGCGCTTGAGGGCGAACGTGCCCAGGCCGATGTAGACGACGAGCAGCACCAGCTTGGCCGTGAGCCAGCCGTTGGAGAACATCGCGTGCGGCAGGATCGTGAACAGCATCAGCGCCGCGGTGAGCAGCGTGGTGTCGATCGTGTAGCTCAGCAGCTTCACGGGCAGCCGCATGGGCCAGTGCATGCCGGCCAGCACGCCTGCGCCGCGCAGCGCGAACAGCAGGCCGCTGGCCAGCACCATGGCGATGTGCACGGCCTTGATCTGCGGATAGAACTCGATCATGGCGATGCCTCAGCCCGGTCGGCCGTCGACGCGCGGCGCGAGGTAGATACTGCCGACGCGCAGGATCCATGGCGTCAACGCGACGAGCCAGCCCGCGGCGGCGAGCACCTGCCACAGCATGGGGTCGTGGCTGATCTCGGCGAATACACGCGTCACCGCGACGACGTTGATCGCGGCGAAGGCGTAGATCGCCACCTTCGGCATCGCGAGCGGGCGACCCGAATGGCCCTGCGTCACGCGCGTGACCATCGCCACCAGCACCGAGCCGAAGAAACCGATGAACAAGGCATGCGCCGGCCCGCGGCCGAGCAGGTACTCGCCCAGCAGCAGGTAGGCGAGGCTCTGCATCGTGTACAGCGCGAACGCGACCGGCAGCCAGGCCAGGCCGAGGAACAGCGCGGTCAGCAGGAACGGCTTGCGACCCTTCGGCCACCAGCGCGCGAGCGCGGTGGACGACAGTGCCAGCAGCACGAGGTCGGGGATCCACGTCCAGGCATAGGCATGCGCGAGTTCCAGACCCAGGTGCGCGAGCGCGGCGGGCCACAGCGCCGCCAGCAGCCACATCGGCCGCCACGCCGTGTACGGTTTGACCACGTTGCCCGCGAAGAACGGAAACATGCGATGCGCGACCGTCCAGTACAGCGGCAGCAGCAGGCCGAAGCCGCCGAGCTTGATCGCGGCGTAGGCCAGCCCCGGCGAGCCGGCCAGCAGGAAGCCGGTCCACGCCAGTACGCCGACGAGCCCGATCAGCAACGCGGCGAAGCACGAGCGCGCATGCCACGTCGTGCCCTTCTCGCGCCACAGCAGCGGCCCGAGCGTCGCGATGCCCGCGAGCCAGCCGGCGAGCGTCATGAAGGCGCCGACGACGATGCCGGCGTCCCAGCCGATCGCCCCGAGCAGCGTCATCAACTGCCCGCCGAACAGGCCGATGCCGACCGGCGCATAGCGCCAGCGCTCGATGTCGGGCAGGCCCATCCAGCGCGGGAACGTGGTCAGCAGGAAGCCGAACACGAAGCTCGGCAGCATCTGGTACTGCATGACGAACGCATGCAACCAGCCGGCATACGGCCCGGACGACGGCATCGTCCAACCGAAGCGCTGCGCGCCGAGCCAGGCGGCCCACCAGGCCATGGCGAGCAGCACGTTGGTCGCGCCGACGAAGAACAGCAGCCGGTGCGGCGCGGCGAAGAGGTGCCGGGGGCCGGCGGTCGTACGGGTGAGGGCATCCATGCGGACAGTCTCCGCCCGCGCGGAGCGGCCCGCATTGATCCAGATCAGACGGTTTCCGCGACGTCGTCCGCGATGTCGAGGCCGTGCGCGCGCAGGCAGGCGGGCGAGTACAGCGTCTGCGCGTAGCGTTCACCACGATCGCAGAGCAGGCTGACGACGCTGCCCCGCGTGCCCGCCGCGCGCATCTCGTCGGCCAGCTGCAGGCAGGCGGCGAAGTTGGTGCCCGACGAGCCGCCGTAGCGCTGGCCTAGCAGCTCTTCCAGGTGCCGCATGGCCCGGATCGATCGCGCATCGTCGATTTCGACCACGCGGTCGACCACATCGTAGAGGAAGCCCGGTTCCGCATGCGGCCGGCCGATGCCTTCGATGACGGTCGGACGCGTGGCGCGGGCGTCGGAGCCGCGCGATGCCCAGCCGATCGCGAAGGCGCGCCCGGTCGGCTCGGCCACGCACAGCCGCGTGTCCAGCCCGCGATAGCGCAGGTAGCGTCCGATCGTCGCAGACGTGCCGCCGGTGCCCGCGCCGCAGACGATCCACGTGGGCACCGGATGGTGCTCGCGCGCGAGCTGCGAGAGCAGCGACTCGGCGATGTTGTTGTTGCCGCGCCAGTCGGTCGCGCGCTCGGCCAGGCCGAACTGGTCCAGATGACAGGCGCCGTCGTCGCTATGCGCACGCGCGCGTGCGTACACGTCGGCGGGATCGTCGACGAGGTCGCAGCGGCCGCCGAGGCGTTCGACCACCCGGATCTTCCCGGGCGCGGTGCAGGCCGGCATCACCGCGGTGAACTCAAGGCCCAGCAGCCGCGCGAACCAGGCTTCGGAGATCGCGGTGCTGCCCGACGAGGCGTCGACCACGCGCTGGCCGGCCTGCAGCCGTCCGTTGCAGAGCGCGTAGAGGAACAGCGAGCGGGCGAGCCGGTGCTTGAGGCTGCCGGACGGGTGCGAGGACTCGTCCTTGAAATAGACGTCGATGCCGGGATGTGTCGGCAGCGCGACATGGAGGAGATGCGTATCGGCCGACCGCGCGGCCTCGCGTTCGAGCGCGGCGACCGCGTCGCGAACCCACCGGCGCGCGGCGTTCATGGCGCGCTTCCCGCAAGGGCGGGTTCGGCCTGCAGCAGCCGGCCCTGTGCATCGACGACCAGCCGGGCCCGCGCGGCGTGGTAGTAGAACGTCGCGCGGTAGCGGCCGGCGTCGTCCCCGACCCCGCGTTCGCAGAGCACGCGGATGCGGCCGTCGTCCATGAGCGCGCGGAAGGTGTCGACGTCGAGGCCGAGGCGCGGGGCGACGAGCGCGGCGTCGATCGCGATGTCGGGCATCGGCTCGGCGCCGGGAAGAAGGCGTTGTTGTTCGTGCATCTCAGGACTCCGGAAACACGACGGCCCGGCGCAGGGGCCGGGCCGTCGCTTGCATCAACGCATCGCTCAGCGACGCACGGGTGCCGTATCGACCGCGGCGGCCTCGCGCCGCGGCGCCACCCACAGCCGCAGCACGAACCAGGCCAGCGACACCGCGCCGATGCTGAACACCGTGTCGCCCGGCACGCGCATCCACACCAGCATGTCGATGATCGGGCGGTTCATGAACTCGGCCGAGCGCGCATACGCATAGCCGTGCTCGATGCTCGCGAACAGCTGGCTCACGCCCATCGGCAGCAGTGTCAGCAGGGCCATCATCGCGAGGCCGATGTTGAGCGACCAGAACGCGACCCTGACCGGTGCGGTGTTCCACACCATCTGGCCGCGCAGACCGCGCAGGCAGAACATCATCAGGCCGAGGCCGAGCATGCCGTACACGCCGAACAGCGCGGTGTGTCCATGCAGCGCCGTGAGGTTCAGGCCCTGCATGTAGTACAGCGACAGCGGCGGGTTGATCAGGAAGCCGAACAGGCCCGCACCGACCAGGTTCCAGAAGCACACCGCCACGAAGAACAGGATGATCCACTTGTAGCGGGCCATCCACGGCGTCGCTTCGCCCATCCTGTAGGTGTGGTAGGCCTCGAAGCCGATGAAGGCGAGCGGGACGACTTCCAGCGCCGAGAAGCTCGCGCCCAGCGCCACCACCGCCGTCGGCGTGCCGACGAAGTACAGGTGGTGCAGGGTGCCGAGCACGCCGCCGGTCATGAACACCACCGTCGAGAACAGCACGGCGGTCGCGGCGGTCTTGGCACGCACCAGGCCCAGCTTCACGAAGATCAGGCTCATCACCGCCGCGGCGAACACCTCGAAGAAGCCCTCGACCCACAGGTGCACCAGCCACCAGCGCCAGTACTCGACTTCCGCGATGTGCGTCTTCTCGCCCCACATCAGCGCCGAGCCGAAGAACAGGCCGATGCAGACGGTGGACAGGAACATCAGGCCGACGATGGGCTTGGTCTCGTCCTTCGTCGAGCGCAGCACCGGCCACAGCGCGCGGCCGACCAGCGTGAGCCACAGCATCAGGCCGACGAACAGGAACACCTGCCAGAAGCGGCCCATGTCGGCATATTCCCAGCCCTGGTGGCCGAACCAGAAGTTGTTCTTCAGCCCGAGCTTCTGCATGACCGCCAGCCACTGGCCGGCGAACGAGCCGACCACGATGACGAGCAGGCAGACCCACAGGACGTTGACGCCGAGCCGCTGGAACTTCGGCTCATGGCCGCTGAGCGCCGGTGCGATGTACAGCCCGGTGCCGAGCCAGGCCACCGCGATCCACAGCACCGCCAGCTGCGTATGCCAGGTGCGCGTGATCGAGTAGGGCAGCACGCTGGAGAGGTCGAAGCCGTAGGCCTTCTGACCCTCGACCTGGAAGTGCGCGGTCATTGCGCCCATCAGGATCTGCACCAAAAACAGCGCCAGCACCACCCAGAAGTACTTCGCGGTCGCGCGCATCGACGGCGTGATGCGCAGCATCGCCAGCGGATCGGTGGCGGGCAGCGTCGTCGGGTGCTCGTCCTTCTGGCGTGCATGCCACCAGCCGAGCAGGCCGACGCCCGCGATCAGGAACAGCACGCTGAACAGCGACCAGCCCCACAGCGCGGGCGCGGGCCTGTTGCCCACCAGCGGCTCGTGCGGCCAGTTGTTCGTGTAAGTGACCACCTGGTCGACCGGCCCGCCCTTGAACGCGGGCGCGTCGGCGGCGACTGCACGCTCGGTGGTCGCCGCCCAGGCCGTCCACCAGAAGAACGCGGTGAGCGCGCGGCGATTGCCCGCGTCGAGCACCGTGTTCTCCTTCATCGCGTACGCCTCGCGCAGCGAATGCGTGGCCGGATCGTTGCCGAACAGGCTCTCGTAGTGCAGCGCGACGTTCGCCGCGGCCTGCGCACGCTCCGGCGTGACCGTGATCGTGCCGGTGCCCGCGTCGTAGGTATTGCGACGCATCATCGGCTGCAGGCGTGCCTGCAGCGCCGCCTGGCGCTCGGCCGGCAGGGCCGCGTACGACGCGACGCCTTCGGCGCGTGCCCACTGGTCGAGCACGTCGACGGCTTCGCGGTGCAGCCAGTCGGCCGACCAGTCGGGCGCGACGTAGGCACCGTGGCCCCAGATCGAGCCCAGCTGCATGCCGCCCATCGACTGCCAGACCTGGCGGCCGGTCTGGATGTCGTCCTTCGTGTAGACCAGCTGGCCGCTTTCGGACACGACGCGCTCGGGTATCGGCGGCGCGGCGCGGAAGATCTCTCCGCCTGCCCACAGCAATACCGAGAACGACGCGACCAGCAACGCGGCAAGCCCCCACCACAACTTGCGTGTACTGCTCATGGCATGACTCCGTTCGGTTCGGCGTCATGCTGGGCGATGGGGTGGGTCGCTACCTTGACTCAGGTCAATCGCGGCGGGAATCGACGCGGACCGCGGACGCCGTCACGACTATTCGCGCAGCACCGGCGCGGCCAGTGCCTCGAGCGCAGCCGGATTCAGCAGCTCGAGCTCGCGCCGGTCGACCGACACCAGCCCGTCCTGCTGGAACCGCTTGAGTACGCGGCTCACCGTTTCCGGGGCGAGGCGCAGGTAATTCGCGATGTCGGTGCGCGCCATCGTCAGCTGGAACCGATGGGGTGAAAATCCGCGCGCGGCGAGCCGGCGCGAGAAGCCGACGAGGAACGCGGCGGTGCGCTGGTCGGCGGTGAAGTCGCCGGCCAGCAGCGCGGCGCGGCCGATGTCACGGCTCATCAAGCGGAACAGCTGCCGCTGCAGGCCCGGCACGCGCGTGGCCAGCAGCTCGATCTGCGGGAACGAGAAGCGGCAGAGCATCACCGTGTCCAGCGCCACGGCATTGCAGGGATAGTGGTCGCCGTCGATGGCGTTGAGGCCGATGACCTCGCCGGGCAGGTGGAAGCCGAGCACGTGCTCGCGGCCGTCGCGGTCGATGACGTAGGTCTTGACCGTGCCGGCGCGCACCGCGGCGATCGCCTCGAAGCGGTCGCCCTCGCGGAACACATGGTCGCCGGCGGCGAGCGGCCCGACGTGCTCGACCAGCACGTGCAGGTCCTGCAGCGAGGACTTGTCCATGCCCTGCGACAGGCAGGCATCGGAGAACGCGCAGGTCGAGCAGAAGCGCAGCGCGTCGCCGTCGTCGGCGAGCGTGCGCGCGTCCTGCCGCGGGAACGCGGTGGGGATCACGGCGCGGGCCGCCGATGCGTCAGATCGCACGCGAGAAGCGCGGCCGGGCCACGTCGGCGGGGCGATCGAGGTAGGCGTCGAAGCACATCGCGATATTACGCAGCAGCAGCCGGCCCTGCGAGGTGGCCAGGATGCGGCCCTTGTCGCGGCGCACCAGCCCGTCGGCTTCCAGCGGCTCGAGCGCGTGCAACGAGCCGTCGAAGTAGCGGTCGAACTCGATGCCGTAGCGTCGCTCGAGTGCGGCCACCGGTATTTCGCCTTGGCACATGAGCGCCTGGATCAGGTCGGCGCGCAGCTCGTCGTCCTCGGTCATGTGCAGGCCGCGGAACACCGGCAGGCGACCTTCGTCGAGCGCCTTCTCCCAGCTCGGCAGGTCGCGCGGGTTCTGGCTGAAGGTGCTGCCGATGTGGCTGATCGCGCTGACGCCGAGGCCGATCAGGTCGCTGTCGGCATGCGTGGTGTAGCCCATGAAGTTGCGGTGCAGCCCGCCGCGCGCCTGCGCGGTGGCGAGTTCGTCGTCGGGCAGCGCGAAGTGGTCCATGCCGATGTAGACGTAGCCCGCGGCGGTGAGCCGGGTGATCGCCATGTGCATCAGCGAAAGCTTGACCTCCGGCGTCGGCAGGTCTTCCGCATTGATCTGCTTCTGCGCGCGGAACAGGTCCGGCAGGTGCGCATAGCTGTAGACGGCGAGGCGATCCGGGCGGATCGCGAGCACCTGGTCGAGCGTGCGCGAAAAACCTTCGGGCGTCTGCTTGGGCAGGCCGTAGATCAGGTCGATGTTGACGGAGCGGAAGCCGGCGTCGCGGCAGGCGTCGACCACCGCGCGCGTCTCCCCGACGCTCTGGATGCGGTTCACCGCGGCCTGCACGTCGGGATCGAAGTCCTGCACGCCCAGGCTCGCGCGGTTGAAACCGATGCGGCCCAGCGCGGCGACTTCGCTCGGGTCGACGAAGCGCGGATCGAGTTCGATCGAGATATCGCTCTCGCGGTGGTCGGCGAAATGGAAGTGGCGCCGCAGCGACTGCACCAGGTCGCCCAGCTGATCGGGCGACAGGAAATTCGGCGTGCCGCCGCCGAAGTGCAGCTGGATCGCCTCGCGATCGCGGTCGAACAGCTCCGCCATGAGCGCGATCTCGCGGTACAGACGCGCGAGGTACAGCTCGCCCCGCGACCTGTCGCGGGTGATGATGCGGTTGCAGCCGCAGTAGAAGCACGGGCTCGCGCAGAACGGCACGTGCACGTAGATCGACAGCCGGCGCGGGATCGGGTCGCCGTTGCTGGCGGCCGCGGCGGCGCGCAGCTCCGCTTCGCCGAACGAGTCGCGGAACTGCGGCGCGGTCGGGTAGGAGGTGTAGCGCGGGCCCGGGCGGTTGTAGCGCTCGAGCAGGCCGCGGTCGATGGAGGCGTGGTTGTTTGGCATGGCGGCAGACTAGCCAGCGCCTGCCGGGGTCGACTTGACCGGGATCAATCGGGGGCACAACGCAGGCAAAACGCGGCGACGCGCCACCGGCAGCGGCCACCGGTCGACTTCACACGCTCTACACGCCGGTCACCCGTGGTTGCGTACGGCTGAGGTAGGCTGGCACCTCGTTCCGCCGCTGCGTGCTCCGATGTCGGCCACCCCGATCGACCTCATCACCCTCCGCAAGGGCTGCGCCAGCTGTTCGCTGCAGCAGCTCTGCCTGCCTGCCGGCATCAGCCTTTCGGAGCTGCAGGAGCTCGAGGACATCGTCAAGCGCAAGCGGCCGGTCGAGGCCGGTGAGCGCCTGTTCCGGCAGGGCGACCGCATGGGCTCGGTCTTCGTCGCGCGCGACGGCACCTTCAAGACGGTGCTGGTCAACGAGGAAGGCGAGGAGCAGGTCATCGGCTTCCACCTGCCAGGCGAGCTGATCGGCCTCGATGCGCTGGGCACCGGCTCGCACCGCGTGGAAGCGGTCGCACTCACGCGCGCCAACGTCTGTGAAGTGCCGTTCGACGAGCTGTCGACCGTGGCTTCGCACATTCCCGGCCTGCAGCGCCAGCTGATGCGCGTCATCGGCCAGAGCGTGGGCCGCGACCAGGACCACCGCGAGATGCTCGTGCGCCGCCAGGCCAACGAGCGTATCGCGTTGTTCCTGCACGGCCTGAGCGAGCGGCTGCGCACGATCGGCGAGCCGCCGGACCGCATCCGCCTGCCGATGAGCCGCGAGGACATCGCGCGCTTCCTCGGCCTCGCGCTCGAGACCGTCAGCCGCGGCTTCACGCGGCTGCAGGAGGACGGCGTCATTTCGGTGCACGGCCGCAAGGTGGAGATCCTCGACGTCGCCGAGCTCGATCGCCTCGTGCACGGGCAGGACGGCGACCGCGAGCGCCCGCGGGCCCGCGCCTAGACCGGCAGGCAGCCCAGCGCGCGCAGCGGCCCGTGCAACGCCGGCACCGCCATCAGCCACGGCGCCGCGACCGTCACCAGCCCCGCCAGTACCACCAGCGCGCCCGCTGCCGTGCGCGCGCCGCCCTGCAGCAGGCGCCGGCCCACGTGCAGGCCGGACCACGTCAGCGGCAGCATCACCGGCAGCGTGCCGAGGCCGAAGGCGGCCATCGTCGATGCCCCGTTCGCCGCGCCCGCCTGCAGCCAGGCCGCGGTGAGCATCGTGGTGCTGAGTCCGCAGGGCATCCAGCCCCAGAGCGCGCCGAGCGCAAGGCGCTTGCCCGGGGTGTTGGCAGGCAGCAGCCCGCGTTGGAGCGGCTTGAGCACGCGCCACAACCCGCCGCCCAGGCTCGAATAGGGCCAGGCCGCCCGGTTCGCCGCTACCAGCCGCAGGCCGATCACGATCATGACGACGCCCGTCGCCACGCGCAGTCCTGTTCGCAACCCCGGCAGCGCGGCCAGGTCGACGATGGCGTGGCCGACGCCGCCGGCGACCGCGCCTGCCGTCGCATAGCCGAGCACGCGGCCGAGGTTCGGCTCGACCACGTAGCGCCAGCCCGCACGTGGCGCCATCGCCGGAAAGCCGGTCGCGATGCCGCCGCACATCACCGCGCAATGCCCGCTGCCGACGAGACCCGTCAGCAGCGCCGAGAGCAGCGTCAGCCAGGGGAGGCCCATTCAGCGCCTGCGCGGCGCGTGCTCGCGCGGCGGATCGTCGCGCAGGATGTCGAGGGCGGGTGTGTCGAGATCGTCGAACTGGCCGCGCTTCACCGCCCACCAGAACGCGTACACCGCCACGCCCAGCAGCATCAGTGCGAGCGGAATCAACAGCAGCAGGATGTTCATGCCGCCCTCCGCGCCAGGCGGAGCGCGTTGAGCGTCACTCCGAGCGACGAGAGGCTCATGCCCAGCGCGGCCATCCACGGCGGCACCAGCCCCATCACCGCAGCCGGCAACGCGAGAACGTTGTAAGCGAGCGCCCAGCCGAGGTTCTGCCGCACCACCGCGCGCGTGCGCCGCGCGAGCGATACCGCCGATGCGAGCCGCGACAGCGAGCCGCCGGTGAGTACGACGTCGGCCGCGCGCTGCGCGAGCGCGGCGCCGCTGCCGACCGCGATGGAGACGTCGGCACCGGCGAGCACCGGCGCGTCGTTGATGCCGTCGCCGACCATCGCGACGAAGCGCCCCTCGCGTTGCAGCTCGCGCACGTAGGCGAGTTTGTCTTCGGGCGTCTGGCGCGCGCGGGCGACGTCGATCGACAGCTGCCGCGCGACGCCGTCGACCCGCTCGCCCGCGTCGCCGCTGGCGAGGTGCGCCGCGATCCCCTGCGCGCGCAATGCCTCGAGCGCCGGCATCGCGTCGGCGCGTACCGATTCGGTGGGCTCGAAGCGCGCTACCGGCCGTGAACCGTCGCCCAGCCAGAGCGCGCCGTCATCCTCGCGTCCCGCAGCGAAACCCGCGCGGCCGATGCGCCAGTCGCGGCCGTCGACGTGGCCTTGGATGCCCTGCGCGGCAACCACGCGTACCGCTTCCGCCGCCGGCGCGTCGATCGAGGCGAACGCCGCCGCGAGCGGATGCGTGCTGCCGCGCTCGAGCGCGGCGGCGATGCGCAGCGCTTCGCCGCGCGGAAAACCGTCGAACGTCGACATCGCGCCGAGCGCCGTGCCGGCCTGCGTGAGCGTGCCGGTCTTGTCGAAGACGATGTCGGTGATCCGGGCGAGGCGGTCGAGCGCGTCGGGCCGCGTGGCCAGCAGCCCGTTGCGTGCGAGCGCGCCATGCGCGGCGGCGAGCGCGGCGGGGATCGACAGCGACAGTGCGCAGGGGCAGGAGATCGCCAGCACCGCGAGCGTCACTTCCAGCGCGCGCGCCGGCTCGTGGAGATGCCAGGCGGACCACGTCGCCGCGGCGACCGCGAGCATGGCGACGACGAACACGCCGGCGACGCGGTCGGCGAGCTGTGCGAGCCGCGGGCGATGCGCCTGCGCCTGCTCGACCAGCCGCGACAGCTCGGACAGCCGCGTGTCGGCGCCGATGCGCTCGACACGGATGCGCGCCGGACGCTCACGGCCGATGGTGCCGGCGAACACGGTGTCGCCCGCGCGGCGTTCCACCGCCTCCGGCTCGCCCGTGAGCAGTGATTCCTCGAAGCGCGCACTGGCGTCGAGCAGCGTGCCGTCGGCGGGCACCGGCTCGCCGGCCGCGACGCAGGCGATGTCGCCCACGCGCAGCGCCGACACCGGCACCGTCTCGCGCGTGCCGTCGTCGCGCTCGCGCACCGCGAGCACCGGCCGCGCGCGGGCCAGCGCATCCACCTGTGCGTTCGCGATGCGACGTATGCGCTCCTCGAGGCTGCGCGCGACGAGCAGCAGGAACACGAACATCACCGCGGCGTCGTACCAGACGTGCGGCCCGCCGCGGACCGTCTCCACGACGCTCGCCGCGTAGGCGAGCAGCGTGGACGTGGCCACCAGCACGTCCATGCCGAGCCGGCGATGCCGGAGCTCGCGCCACGCACCCTCGAGGAACGGCCAGCCCGCATAGAACACGACGGGCGTGCTGACGAGGAAGGTGACCCAGCGCAGGAAGTCGCGCGTCGCCACGCCCATCGAGCCGCTGGTGTCGAGGTACAGCGCCTCGCCGAACATCATCGCCTGCATCGCGCCGAGGCTCGCCAGGCCGATGCGCAGCAGCGACCGGTTGCGCGCGCGACGGCGTGCCGATTCATCCGCATGGCCGGCGGCGAGGTAGGGCCGATAGCCGAGCAGCGCGAGCCGGCGCAGGGGCGCAGACAGCGGCGTCACCGCCGGATCCCACGTGAGGCGGATACGACCGGTCACCGCGTTCGCGCCGACGTCGACGATGCCGGGCTCGCGCGTGAGCGCGCGGTCGATCAGCCAGGCGCAGGCGGCGCAGCGCATGCCGTCGGTGACGACGGTGATCTCGCGGCCGCCGTCGACGTCGCGCGCGTGGTCGGCGACCATGTCGTCGCGATCCCAGGCGCTGTAGTCGCTGTCCTCCGCGCCGACGCACGAGGCCGCGTCGCTGCGCAGCCGGTAGTAGTCGCCGAGGTCGGCGTCGCGGATCCATTGCGCGGCCGCCGCGCAGCCGTCGCAGCAGAAGGCCTGCGCCGCACCCTCGACCTCGAAGAACGCGGGCGACGGCGGAAGCGCCTCGCCGCAATGGAAGCAGCGGGCGAGGGACAGCGTGCCGGGAGCGCGCGCCGCGTCCATCGTGCTCAATCCGCACCCGGGAGCGCCGGCTGCAGCGCCACGGCCTGCTGGCCCTTCGGCAGCCGGCCGCCGATGCGCCAACGACCGTCGGCCGGCGCGAGCCGAACGTTCCAGTCGCGGGTCCCATCGACCGCGGATGCCGCGTGCCAGCCGGTGGGGCCCGGCACGACGTCGATCACGCGGTCTTCGGCCGAATGCGCGGGATGCAGCAGGCTCAGCTTCAACGGCCGGCGACGGTCGAAGTCGCCCTGCACCGGGATCACGTCGATCACGCCGCCGCCGACGCGCACCACCGCGCTCAGCTTCATCTGCTGCGCGCGCGCGTCCGGGCCGAGGTCGGCCACCTGCATCTGCGCGGTGCGGTCGACCTTGTCGACGATCGCATCATCCGAATCGCGGTTGGCGATCACGACGAGCCCGATGCCGAAGATCATCGACACCACGGGCAGGCCGACCACCAGCCACATCACCGGGTTGGACCACTTGGAACGTTCGTCAGGCGGCATCACATCGATCCGAAGAAGCTGCTGTCGACGCTCGCCTGTGCGTCGCCGTTGGCGGCGCGCACGGTGAAGCGCAAGGGGTGGCGGCCGGTCGCGGTCGCCGGGCCGTGCACGGTCACTTCGACCGGGACGACGGCCTGTGCAGGGACGTTCACGATTTCCGGCACGCCGCGCAGCTGCAGTCCGGGCGACGCGGCGTCGAGCGTGATGCGGTAGCGCTGCGGCGCGTCGGTCCTGTTGGCGAGCTTGAGCGTGTAGCCGTTGTCGATGCCGTCGGCGACCGGGCGGTACAGCGCGTTGCGATCGCGCATGGCTTCGACGGTGAGCGGTGCGCGGTGGCCGACGCCCCAGCTCCACGCGGCGACCAGCGCGACCAGCAGTGCGCCGTAGATGACGATGCGCGGGCGCAGTACGCGGCTCGGGTGGCCTTCCAGCGCGTTCTGCGTCGTGTAGCGGATCAGGCCTTCCGGATAGCCCATCCTGCCCATCACGTCGTCGCAGGCGTCGATGCAGGCGCCGCAGGCGATGCACTCGTACTGCAGGCCGTTGCGGATGTCGATGCCGGTCGGGCAGACCTGCACGCAGATCGTGCAGTCGATGCAGTCGCCGAGGTCCTCGGGCGCGAACTTCGGCAGGGGCGCGGCTTCCACGCCCGCACCGGCGAAGGTGATCGTGCCGCCCGCGCCGGCCGCGGCTGCGGCGGCGGTGGGATGCAATGCGGCGCGGAATACGTAGTCGTAGGCGGTGACGCGCGCCAGCAGGCCGCGTGCGCGCTCGATGACGCTCGGCAGGCCGCGCTTGCGCGGGCCGCGCGGTTCGCCGCGCATCGGGTCGTAGGCGATGATCAGTGTGTTGCGGTCGAACATCGCGCTCTGGAAGCGCGCGTACGGGCACATGTACTTGCAGACCTGCTCGCGCAGGAAGCCGGCATTGCCCCAGGTCGCGAGCGCGTAGAACAGCACCCAGAACGTTTCCCAGCCGCCCCAATGGAACGGCACGAGTCGGCCGGCGAGATCGGTGATCGGGGTGAAGAAGCCGACGAAGGTGAAGCCGGTCCACAGCGCGAATACCGCCCAGAGCAGGTGCTTGGCGCCCTTGCGCGCGACCTTCTCGCGGTCCCACGGCGCCGCATCGAGCTTGATGCGCCTGGCGCGGTCGCCCTCGGTCCACTTCTCCATCCACAGGAAGACTTCGGTCCACACCGTCTGCGGGCAGGCGTAGCCGCACCAGAGCCGTCCGGCCAGCGCGGTGAAGAAGAACAGCGCGAGCGCGGCGACGATCAGCAGCAGCGCGAGGAACAGGAAGTCCTGCGGCCAGAAGGTCAGCCCGAAGACGTGGAACTTGCGCGCCGGCAGGTCGAAAAGCACGGCCTGGCGGCCGTCCCAGCGCAGCCACGGGAACACGTAGAACATGCCGAGCAGCCACGCCACCGCGAACACGCGCAGCCGCGCGAGCGAGCCGGTCACCGAACGCGGATAGACCTTGCGTTCGCTGACGTAGGCGCCGACGGGCTCGTCGACCATCTGCAGGGGAATCGGACGGCTCATTTCTCGTGCGGCAACGGCTGGTTGAAGCGGCTCGCGGGGCGCAGCAGGACCCAGGTGAACAGGCTGGACGCGCTCGTGGCGAGCCAGAAGGTGAAGAAGCCGACCGTGTAGCCGAGCTCGCGGGTGATCTCGAGCTGCGGGAACGTCATGTCGCGCAGCACCAGCGGATCGACGTAGGCGAAGAACACCATCGTCGCGACGCCCGCGGCGAAGAAGCTCGGCCAGAGGATCGCGCCGACCCGCTGCGCCATCGGGCGCGGCGGGTGGTCGAACACGGGCTGCGGCTGCGACATGCGTGGCGCTCCTTTACTTCGCGGCGACCTGCGCCGGGCCGTTGGACAACGACCAGACGTAGGCGGCCACCAGGCGTGCACGCGTCTCGCCGAGCAGCGCACGGTGCGCCGGCATCACGCCGTGGCGGCCGTTGGCGATGGTCTGCACGAGCTGCGCCTTGCTGCCGCCGTAGAGCCAGTAGTCGTCGGTGAGGTTCGGCGCGCCCATCGCGGGATTGCCCTTGCCGTCGGCGCCGTGGCAGGCCACGCACACGCCCTCGTACAGCGACTTGCCCTGCGCGGCCATGAAGTTGTTCTCCAGGCCCTTCGGGTCGGCGAACGACTGCACGTAGCTCGCGACGTAATCCACCGCGTTCTCGCCGCCCATGCCGGTCAGCACCTTGCCCCATTCGGGCATCACGCCTTCGCGGCCGTCGAGCACCGTCTCGAGGATGCGGTCGGGCGTGCCACCCCAGTGCCAGATGTCGTCGGTGAGATTGGGATAGCCGATCGCGCCCTTCGCCGACGAGCCGTGGCAGCCGGAGCAGGTGTTGGTGAAGATCGAATGGCCGATGGCCACGGCGTGCGGATCGCGCGCGATCGCATCGATAGGCTTGCCCGCGTACCGGGCGAACGCGGCGTTGAGCTTGGCGTCCTCGCCCGCCTTGTCCGCCGCGTATTCCTTGTCCGACGTCCAGCCCGAATAGCCCTTCAGGCCGCCGAGGCCGCCGTACCAGACGAGGTAGCCGACGCCGAAGACGATCGTCAGGTAGAAGCCGTTGATCCACCAGCGCGGCAGCGGCTTGTTGTACTCGGTGAGGTCGCCATCCCACACGTGGCTCGTGTCGGTCGGCTTCGGATCGCCGGGGCGCCTGCGCGCGGTGAACCACAGCAGCCACACGCAGCCGGCGATGTTCAGCACGACCAGTGCGATCACGTACCACGACCAGCCCATGCTCATCGCGGAGTCTCCTCGTTGTCGTTGAGCGGCAGCCGTGACGCCGCATCGAATTCCGCCTTGCGCGCGGGGCGCCAGGCCCAGATCCAGCCGGCGACGAACAGCGCCAGCAGGATCGCGGTGACGGTGCCGGCGACCATGTCAGCCGCCCCTCGGCGCGTTCTTGCCCAGGCCCTGCAGGTAGGCCACGACCGCATCCATCTCGGTCTTTCCATCGACCGCCTTCGCGGCGCCGGCGATGTCCGCGTCGGTATACGGATCGCCGATCGCGCGCAGCGCCTTCATGTGTGCGGTGATCGTCGCGCCGTCGACCGCGTTCTTCTCCAGCCACGGGAAGCCCGGCATGTTCGACTCGGGCACCACGTCGCGCGGCTGGTTCAGGTGCACGCGGTGCCAATCGTCGGAATAGCGGCCGCCCACGCGGGCCAGGTCCGGGCCGGTGCGCTTGGAGCCCCACTGGAAGGGGTGGTCGTAGACCGATTCGCCGGCCAGCGAGTAGTGGCCGTAGCGCTCGGTCTCGAAGCGCAGCGTGCGCACCATCTGCGAATGGCAGTTGTAGCAGCCCTCGCGGACGTAGACGTCGCGGCCGGCGAGCTCCAGCGCGGGATAGGGCTTTACGCCGGGCAGCGGCTCGATCGCCTCGGCCTGGTGCATCAGCGGGACGATCTCGGCGAGCCCGCCGAACGAAACCGCCACCGCGATCAGGACCGCCATCAGGCCGACGTTCTTCTCGACTTTCTCGTGTGCGTTGGTGCTCATGTCGGGTCCTCAGGCGAGCGCCGGCGCCGCGACGGCGTCGACGACGGGCTCGCGGCCGTCGGCGAGCGTCTTCAGCACGTTCCAGCCCATCAGCAGCATCCCGCCGAGCACCAGCAGGCCGCCGCCCAGGCGGATAAGGTAGTAGGGATAGGTCGCGTTGAGCGCTTCGACGAAGCTGTAGGTCAGCGTCCCGTCGGCGTTGGTGGCGCGCCACATCAGGCCCTGCGTCACGCCGGCGATCCACATCGCGACGATGTAGAAGACCACACCGACCGTGTGCAGCCAGAAGTGCAGGTCGATCGCCTTCGTCGAATGCATGCGCTCGGCGCCGACGAGCTTCGGCAGCATCGCGTAGATCGAGCCGATGGTGATCATCGCCACCCAGCCCAGCGCGCCGGCGTGCACGTGGCCGATCGTCCAGTCGGTGTAGTGCGAGAGCGAGTTGACCGTCTTGATCGACATCATCGGCCCCTCGAACGTGCTCATCATGTAGAAGCTGAGCGAGACGATGAGGAACTTGAGGATCGGGTCGGTGCGCAGCTTGTGCCACACGCCCGACAGCGTGAGCATGCCGTTGATCGCGCCGCCCCAGGAGGGCGCCAGCAGGATCAGCGAGAACACCATGCCGAGCGACTGCGCCCAGTCCGGCAGCGCGGTGTACTGCAGGTGGTGCGGGCCGGCCCACATGTAGACCGCGATCAGCGCCCAGAAGTGCACGATCGACAGGCGATACGAATAGACCGGGCGCTGCGCCTGCTTCGGCACGAAGTAGTACATCATCCCGAGGAAGCCGGCGGTCAGGAAGAAGCCCACCGCGTTGTGGCCGTACCACCACTGCACCATCGCGTCGACGGTGCCGCTGTAGACCGAATACGACTTCAGCGCACCGGCCGGGATCGCGACGTTGTTGACGATGTGCAGCAGCGTCACCGCGACGATGAAGCTGCCGTAGAACCAGTTGGCGACGTAGATGTGCGGCGTCGTGCGTTTGGCGATGGTGCCGAAGAACAGCCAGCCGTAGGCCACCCACACGGCGGCGATCAGCAGGTCGATCGGCCATTCGAGCTCGGCGTATTCCTTGCCCTGCGTCATGCCCAGCGGCAGCGTCACCGCCGCGGCGACGATCACCGCCTGCCAGCCCCAGAACACGAACGACGCCAGGCGGTCCGAAATCAGCCGGACGCCGCAGGTGCGCTGCACGACGTGCAGGCTGGTACCCATCAGCGCCGAGCCGCCGAAGGCGAAGATCACCGCATTGGTATGCAGTGGACGCAGACGGCCGTAGCCGAGCCACGGAACCCCGTAGGTCAGGTCGGGCCAGTACAGCTGCGCCGCGATCAGCGCGCCGACCGACATCCCGACGATGCCCCACAGCACCGTCGCGAGTGAGAACTGGATCACGACCCGGTCGTTGTACGCCGCGGCGCGGGGCGCGGGCATGGCCGGGCGGGCGGCGACCGGCGCAGCCCTGAGCTCTGTTGTGGACATGGATTGACCTTGCGGAGTGAGGTGCCGAGTCACGCCGCCATTCTCGAAGCCGTGTGCCGGCCGCGCTTGATCCAGATCAAGTCCGTGCCGGGTACCCCGCAACGCGATGCTCCAGGCGCCGCGACGCCACGCCGCAGCCGCTGCCCATGCCGCCGGTCACGCGATGCGCGCCTTCCATCCGGCCCGGCCCAACGGTTCAGGCCGACAGGGGGAGAGTCCCTATAGGCTGCGCGCCCGGGATTGGTTAGCGTCCCGGTGCAGCCCGGGGACGCGAATGAAGCTGGATCTGTACCGCCGCGTGGATGGTGCGCTCGTCGTGGTCCCCACGCGCTTCGCGTGCGGGCTGCCGACGCTCGCGCCCGACGCCCTGCGGTTCATCCGGACGGTGAGGCTCGAGCTGGGGGTGCTGGGCGACGGCCTCGTGCTCGACATCGGCCTGCACGGCTTCGCCGTGGCGAGCGGGGCCGACGAGGCGCTGCTGCGCAGCTGCCCGACCGTCCAGTCGTCCAACGCCTGATCGCGCCGGCGGGCGCGTCGGCTCAGGCCGCGTCGAACAACTGCTGCAGCACCGCCTCGCCGTAGCGATCGAGCTTGCTGCTGCCGATGCCCGGGATGCGCCCCAGATCCTCGAGATCCGCCGGGTCCGCCTCGGCGATCGCGCGCAGAGTGGCGTCGTGGAAGATCACGTACGCCGGGACGTTCTGCTCGCGCGCGGTCTGTGCGCGCCATTCGCGCAGCGACTGGAAGCGCACCAGCGACGCCGGATCCAGGTCGAACGCCTCCGCTTCCGACGCGCGCCGGTCCCGGCGCATGCGTGGCGGCGCCTTCGGCTCGCTGCGAAAGCGCAGCGTGGCCTCGCCGCGCAGCACGGGGCGCGCCGCCTCGGTCAGCCGCAGCGCGCCGAAGTGCTCGACGTCGACGTCCACGTAGCCGCCCGCGACCAGCTGGCGGAACACGCTGCGCCACTGGCGGTCGTCGAGGTCCGCGCCCACGCCGAACACGGCGAGTTCGCCATGGCGGAACTGCTGCACCTTCTCCGTCTTCGCGCCGCGCAGCACGTCCATGAGATGGCCGACGCCGAAGCGCTGGCCGGTGCGGTAGATCGCCGACAGCGCCTTGCGCGCGGCGTCGGTGCCGTCCCAGCTCTGCGGCGGGGACAGGCAGTTGTCGCAGTTGCCGCAGGCGCCCGCATGCGCCTCGCCGAACAAGCGCAGCAGTGCCTGCCGGCGGCAGTCGGTGCTCTCGCAGTAGCCCAGCAGCGCGTCGAGCTTGCGCAGCTCGAGCTGCTTGCGCTCGCCGCCGGCATCGCCCTGTTCGATCATTTGGCGCAGGCTGACCACGTCGCCCAGCCCGTAGCTGAGCCAGGCTTCCGAGGGGCCGCCGTCGCGGCCGGCGCGGCCGGTTTCCTGGTAGTAGCCCTCGATCGACTTGGGCAGGTCCACATGCGCGACGAAGCGCACGTCCGGCTTGTCGATGCCCATGCCGAAGGCGATCGTCGCCACCATCACGATGCCGTCCTCCTGCAGGAAACGGCGCTGGTTGGCGGCGCGCACCTGCGCGTCCATGCCGGCGTGGTAGGGCAGCGCCTTGAGGCCGGCCTTGCAGAGCTGCTCGGCCACCGCTTCGACGCGCTTGCGGCTCATCGCGTAGACGATGCCGCTCTGGCCTGGATGGCGGGCGAGGACGTCGAGCAGCGCGCGCGTGCCTGCGCCGTCCTTCGGCACCACGGTGTAGCGGATGTTCGGGCGGTCGAAGGAGCTGACGAACTGCTTGGCGTCCTCCAGTGCCAGGCGCTCGACGATCTCGCGGCGCGTCGGCGCGTCGGCGGTGGCGGTGAGCGCGATGCGCGGCACGTCCGGCCAGCGCTCGTGCAGCACGGTGAGCTGACGGTACTCCGGGCGGAAGTCGTGGCCCCACTGCGAGACGCAGTGGGCCTCGTCGATGGCGAACAGGCCGAGCTTCGCGCGCTCCAGCAGGGACAGGAACCGCCCGGTGAGCAGGCGCTCCGGCGCGACGTAGAGCAGGTCGAGGTCGCCGGCCAGCAGATCGCGCTCGACGGCGGCGGCCGCGGCCGCGTCCAGCGTCGAGTTCAGGAAGGCGGCGCGTACGCCGACCTGCCGCAGCGCCTCCACCTGGTCCTGCATCAGCGCGATCAGCGGCGACACCACGATCGCCACGCCGTCGCGCAGCAGCGCCGGGATCTGGTAGCAGAGCGACTTGCCCCCGCCCGTCGGCATCAGCACCAGCGCGTCGCCACCGCCGGCGACATGCTCGACGATCTGCGCCTGCTCGCCGCGGAACGCGGTGTGGCCGAAGATCCGATGGAGGAGGTCGAGGGCGGTGTCGCTCATCGGGGACGTTCTCGAATCAGGCCATCCGCTGCGTAACTGGCTGCCGACTGAACACAACAGCGGCGCGGAAAATGAATACGAAGCGTGCTAACAGTTTCTAAATAGTTTCGCGCATAAGATTCGCACACGCTCGGACGCGAGCTCAGCACTTCCCTGTCAGGAATGCGAAAAAGCCCCGGATTTCCGGGGCTTTTTTTATGGCGCGCATTCAGGTGCGATCCACTCGTCCACAGACGGCATTCAGCTGTCCCTATGCACTCTACCGGCGCCCCGGACGTTCAGTTCTGAATTCCGCAAAGAGCCAGTGACTGGTACCAGGCGTCCGGGGCGACTTTCCTGTCGTGGGAAGTCTACTGCAGCAGCGACCGCAGCATCCACGCGTACTTCTCGTGCGTCTGCAGGCGCTGGGTCATGAGATCGACCGTCGGATCGTCGCCCGCCTCGTCGGCGCGGGCGAGCACGGCGCGCGCCGTCCGGCAGACCGCCTCGTTGCCCGTCACCAGCTGCCGCACCATTTCGCGCCAGTCGGCCGTCTCGGTCAGGCCGGGCTCCTCGGGCAGCGAGCTCATGCGGATGAATTCGGCGTACGAGCCCGGCGCGTTGAAGCCCAGCGCGCGGATGCGCTCGGCGATGTCGTCCAGCGCCGCCCACTGCTCGGTGTACTGGGTCTCGAACATCACGTGCAGGGCGTTGAACATCGGCCCGGTGACGTTCCAGTGGAAATTGTGCGTCTTCAGGTAGAGCGTGAACGCATCGGACAGGAAGTTGGACAGCCCGTCCGCGACCGCCTTGCGGTCTTCCTCGCTGATCCCGATATTGACCGCAGGCATGCCGGCCGCCGCTTTCTCGCCGCCGTTGCCGCTCTTGCGCGTTTCAGTTCCCTTGTTCATCTGCGTTCTCCGAGTTCCGTCGTGACACCGGCGACAATAGGCGGCCCGCCGGCCCGTGTGAAATCGATCTTTCGTCTTGAACCGATCCGCGCCCTCTATCGACGCCCAGGACCTTCCCGCCGCCCGACGTCGCCTCGACGAGGCGATGACGCGGGATCGCGGCCGCCTGCATGGCCTGTGGTCGCGCTGGAGCCAGTCCCCCGGCGATTCCGGGCGCCGCGCCGCGTTCGAACAGGCCCTGGTCCAGTCGATCGCGCGGCGCGAGGCCCGTGCGCGACAGCTGCCGCAGGCGACGGTGCCGGACGAGTTGCCGATCGCCGCTGAAGCCGAACGCATTGTCGACCTGATCCGTGAACACCCGGTCGTGGTGATCGCGGGCGAAACCGGCTCGGGCAAGACCACGCAGATCCCCAAGCTCTGCCTCGCGGCCGGTCGCGGCGCGGCCGGCATGATCGGCTGCACGCAGCCGCGCCGCATCGCCGCGCGCGCGGTCGCGCGGCGCGTCGCCGAGGAGCTGCAGGTTCCGATGGGCGGCGCGGTCGGCTACCAGGTGCGCTTCACCGAGAACGTCGGCGAGGACACGGTCGTGAAGTTCATGACCGACGGCATCCTGCTGGCCGAGATCCAGTCCGATCGCTGGCTGTCGAAGTACGACACCCTGCTGATCGACGAGGCCCACGAGCGCTCGCTCAACATCGACTTCCTGCTCGGCTACCTCAAGCAGCTCCTGCAGCGCCGGAGGGACCTGAAGGTCATCATCACCTCGGCGACGATCGACACCGCGCGCTTCGCCGCGCATTTCGAGAACGCGCCGGTGGTGAGCGTCGAAGGCCGCGGCTATCCGGTGTCGCTGCGCTATCGCCCGCTGGAAGGCGAGTCCGACGCGACCACGCCGTCGGGCCCCCGCCGCGGGCCGCTGCCCGACGAGGCCGACCGCGACGGCGCGCGCACGGTCAACGAAGCGATCGTCGCGGCCTGCGACGAGATCACGTCCGAGGATCCGCGCGGCGACGTACTCGTCTTCCTGCCCGGCGAACGCGAGATCCGCGACGCGCACCAGGCGCTGGAGCGCCGCAAGTACCGGCATACCGAGGTGCTGCCGCTGTACGCGCGCCTGTCCGCGCGCGACCAGGACCGTGTGTTCAACCCCGGCCCGCAGCGCCGCATCGTGCTGGCGACGAACGTCGCCGAGACCTCGCTCACCGTGCCGCGCATCCGCTACGTGGTCGACCCGGGCCTCGCGCGCGTCAAGCGCTACAGCCCGCGCGCCAAGCTCGACCGCCTGCACATCGAGCCGGTGAGCCAGGCCAGCGCGAACCAGCGCATGGGCCGCTGCGGGCGTGTCTCGGAAGGCACGTGCTATCGCCTGTATTCGGAGGCCGATTTCCAGTCGCGCGCCGAGTTCACCGATCCCGAGATTCGCCGGGCCGCGCTGGCCGGCGTGATCCTGCGCATGCTCGCGCTGGGTCTCGGCCGCATCGAGGAGTTCCCGTTCCTCGAGCCGCCGGACCCGCGCGCGATCGCCGATGGCTGGCAGCAGCTCGCCGAGCTGGGCGCGGTCGACGACGCGCGCAAGCTCACGGCGATCGGCCGCCTGATGGCCCGGCTGCCGGTCGACGTGAAGCTCGCCCGCATGCTCGTCGCGGCGAGCACGCACGGCGTGCTGCGCGAGATGCTGGTGATCGCCGCGTTCCTCGGCATCCAGGACCCGCGCGAGCGGCCCGGCGACCAGCGCGGCGCCGCGGATGCCGCGCATGCCGAGTTCGCCGACCCGCGCTCGGAGTTCCTCGGCATCCTCAAGCTCTGGCAGGCCTACGAGGACGCGCATGCCGACCTCACGCAGTCGAAATTGCGCGCCTGGTGCGAGAAGCATTTCCTTGGCTTCCTGCGCATGCGCGAGTGGCGCGAACTGCATCGCCAGCTGAAGCTCATGGCGGCCGAGCTGTGGCCGGGGCAGGGCGAGGCGGCGCCGGTCGGTGCACCGGACCCGAAAGCCGCGGCGATGCATTACACGAAGCTGCACCGCGCGGTGCTCGCCGGCCTGCCGACGCAGGTCGGCCAGCGCGCCGACCGCGGCTACGACGGGCCGCGCGGCCGCAAGTTCCAGCTCTTCCCCGGCTCGCCGCTGGCGAAGAAGCCGCCGCCGTGGGTGCTGTCGGCCACGCTACTCGACACCGAGCGCGTGTGGGCGCTGATCAACGCGTCGATCGAGCCGCAGTGGGCGATCGACGAGCTGCCGCATCTGCTCTCGCGCCGGCAGAGCGATCCGCGCTGGTCGCGTTCGCAGGGCCGCGTGATCGGCAGCGAGCAGATCTCGCTGTTCGGCCTCGTGCTCGCGCCGAAGAAGCCGATCCATTACGGCGCGATGTTTCCCGAGGAAAGCCGCGTCATCTTCGCGCGCGACGCGCTGGTCACCGGGGAGATCAACACACGCTCGGGCTTCCTGAAGAAGAACCTCGCCACGCTCGAACGGGCGAAGGACGAGGAAGCCAAGCAGCGCCGCGCCGGCCTCGTCGTCGACGAGGAGTGGATGGCGCAGTGGTACCTCGACCGCCTTCCGGCGCACGTGCACAACGTGCAGGCGCTGGACGCCTGGTACGCGAAGCTGCCGGCGAACGAGAAGGCCGCGCTCGAATGGTCGCTGGACGACCTGATGATCGGCGAGGCGAGCACCGCCTCGCGCTTCCCGCCGTTCCTGCGCATGGGCGACGTGCAGCTCGCCGTCGTCTACCGCTTCGAGCCGGGCGCGCCCGACGACGGGATGACGCTCGCCGTGCCCCTGCACCTGCTCAACGCGCTCGACGCGCCGCAGCTGTCGTGGCTGGCGCCGGGTTTCGTCGCCGACAAGGCGGCCGCGCTGATCCGCTCGCTGCCCAAGGCGCAGCGCCGCAACTTCGTGCCGGCGCCCGACTTCGCGAAGGCGTTCGCGGAAGCGCACGGCGCGTGGGACAAGGGCCGCCCGGTCGAGCCCGACACGTTCACCGGCACGCTCGCGCGCTTCCTGTCCAAGCTCACCGGCGCGCAGGTCGCGGCGACGGAGTTCGACGAGGCCGCGATTGAGCCGCACCTGCGGACGAACCTGCGCCTGCTCGACCGCGACGGCCGCCATGTACTGGCCGAATCGCGCGACCTCGACGACCTGCGCGAGCGCTTCGGCGCGCTCGCCGCGGATGCGTTCGCGGAGAAGGCGTCGAGCGGGCTCGCGCAGGAGGGGCTGACCGCGTTCCCGCCGACGCGCATTCCGGAAACGGTGCGCGGCGCGGGCGGCGTTCCCGCGTTCCCGGCGCTCCACGACGACGGCGACAGCGCGTCGGTGCAGGTCTTCGCCCAGCGCGACGAGGCCGCACGGGAACATCCCGCCGGCGTGCGCCGCCTGCTGCGCCTCGCCTCGGCCGACCGCATGCGCCAGGCACGCAAGCAACTGCCGGTGTCGCCGAAGACCGCCCTGCTGTACGCGGCGATCGAATCGGCGGCGCCGCGCTCGGGCGAGGCGGCGTCGCTGAAGGAAGGCGACCGGCTGCGGCTCGACCTCGTCGACGGCGCGTTCGAGGCCCTCACCGTCGACGGGCTCGCCGCGGTCCGCGACCCGGAGGCCTTCGACGCGCGCCGCGAACAGGTCGCGAAGGGACTCTTCCCCGAGGCGATGGAGCGCCTGCGCCAGGCCGAGGCGATCCTTGCGGCCGTCGCCGACGCGCGCGCGAAGTTCGAGTCGCCGTTGATGGGCTGGGCCAGCGGCAACCTCGACGACATGCGGGCGCACCTCGCCTCGCTCACGCCGCCCGGTTTCCTGCGCGATACGCCGGCGTCGGCGCTGCGCGAATATCCGCGCTACCTGAAGGCGCTGGCGCTACGCGCCGAGCGTGCGCTGCGCGATCCAGCGCGCGACCAGGCGCGCATGCTCGAGCTGCGCCCGTTCGCGCAGGCGCTCGCACGCGCCGACGGCGACGATCCCGACTGGGATGCGTTCCGCTGGGATCTGGAGGAACTGCGCGTCTCGCTGTTCGCGCAGGAACTGGGCGCGCGCGGCGGCGCGTCGCCGAAGAAGCTCGCGCAGCGGCTCGCCCAGCTCACGGGCTGAGCCGCGGCGCGGCGGGCCTCACTTGACGCGCATCACCTTCGCGCGCGTGCCGTAGCCCTTGATGCCCATGTACCAGGCATTGCCGATCACGCTCGGCGAGATCACCACTTCGGGATGGGTCTTGCGCACGCCGGCGAGGCTGGCCTCGTCGATCTGGCGCCACACCTGCCCGTTGTCGAGCGTGTACGTACGGCCCATCGCGAACCCGCGGAACTCGCCGGTGATCGCCGACTTCACCGGCTCGGACGAGCCGAAGTTGAAGAAGCCGCGGTTCTCGTCCTCGACCTTCTTCTTCGCGGCGACGGCAGCCTTCGCGGTTTCCGTTTCGATCGTGCGGCCGAGCCAGGTGTTGAGGCTCGCGAGTTCCTGCGGCGACAGCTTGTTTAGCCCCGCGGCCTTGAACTGCTCCGGCGTCATCTGCTGCTCGATCGGCGGCGCGGCGTGCGCCGCAAGCGAGGCGCAGGCCAACGCGACGGCGAGGACGAGGGCGCGCGAACGGGCAAGGGCCATGAACTGTTCCTCCGGACGGATGCCGGCTAGTGTAGATCGCTCCGTCCCGGCTTTTCGATGAACGCGCCGCGCCCTCCGACGACGCACCGCCTCGCCGATGCGCTCGCCCTTCCCGCCGCGGGTGCGCTCGGTGCGGCCCTGCGCGACGCCCTGGCCACCGCGGAGGCGCCCGCGCTCGACGACGACGGGTGGGCGCGCGTGGACTCCACGCTCGGCTCGCTGGCCGTGCTCGGCGCCGATGGCGAAGTCATCGCGGCGTCGCTCGTGCACGACTGGCCGGGCCTCGCGGCTGCGCTCGGCGAGACGTTCATGTCGCGCTTTCCCGCCGTCGCCGCGCTGGTCGAGGGCCAGCGGGCCGCCGAGCCGGTCTGGACGCTGCATGCGCGGCATCCGGGCGGCCGCGGCAGCGAAGGCCTGCGCCGGCTACTGCTCGCGATGGTGCGCGACCTGCGCGTCGTGCCGATCCTGCTGGCGCGCCAGCTCGCGCGCATGCGGCTGGCCGCGTCGTTGCCGGAAAACGAACGCCGCGCACTTGCGGCATTGACGCGCGACATCCACGCACCGCTCGCGAACCGGCTCGGCATCTGGCAGCTCAAGTGGGAGCTGGAGGACCTCGCGTTCCGCTTCCTCGAGCCCGCGACGTACCAGCAGATCGCGCGCCTGCTCGACGAGAAGCGCGTCGCGCGCGAGCAGTACATCGAGAGCGTCAAGTCGACGCTGCGCGAGGCGCTGGAGGCGCAGGGCATCCATGCCGACGTGGCCGGCCGCCCCAAGCACATCTAGTCCATCTGGAAGAAGATGCAGCGCAAGCACGTCCCGATCGGCGAGCTCTACGACCTGCGCGCGGTGCGCGTGCTGGTCGACGACGTGGCGGCCTGCTACGCGGCCCTCGGCATCGTGCATGCGACGTGGGTGCCGATCCCGAGCGAGTTCGACGACTACATCGCGCGGCCCAAGCGCAACGATTACCGCTCGTTGCACACCGCGGTGGTCGGGCCGGAAGGCAAGACGCTGGAAGTGCAGATCCGCACGCACGACATGCACCGGCAGGCCGAGCTCGGCGTCGCCGCGCACTGGAAGTACAAGGAAGGAGGCGGACCCGGCGGCGCCAGCGCCACGGCCAGCGCCGCGTTCGAACGCAAGATCGCGTGGATGCGCCGCCTGCTGGAAAGCGCGGGCGAGGAGGGCGCGCTCGCGGGCGAACTCGACAGCGAATTGCTCGAGGACCGCGTCTACGTGCTGACGCCCAAGGGCGAGGTCGTCGACCTGCCGGCGGGCGCGACGCCGCTCGATTTCGCCTACCACGTGCATACGGACGTGGGGCATCGCTGCCGCGGCGCGAAGGTCGACGGCCGCATCGTCCCGCTCGACCACAAGCTGCGCAGCGGCGACCACGTCGAGATCCTCACCGGCAAGGTGTCGGAGCCGCGGCGCGACTGGCTCGTCGCGTCGAACGGCTTCCTCGCCAGCCCGCGCTCGCGCGAAAAGGTGCGCACGTGGTTCAACCGGCTCGACCGTGCGCGCAACGAACAGGCCGGACGCGAGATGCTGGAAAAGGAGCTGCGCCGGCTGTCGCTGCTCAACGCGAGCCTCGCGCCGGCGCGCGACCGCTTCCATGCGGCGACCGATGCCGACCTGTTCGTGCTGGTCGCGCTCGGCGACGTCGGGCCGCACCAGGTCGGGCGCGTGCTGCTGGAGCACGAGCGCGCGACGCGCGAGCCGGTCGCGGCCACGCCGGCGCCGGCTCCGGCCGTACGCAAGCCGCGCGGCGGGCGGGCGAGCGAGTTCACCGTCGAGGGGGTCGGCAACCTGCTCGTGCAGATCGCGCGCTGCTGCCAGCCGCTGCCGGGCGAGGCGATCGCCGGCTATCTCACGCGGGCCCGCGGCGTGAGCGTGCATCGCCCCGACTGCGCCGCGTTCCAGCGGCTCGCCGCGGCCGAGCCGCAACGCGTCCTGCCGGTGGAATGGCGACGGGGCGGCAGCGCCTACGACGTGGGCGTCGAGCTGGTCGCGCTCGACCGCAAGTGGCTGCTCAAGGAAGTCACCAACGTCGTCGCGCAGGCCGGCGTCGCCCTGACCGCTATGAATACCGAGCACGTTCGCGGCGGCACGCAGGTGGTCCTGCAGCTGCGGTTGCGCGTGGCCGACTACGGCCAGCTGACCGACGTGCTCGGCAAGCTCGCCGCGCTGCCCGGCGTGGAGCAGGCGCGGCGCGCCTGAACTCAGTCCGTTCCGAGCGCGCGCCGCACTGCGTCGCGCGCGGCATCCGCCGAAAAGTGGCGCCGCACGTTGTCCAGGCCGTGGGCCGCCAGCCGCGACCACAGCGCTTCGTCGTCGTAGAGGCGCAGCAGCGCGTCGGCGAACGCGTCGGGCGCGTCGGCGACGAGCACGTCCTCGCCGTCGCGCAGGTGCATGCCTTCGACGGCGCAGGACGTCGCGACCACCGGCTGCCCGTGCGCCATGCTGAGGTTCACCTTGCCCTTGACGCCCGCGCCGAAGCGCAACGGCGCGATTGCGATGCGGGCGCCGTCCATGAACGGATCGAGGTCGGGCACGTGCCCGTGCACGCGAATGCCTCCGACCGACGACAGCGTCGCGATCTCGGGCGGCACGTCGGCGCCGATGCAGTGGAACACGAGATCCGGTCGTCGTGCGTGCACCGTCGGCCACACGTCGCGGGCGAACCACAGCACCGCGTCGACGTTCGGCGGATGGCGGAAGCCGCCGACGAACACGACGTCGCGGCGTTGCGCGAACGGCAGGCCCGGCCCGGCGACCTCGTGCACGTTGGACACGACTTCGACCCGCGCCTGCGGCGCTTCCTGCGCGAGCAGCGCGCGCTCGACCTCGCTGACCACGAGCGTGACGTCGCTGCGACGGATGACGTCCAGCTCCAGGTCGCGGGTGCGGGCGGCGGTGCGCAGCGCCTGGACGTCGCCGCTCGCCTCCGCGCCGCGCCGCTCGCGCAGGAAGTGCAGGTCGACGGTGTCGAACAGCAGACGCGCGCGTGGCGCGTGCTGGCGCACCAGGGGCAGGAATTCACGGGCCACGTAGTGCCGGCACAGGATCACCGCATCGAAACGCGGGCCGTGGCGGCGGAACCAGGCGGGGGGACGCGGCGCGTAGGGCGCATGCCAGGCTTCGACGCCCAACGCCTGGAGTGCCTGCGTCGCGGCGCCGGCGTCCCGGCGGTTGGCCGGCAGGAACACCACATGCCACCCGTCGTCCATCAGCAGCCGCATCAGGTTCACGAGCCGCAGCGAGCCCGAGTCGCGCGTGGTGTCCGGCGTCAGCGCGTCGATCACGAGCAGCGTGGGCTTCACCGGCCAGGCCGCGGCGTCGACGTCGCCGCCGGGGGCGGGCTGGGATGCGAGCGCCGGCGCCCACTTCGCGGCGAACGTGCCGCGATTGGCCACCTGGTAGGACTTCATGCCCTGGGTGACGTCGGTACCCGATGTCACGCCCTCGCAATGGACCACGCGAGAGGCGGCCTGGTAGCGCACGCCCAGCCCGAGCGAACGCACGCCGAAGGCGAGGTCGGTGTCCTCGTAATAGGCCGGCGCGTAGCGGGCATCGAAGCCGCCCAGTCGCTCGAAGACCGAGCGCGGCACGGCGATCGCGGCGCCGGAGCAGTAATGCGCGTCGCGGGCATAGGCGTAGCGGGGGTCGGCAGGATCGCCGAACTTGCCGTAGTTCCAACCGCTTCCGTCGTTGAACACGAGGCCGCCGGCTTCCTGGAGCCGGCCGTCGGGATACAGCAGCTGCGCGCCGACGAGGCCGGTGCCGGGGCGCGTCTCGAAGGTGGCGAGCAAGGCCTCGAGCCAGCCGGGCTGTGGGACCGTGTCGTTGTTGAGGAATACGAGCGTGTCGCCGCGCGCGAGCGAGGCCCCGTCGTTGCAGGCGGCGATGAATCCACCGTTCTGCGCGCGACGGTGGTAGCGCAGGCCGTCGATGCGCGGGAGGCAGGCCGGCGTCTCGTCGGTGGAGCCATCGTCCACCACGATCACCTCGTGCGGCGTCGACGGCGGATGGGCGGCCAGCGCGCGCAGGCAGTCGAGCGTATGGGCGAACTGGCCGTATACGGGGATGACGATGCTGACCCGCGGTGCGTCGGACGTGTCGAGCGCGAACGGCGCGAACGGTGACCGTGGCGGCGCGTAGAGCGAGGCGGCGGGCACGACCGGTCGCGGGTGCAGGTGGTCGCGCACGCGCGTCCAGGTGCCGCCGAGGCCACGTGCACGCAGGCTGATGCCGGTGCGGCGGAGCAAACCCAGGACGCGGAAGAAGGAGAAGCGGACCCCGGCCCAGGTCATCGGGCGACGCTCGTCGACATCGGGAACTGCCCTCCAACTCCGCGTGAACCGCCCCCGCGGCCCGACCGGCCGGCACGGGCGCCTGCGCTAGACTCGCGGCAGGCGGGCGGAAGCCCTTCATTCTCGCATTCCGTGGCCCGAATCGATTACGACGAAGACGACGACACCGCCGATGCCGGCGGCCGGCCGGGCTGGCGCCGCCGACTGCTGACCGCGGCCCTCGTGGTCGTCGGGCTCGCGCTGGGCTTCCTGATCCCGTACGTGACCTACCTCAACCACGAGGTCAGCCAGCGCTTCGGCCAGTTGCAGTGGCAGCTCCCCACGCGCGTCTACGCGCGTCCGCTCGAGCTCGCGCCGGGCCTGGCGCTCGATGCCGCCACGCTCAAGACCGAGCTCGACGCGGCGGGCTACCGTGCCGGCGACGGGCGCCGCGAAGGCAGCTACGCCCAGCAGGGCGGGCGCTGGCTCATCGCCAGCCGCGGGTTCCACGACGTCGACGGCGTCGTGCCGGCGCGCCGAATCGAGGTGCAGCTGTCGGGCGGCCGCGTGATCTCCGTCCGCGACGCCGCGGCACGGCGCACGCTCCGCGCGCATCGCCTCGATCCCGCGCGCATCGCCACGCTCTACGGACAGAAGCAGGAAGAGCGCCGACTGGTGCGCATCAACGAGGTCCCGGACCTGCTGGTCACCGGCCTGCAGGCGGTCGAGGACCGCGACTTCAACCATCACATCGGCATCGACTTCTCCGGCCTGGCGCGTGCGGTGCTGGTCAACGTGCGCAGCGGCGAGAAGCGCCAGGGCGCGAGCACGCTGACGCAGCAGCTCGCGCGCAGCGGCCTGCTCGGCATCGGGCAGGAGCAGACCTTCAGCCGCAAGTTCAAGGAAATCATCTACGCGCTGCTGATCGACGCCCGCTACGAGAAGAGCACGATCCTCGAGGCGTACTTCAACCAGGTCTACCTCGGCCAGCACGGCTCGCAGGCGATCCGCGGCGTCGCCGCCGGCGCCGAGTTCTGGTTCGGCCGCGACCTGAAGGACCTGTCGACCGAGCAGATCGCGCTGCTGATCGGCATCGTGCGCGGCCCGTCGTACTACGACCCGCGCAGCCATGCCGACCGCGCGCTCGAGCGCCGCAACTTCGTGCTCGACAAGATGCTCGAGACCGGCCTGATCGACCAGCGCGAGCACGATCGCGCCTCGAAGGCGCCGCTGGGCGTCACGCCGAACCCCACCACGCTCGCGCCGAACCGCTTCCCGGCCTACGTGGACCTGGTGCGGCGCCAGCTCTCGCGCGACTACCCGTCCGAGGGTCTTGTCGGCGCGGGTCTCAGCGTGATGACGGGCATGTCGCCGTCGGCCCAGGCCTATGCCGAAGGCGCGGTGACCAAGACGCTGCGTCAGCTGGCCTCGAAGAACCGCCCGACGCTGGAGGCCGGCGTCGTGGTCACCGACGTGCACCGGGGCGAGGTCGTCGCCGCGGTGGGCGCGCGCGAGTTCACCGAGCACGGCTTCAATCGTGCGGTCGAGGCACAGCGCCCGGTGGGCTCGCTGCTCAAGCCCTTCGTCTACCTGCTGGCGCTGGCCGAACCGTCGAAGTGGTCGCTCGCGAGCTACGTCGAGGACGCACCGATCACGGTGCGGATCCCGGGCAGCAAGCCGTGGTCGCCGGGCAATTCGGACGGTCGCAGCCACGGCACCGTACGCCTCGTCGACGCGCTCGCGCAGTCGATGAACCAGGCGACGGTGCGGGTTGGCATGCAGGTGACGCCGCAGCGGCTCGCCGACCTCATCCGCACGCTCGCCGGCATCGAGGTCGAGGGCAACGTCAATCCGTCGCTGATCCTGGGCGCGATCGACCAGAGCCCGTACGCGATGGCGCAGCTGTACCAGTTCCTCGCGTCCGGCGGCCAGATCCAGCCGCTGCGCGCCGTGCGCGGCGTGCTGGACGCGAACGGCCGCGCGCTCAACCGTTACGACAAGCCGTCCGCGCCGGCGCAGCCGGGCGACGCGGTCGCGGCGCGCCTGGTGACCTACGGCATGCAGCAGGTGGTCAATCGCGGCACCGCCCACCAGCTCATCGCGGACGGACGCGGCGGCCTGTCGCCCGCCGGCAAGACCGGTACCTCGAACGACGGCCGCGACAGCTGGTTCGCGGGCTTCACCGGCGACCACCTCGCTGTCATCTGGGTCGGCAACGACCAGAACAAGATGACCGGGCTCTACGGCGCGACCGGCGCGATGCGCGTCTGGTCGTCGCTGTTCGCGCGCCTGCCGTCGGCGCCGCTGGTGATTCCGGAAGACGGCATCGACTGGGAATGGGTCGCCGGCAGCCACACCACCGACCCGGGCTGCCCGGGCTCGGCGCGCTTTCCGTTCGTGCCGGGGTACGCGCCGGATCGCGTCGCCTGCCCGTACGGCTCGCCGGCCGCGCCGGCCGAAGGCGGCGACGCCGCGCCCGAGCAGGACCAGGGCGGCGGGTTCTGGGATTCGCTGTTCGGCGGCGGTCGACCGGCCGACCCCGACCCGGCCAAGCGCGTACCGCCGCCGGCGCCCGCCGCGCCCGCGCCGCCGGTGGACGACGGCCGATGAAGCGGGTCGCCGCCGTTGCGCTGCTCGCTCTGGCCGGCTGCGCGACGACCGCGCCGTCTCCGCCGCCGTCGGCGGTACCGACATTCGATGCGGCCGCGCGGGTCGCCGCCGTGCGCGCCGCGGGCGCGAGCGTCGCCTCCGAGGTCGACGTGCAGCCGCTGCAGGATCCGCAGGTGGCCGACCTGCGCGAGCAGGCGCGGCGCGACGAGCAGGCGGGGCGCCTGCCGGAGGCGGCCGCGGCGCTCGATCGCGCACTGGCCGAGCGGCCCGCCGACCCCGTGCTGCTGCAGGAGCTCGCGGAACTGGCGCTGCTGCAGCACCGCCCCGACGCCGCCTTCGATTTCGCGCGGCGGTCGCATGCGGTCGGCCCTGCGGTCGGCCCCCTGTGCCGTCGCCCGCTGGAAATGCTGGTCCAGGTCGAGCGCCTGCGCGCCGCGTCGGGCGACGTCGCCGCCGCCGCGCGGGCCGACGCGTTCGGACGCGAACGCGACGCCTGCACGCTGAAGCCGCCGCCGCGCTACTGACATGACGACGTCCCGCCTGGCCGACGCGAGCCGTGCCGTGCTCGCCGACGGCGGGTCGCTGTCGCGCGAGATCGACGGCTTCCGCCCGCGTCCCGCGCAGCAGGATCTTTCCGCCGCGATCGCCGACGCGTTCGATGCGCGCGGCGTGCTGCTGGCTGAGGCCGGCACCGGCACCGGCAAGACGTTCGCCTACCTCGTGCCCGCGCTGCTGTCGGGCAAGAAGACGATCATCTCGACCGGCACCCGCGCGCTGCAGGACCAGCTCTACCACCGCGACCTGCCGCGCGTGCGCAACGCGCTGGGCGTCGGCCACAAGAGCGCGCTGCTGAAGGGGCGCGCCAACTACCTCTGCCACTACCGCATGCGCCAGGCGCAGGGCGAGCCGCGTTTCGCGACACGCGAGCAGGCCGCGCAGTTCCAGCGCATCGTCGCGTGGTCGGGCCGCACCCGCATGGGAGACCTCGCCGAGCTCGAGGAGCTGGCCGAGGACTCGCCGCTGCACGCGCTGGTGACCAGCACGGCGGAGAACTGCCTCGGCACCGAATGCCCGTTCTTCCAGGAGTGCTTCGTGGTCGCGGCCCGCCAGCGCGCGCAGGCCGCCGACGTCGTGGTCGTCAACCACCACCTGCTGCTCGCCGACCTCGCGCTCAAGCAGGAGGGCTTCGGCGAGATCCTGCCGGGCGCGGAAGCGTTCGTGATCGACGAGGCCCACCAGCTGCCGGAACTCGCCGCGCAGTTCTTCGGCGAATCGCTGAGCGCCCGGCCGCTCGTCGAACTTTCGCGCGATGCGCTGCTCGAGTGCCGCCAGGTGGCCTCGGCGCTCGCCACGGTGCAGGAGCCAGCGCGTGATCTGGAGCACCGCGTGCGCCTGCTGCGAAACGCGATGGATGAGCTGCCGGTGCGCGGCACGCGCCGGCGCGCGCAGGAGGTGCCGGCCGTCGAGGACGCCTTCGACGCGCTCGACGATTCGCTCGCTGCGCTGCAGGACGCGCTGCGTCCGCTCGCGTCGACGTCGCCGGGCTTCGACAGCTGCCTCGCGCGCGCCAACGAGTTCCGTGAGCGGCTCTCGCGCTGGCGCAACGAGGTCGACCACGATGCGGCCGTCGAGGTCGACGACGCCGACGAGGGCGATTCCGATGCTGCCGACGCGCCCGGGAAGAAGAAGCGCAGCGATGGCAGCGTGCTCTGGTACGAACTGACGGCGCGCGGCTTCCGTCTCTCGCGCACGCCGCTCGACGTCGCCGGCCCGCTCGCGCAGCACCGCGCGCGTTCGCAGGCAGCGTGGGTGTTCACCTCCGCGACGCTCGCGGTCGGCGGCCGCTTCGAGCACTTCTCCATCAAGCTCGGCCTATGGCAGCCGCAGACGATGCTCGCGCCCAGCCCGTTCGACTGGGGCTCGCAGGCGCTGTGCTACGTGCCGAAGAACCTGCCCGAACCGTCGGCGCGCGATTACACCGCGGCCGTGATCGATGCCGTGCGTCCAGTGCTCGAAGCCTCGGGCGGCCGCGCCTTCCTGCTGTTCGCCTCGCACCGCGCGCTGCGCGAGTCCGCAGAATTGCTGAAGGACGGCCCGTGGCCGCTGTTCGTGCAGGGCGAGGCGCCGCGCTCGGTACTGCTCGATCGTTTCCGCGCCTCGGGCAACGGCGTGCTGCTGGGCGCCGCAAGCTTCCGGGAAGGAGTCGACGTGGCCGGCGATGCGCTGAGCGTGGTCGTCATCGACAAGCTGCCGTTCGCCGCGCCGGACGATCCGGTGTTCGAGGCGCGCCTCGACGCGATCCGCCGCAACGGCGGCGTGCCGTTCCGCGACGAACAGTTGCCGCAGGCGGTGATCGCGCTGAAGCAGGGCGTCGGCCGTCTGATCCGCACCGAGCGCGACCGCGGCGTGCTCGTGCTCTGCGACCCGCGCCTGGTGAACCGCCAGTACGGCAGCGTGTTCTTCAATTCGCTGCCGCCGTTCCCGAAGACGCGCAGCGTGCGCCACGTGCGCGAGTTCTTCGGCGTGACCGAATCCGCGCACGACCCGCAACAGCAGCTGCTCGGCGCGGGCTGACCTGCGAAGATCGCCCGATGAAACTGCTCGCCTTCGAAACCGCCACCGAAGCCTGCTCCGTCGCGCTCGCCGTCGATGGCGAGATCGTCGAACGCTTCGAGGTCGCCCCGCGCCGGCATGCGGAGCTTTCCCTGCCGTGGGCGGACGCCTTGCTCGCCGACGCCGGCATCGCGCGCGGCCAGCTCGACGCGATCGCGGTCGGTCGCGGTCCCGGCGCGTTCACCGGTGTTCGCCTCGCGATCGCGATCGCGCAGGGCGTGGCGCTCGGCCTCGATCGGCCGATCATCCCGGTGTCCACGCTCGCCGCGCTGGCGCTTCCCGCCGCGCTGGCGCACCCCAGCTCGCCGGTGCTGGCGGCGATCGATGCGCGCATGGGCGAGCTGTACGCCGCGTCCTATCGCTGGCGCGACGATGCGCTCGTCGCGATCGGGCCGGAAGCGCTGACGACCGGCGATCGCGTGCTGCTCGACGGCACGGGCTGGCGCGGCGTCGGCACCGGCTTCGCCGCGCAGGAGGGCGCGCTGGCGGGGCGCCTCGCGACGTCGCTCGCGGGCGTCGACGCGACGGCATTGCCGCACGCGGCGGACGTTGCGCGCCTGGCGTTGCGCAGCGGCGGTGGCGTCGCGGCCGAGCTCGTCGAGCCGGCCTACCTGCGCGACAACGTCGCGCTGACGCTGGTCGAACAGCAGGCCCTGCGGGATTCCAGAAAGTAGACGGCCGCGCGGGGCCGGGCCGACGCCGAACTCAGTCGTCGACCATCGCGCCTTCGGGCCGGAACCACCACGTGCGCGTGACGTGCAGGATGTCCGGATCCTCCTGCGTCTTCGGCAGCGGGGCGTACGGCTCGGCCATCCGTGCGATGCGCAGCGCGGCGGCATCGAGCGCCGGCACGCCGCTGGACTGCACGATGTCCGCGCGCTCCACGCTGCCGTTGCGGCGGATCGCGATGGTGATCACCACCATGCCCGACAGGTGGCGTCGGCGCGCCTCGTCGGGATAGTTGAGGTTGCCGACGCGCTCGACGCGGTCGACCCAGCTCCGCAGGTAGGTCGCCCAGACGTATTCCTGCGTGCTCGCGGAGACGAACTTGCGCTTCGGGCGCTTGGCGTAGCGCTGCGAGCGCAGGTGGATCTCGGCGGCCAGGCGCGCCATGCGTTCGTCGCGCTCGATCTTTTCCTCGCCCACGGGCGCGGGCGCCTCGGTGGGCGTCGGCGTGGCGCGCGACGGTGGCTGCGCCGCGACGCCGCGCGTGCTGCCGACGATGCGCGCCTGCGGCGGCGGGGCCGGTGCGGGCGACTGCGCGCGCAGCTCGCGCGGGGCGACGCCCGGATCCGCCTGCGGCGCCACGCCGCTCTGCGGCTCGCGCGGGCGCGTCGTCTTCTCGTGCTCGCCGCCGCCCTGGTTGCTGGCCTGCGCGAGGAAGTCGGCCTGCTTCGGCGTGAGAGCGCTCTGCGTCTCGGTGAAGATGACATCGAGCGTCGGGACCACCGGCGCCGCCTTCTCCGGCGCGAAGCCGACCGCCAGCAGCACGAACACGTGCAGGGCCAGCGACAGCGCGAGCGTGACGCCGAGCCGGCGCGATTCGATCGCCGACGGATCCTGCGCGGGCACCGCGACGCTCATGCGGTCAGCGCACCCGCGCCTCGATCGCGTCGAACAGCTGGCCGGCGATGTTCAGCCCGAACTGCTTGTCGAGCTCGCGGATGCAGGTCGGGCTGGTGACGTTGACCTCGGTCAGGTAGCCGCCGATCACGTCGAGCCCGACGAAGATCATGCCGCGTGCCTTCATGTCCGGGCCGACCTGGGCGGCGATCCAGCGGTCGCGGTCGCTGAGCGGGCGGCCCTCGCCGCGGCCGCCGGCGGCGAGGTTGCCGCGGAACTCGTCGCCCTGCGGGATGCGCGCCAGGCAGTAGTCCACCGGCACGCCGTCGACGAGCAGGATGCGCTTGTCGCCGTCGACGATCTCGGGGATGTAGCGCTGCGCCATGGCGAGATGGCTGCCGCCCTGCGTCAGCGTCTCGAGGATGACGGTGAGGTTGGGGTCGCCGGCGCGGGCGCGGAAGATCGACCGGCCGCCCATGCCGTCGAGCGTCTTGAGCACGGCGTCGCCGTGGTCGGCGACGAAGGCCTTCACCGCCGCGGCGTCGCGGGTGACCAGCGTGGGCGGGCAGCACTCGGGGAATTCGAGCGCGGTCAGCTTCTCGTTCATGTCGCGCAGGCCCTGCGGGTCGTTGACCACCAGGGCGCCGCAGCGCTGCGCAAGTCCGAGGATCTGCGTGTCGTGGACGTACTGTTCGTCGACCGGCGGGTCCTTGCGCATCAGCACGATGTGACCCGCGCCCAGTTCCACCTGTGACGGCTCTCCCAGATCGAACCATCGGGCCTCGTCATCGGCCACCCGCAGCGGCGCGATGCCGGCCACGGCGCGACCATCGCGCACCGACAGCCCGCCCGGCAGCACGTACAGCAGCCGGTGGCCGCGGCGCTGGGCTTCCAGCAGCATCGCGAAGGTGGAGTCCTTGGCGATCCTGATGGAGCCGATGGGGTCCATCACGACGACGATGTCGAGGGGCATGGCGCAAGCCGCGGTCGGGGTGGTCGATGGTAGCAGCGGGGCCGGCACGAACCTGACGCAAAGTGCCAGTTCTTCAGTTTTGTCGTGACCAAAATTGCCTGCTTGACAGCCCCCGCAGGGCTTGAAATAAAGGCTTTACGCGCCCGCCTCATGCGGCGCCGGGGGATTTACGAATGCAGGACGACGCCCGCAACGGCAGCTTGGGCGGCCTCAAGGTCATGGTCATCGACGACTCGAAGACCATTCGCCGCACGGCCGAGACGCTGCTCAAGCGAGAGGGCTGCGACGTGGTGACGGCCTCGGACGGCTTCGAGGCGCTGGCGAAGATCGCCGACCAGCAGCCCCAGATCATCTTCGTCGACGTGATGATGCCGCGGCTGGACGGTTACCAGACCTGCGCGCTCATCAAGAACAACCAGAACTTCCGCTCCACGCCCGTGATCATGCTGTCGTCCAAGGACGGCCTGTTCGACAAGGCGCGCGGTCGCATCGTCGGCTCGGAGCAGTACCTCACCAAGCCGTTCACCCGCGAAGAACTGCTCGACGCGATCCGCAAGCACGTCAACGCCTGACCGGGGGGTAGGGCACCAATGGCACGCATTCTCCTGATCGAGGACTCGCCGACCGAATCGGCGGTCATGGCGCAACTGCTCGAACGCAATGGCCACCAGGTCATGACGTCCGGCAGCGCCGAGGACGGCATCGAGACCTGCCGACGCGAACGTCCGGACCTCGTCCTCATGGACGTCGTCCTGCCGGGCATGAACGGCTTCCAGGCCACCCGCGCGCGGTCGCGCGACGCCGAGACGAAGACGATCCCGGTGCTGATCGTGAGCACCAAGGGCATGGACACCGACAAGGCGTGGGGCCTTCGCCAGGGCGCGAAGGACTACATCGTCAAGCCGCCGCGCGAGGACGAGCTGATCTCGCGCATCAACGAACTGCTGGGCGCCTGACGATGGACACCACGATGAGCCCGTTCGACGTGCTCGTCGACTACGAGCGCCGCTCGCTCGCGCACGTCGCGGGCCTGCCGGAGCAGCTCGACGCGCCCGGCCTGTGGCGCGGCGTCGGCTACCGGGTCGGCACGCGCCGGCTCGCGTCCGAGTTCGGCGAAGTCCGCGAAATCCTGACCGTCCCGCAGATCACGCCGGTGCCCGGCACGCAGCCGTGGATGCTGGGTGTCGCCAACGTGCGCGGCCAGCTGCTGCCGATCGTCGACATGAAGCAGTTCCTGGAAGGCGAGCGCACGGTGCTGCACGAATCGCTGCGCGTGCTGCTGGTGCGCCAGACCGGCGGCGACGTCGCCGTGCTCGTGGACGAACTGTTCGGCCAGCGTTCGTTCGTCGACGAGCAGATGCTCTCCGACGAGGACCTCGCGCCGCTCGCGCAGGGCCGCTACACGCACTTCCTCGATCGCGCCTACCGACTGGGCGAGCACGTCTGGGGCGTTTTCAGCCTCGACCGCCTCGCCCGCACTCCCGAATTCCGACACGCCGCCACCTGACGGCCAGCACGAAGACCTGAGGTTCAAAGCATGAGCACCATGATGGACAACGTCGCCGGCAAGGGCCGCGACATCAAGATCAACACCTGGGTGGCGTTGCTGGTCGGTTCGCTGGTCGTGCTCGGCGCGAACGTCGGCTACGCCTCGTACAAGGCCGGTCGGCTGAGCGGCGCCAGCACCTCGGCCTCGGACCTGCAGGTGCTCTCGCAGCAGCTCGCGGTGCGCGGCACCGAGGCGGTCGGCGGCAACGCCGAGGCGTTCAAGAGCTTCCGCTCCACCAAGGACACCATCGAGGCGGACGTCGCGCGCCTGCAGTCGGGCTACGGCGACGACAGCCGCGCCGGCTCGGCGGTGCGACAGGTCGCGGATACCTGGTCGAAGATCAAGCCGTCCGCCGACCAGGTGGTCGGGTCGGAGCAGGCGATCGTCGAGCTCGCCGGCCACGCCGACAAGTTCAACCAGAACCTGCCGAACTTCCAAGCCACGCTCGACGAACTTGTCCGCGCGATGTCGGCGTCGGGCTCGCCGTCCTCGCAGGTCTACATCGCGCTGCGCCAGGTCGTCGTCTCCGGGACCATGGCGCGCCGCATCGCGGAAATCCGCAGCGGCGGCTCGAACGCGCAGGTCGCCGGTGACGCGCTCGGCCGCGACGCCAACCTGTTCTCCACCGTGCTCAACGGCCTGCGCAAGGGCGACGACGCCAACAAGATCCTGCCGCTGACGGCCGGCCCGGCCGTGGCACAGCTCGCGCAGGTCGAGCAGCAGTGGGCGGGCATGAAGAAGGATCTCGACGCGATCACCGCGAGCTCGCGCAACCTCATCGGCGCGCAGCGCGCGGCGAACGAGATCACCAAGAACTCGGGCCAGATGCTCGACGACTCGCAGAAGCTGTTCGGCGCGTTCACCTCGATCGGTTCGGTCAAGGACACCAGCCTGCTCGGCAACATCTGGATTTCGATCGGCGCCGGTATCCTCACGCTGCTCTCGATCGCCGGCCTGCTCCTCGCCCTGAACAAGCAGCAGCAGCGTCGTTACGAAAGCACGAAGGAACTCAACGACCGTAACCAGGAGGCCATCATGCGCCTGCTGGACGAAATGGGTTCGCTCGCAGAAGGCGACCTCACGGTGAAGGCGACGGTCACGGAAGACATGACCGGCGCGATCGCGGACTCGATCAACTTCGCCGTCGAACAGCTTCGCAGCCTCGTGCAGACGATCACCGACACGTCGGTGCAGGTCGCGGCCCGCGCGCAGGAAACGCAGGCCACCGCCACGCAGCTCGCGGAAGCCGCGGAGCACCAGGCGCAGGAGATCGGCACGGCATCGGAAGCGATCAACGAAATCGCGCGATCGATCGACCAGGTCTCGAAGAACTCCGCGGAGTCCGCGGAGGTGGCGCAGCGCTCGGTGCAGATCGCGACCAAGGGCGCTGGCGTCGTGCGCCAGACGATCCAGGGCATGGACTCGATCCGCGACCAGATCCAGGAAACCTCGAAGCGAATCAAGCGCCTCGGCGAGTCGTCGCAGGAAATCGGCTCCATCGTCGAACTGATCAACGACATCTCGGAACAGACGAACATCCTCGCGCTGAACGCGGCAATTCAGGCGGCCTCGGCCGGTGAGGCGGGTCGCGGCTTCGCGGTCGTCGCCGACGAAGTGCAGCGACTCGCAGAGCGCGCGTCCAACGCGACGAAGCGAATCGAGACGCTGGTCCAGACGATTCAGAGCGATACCAACGAAGCGGTGTCGTCGATGGAACAGACGACCTCGGAAGTGGTCGCGGGTGCGCGCCTCGCCGAGGACGCGGGTACCGCGCTGGGCGAGATCGAAAAGGTCTCGACCGACCTGTCGAACCTCATTCAGGGCATCTCGCAGGCCGCCCAGCAGCAGTCGTTCGCAGCAACGAACATCACGCAGACGATGACCACGATTCAGTCGATCACCGCGCAGACCTCGCAGGGTGCGAGCCAGACGGCGGCCTCGATTGGAAATCTCGCGCAGCTGGCCGCGGACCTCCGCCGTTCGGTCGCCGACTTCAAGCTGCCGGCCTGATCGCGAACCGAACGAACCGACGAAATGAACCTGCACGCACCTGACCGCCGCTGCGGCGCGACCGCGCTCCCGAACGGGAGCGCTTCGCGCACCGATGCCCAGGCGCGAGGTGCACGATGATCGCGATGCGCGAAGTGATCGATACGACCACGCTCGGCTGGATCAAGCCGGAACTCGACGAGACCCTGCGCCAGGCGCGGCAGGAGATCGAGGCGTTCCTGGAGGATTCCGGCGATACCGCGCGCATGCGCGCCTGCGCCACGCTCCTGCACCAGGTGCGCGGCACGCTCCAGATGATCGAGCTCGACGCCCCGTCGATGGTCGCGTCGGAGATGGAGACGCTCGCGATCGCCGTGCAGAACGGCGAGGTCGCCGACCGTGACGAGGCCTGCGCGGCGCTGCTGCGAGGCGTCGTGCAGTTGCCCGACTACCTCGAGCGCCTGCAGGGCGGTCATCGGGACATCCCGATCGTCCTGCTGCCGCTGCTCAACGAGCTGCGCGCCGCGCGCGGCGCGGCGGGGCTGAGCGAAAGCATGCTGTTCGCGCCGGATCTCGAGCGCGCGGTGCCGGGTGCCGGCGGCGAAGGCGCGGGTGTCGACGCGCAGGTCGCGGCGCGCCTCTCGGCGGCGCTGGAAGCATGGCCTGAAAGCGGCGACCCGGCCGATGCCGGCGCGCTCGTCGATGCGATCGGTGCGCTCATGCGCGCCGCCGGTGGCGATGCGCTGCAGCGCCTGCTGTGGGTCGCCGAGGGCGTCGCCGCGGCGATCGCCGATGGCGCCATGCCGACCAGCCGTGGCCTGCGCCAGGCGTTCGCGGCCGTGGACCAGGCCGTGCGCGACGCATCCGCCGACGGCATGTCGATGTCGCCGGAGGCAGCGGCCGACGCAACGCGCCAGCTGCTCTATCACGTGGCGCACAGCGGCGCCTCCCATCCGCGCCTCGACGACATCCGCGAAACCTTCGAGCTGGACGCCCAGCGTCCCAGCGAGAGCGAACTCGCGCATGCGCGCGGTTCGCTCAGCGGCCGCAACCGCGCGCTGCTCGACACCGTGTCGGCCGCGATCAAGGAAGACCTGATGCGCGTCAAGGACGCGCTCGACATCCATCTGCGCACCGGCCGCATCGACGTGGCCGAACTGAAGCCGCAGGTCGAGGCGCTGACCCAGGTCGGCGACACGCTCGGCATGATGGGGCTGGGAACGGCGCGCGGCGTCGTGCTGCAGCAGCGCGACGCGATGGCGGACGTCGTCGAAGGCCGGCGCCCGGCCGACGAGCACGCGCTTCTCGACATCGCCGGCGCGCTGCTCTACGTCGACGCGTCGCTCGACGACCAGGTCGCACGCCTCGGCCTCGAGGATGCGGAGGAGGACGGCGGCGCGCTCGCGCGCGAGTCCCGCAAGGTCCTCGACATCGTCGTACGCGAAGCCATCGCCAACTTCGGCGATGCGCGCCAGTCGTTCGTTGCGTTCGTCGAGACCGCGTGGGACCACGCCGAGCTCGCCGAAGTGCCGCGCCTGCTCGACGAAGTCGCCGGTGCGATGCGCATGGTGCAGATGCAGGCCCCGGCCGGCTATCTGGACGCCATCGCGCGCTACGCCCAGCAGGAACTGATCGACCGTCGCCACGTGCCGACGGGTGCCGAGCTCGACGCGCTTGCCGACGCGCTCGCCAGCCTCGAGTACTTCCTCGAAGCGCTGCGCGACCAGCGACCGAACCGCGACGGCATGCTCGACATCGCGAAGGCCAGCCTCGCGTCGCTGCACTACTGGCCGGTGCCTGCGCCAGCGTCCATCGACGCCGCGCCCGCGATCGCCGCCGAACCCGCGGTCGACGCCGCCATCGCCGAGGTACTGCACCCTGAGGCGCTGGACGCGTCGGCGGAGCCGCTCGCGACCGACGCGCACGATGAGCAAGTGCTCGCGCACATCGCCGAGTCGCTCGCGGTCGTCGACCTGCAGGCGCGCGAGGAGGACACCCCGGTCGTGCACGAGCCCGTGGCGATCGACGCCGCCGCCGTGGATGCGATCGAGCCCGTGCGCATGGACGCCGTCCCGTCGACGGGCGGCACCGTGTTCGGCGGCTTCGAGGCCAATGCCGACATCGACGACGACATTCGCGAGGTCTTCCTCGAGGAACTGTCGGAGGAGATGGACAACCTGGCGTCGATGCTGCCGGCCTGGAAGGCGATGCCGACCGATCTCGACCGCCTGCGCCCGGTCCGCCGCGTCTTCCACACGCTGAAGGGCAGCGGCCGACTCGTCGGCGCGCGCGTGCTCGGCGAGTTCAGCTGGAAGATCGAGAACATGCTCAACCGCGTGCTCGACGGCACGCGGCCGCCCACGCCGGCCGTGGCGGCGATCATCGACCACGCGGTCGCAACGCTGCCCCAGTTCCACGCCGCGCTTGCGGGGCAGGCGTCGGTCACCGCCGACCTCGCTGGTTACGAAGCGATCGCCGATCGGTTGGAGAAGGGCGAGGAAGCCTTCTACACCGGCGAAGGATTCGTGGCCGCCGCCGAGGTGCCGGTCGTTGCCGCGCCGGCGCCCGCGCCGGTCCCAATGGAAGAGCTCGGCGAGCCCGCCTACGTCGACCCGGTCCTGCTCGAGATCCTCGCGACCGAAGTCGATGGCCACCTGGCCACGATCGACGAATGGCTGGAACTCGCGCGCCGCCAGCCCCAGCCGGCGGAAGATCGCCTGCAGCGGTCGATCCACACGCTCAACGGTGCGTTCGCGATGACCGAGGTGCCGGTGATCCCGGGCATCACCGGTCCGACCGAGGCCTACATCAAGCGCCTGCTCGCCGCCGGCACCGCCGCCACGCCTGAAGGCATCGAGGCGATCGCCGACGTCGCTGCCGCGATCCGTGGCACGCTCGCGCGCCTACAGGCCGACCGGCCGCACGTGCCGCGTTTCGAGGGACTTGCCGAGCGCGTCGCAGCGCTGCGCGACAGCCTGCCGGATACGCGCGCCGCGACAGCGATGGACCCGGTGGACGCATCGGCCGAAACCGACTTCGCGGAACTGGAGGAAGCGCAGCTCGAGGCCGAGCGTCTGGAAGCGGCACGCATCGAAGCGGAGCGCCTCGCGACCGAGCAAGCGGAGATCGAGCGACTCGCCGCCGAAGAGGCCGCGCGCGCCGAAGCCGAGCGTATCGCCGCAGAAGAGACCGAACGCGCTGCGGCCGAAGAAGCCGCGCGGATGGAAGCGGAGCGCCTCGCCGCGGAGCAGGCCGAGGCCGAACGCATCGCCGCCGAGGACGCCGCGCGCGCCGAAGCGGAGCGTCTCGCTGCGGAGGAAGCCGAACGCGCTGCCGCCGAGGACGCGGCGCGGATCGAGGCGGAGCGCCTGGACGCCGAGCGGCTCGCCGCGGAGCAGGCCGAAGCGGAGCGACTCGCCGCCGAAGACGCCGCACGCGCCGAAGCGGAGCGTCTGGCCGCCGAGGAAGCCCACGCGATCGAACAGGCCCGTCTGGCGGAACTGGACGAGGCCCAGCGTCACGAAGAAGAGCGTCTGGCCGCGGAACGCGCCGAAGCCGAGCGCGTGGCCGCCGAGCAGGCCGTCCGCGAAGAGGCCGAGCGCCTCGAAGCCGAACGCATCGCCGCGGAACGCGCCGAAGCCGAGCGACTCGAAGCCGAACGCATCGCCGCCGAGGAAGCGGAGGCCCAGCGTCTGGAGGCCGAGCGCCTCGAGGCCGAGCGTGTCGAGCAGGAGCGCTTGACGGCCGAACAGGCTGAAGCCGAACGCCTGGAAGCCGAACGGGTCGAAGCAGAACGCCTCGAACAGGAGCGGTTGGAAGCCGAGCGGCTCGAACAGGAGCGCCTCGCCGCCGAACAGGCCGAGGCCGAGCGGATCGCCGCCGAGGCCGCCGAAGCCCGCCGGATCGAGGAGGAGCGCCTGGCCGCGGAACGCGCCGAGCGCGAACGCATCGAAGCCGAGCGTGCCGAGGCCGAGCGCGTCGAGCGCGAGCGTGAGGAATCCGCGCGTCGCGAGCAGGCGCGCATCGAAGCGCAGCGCGCCGAGGCCGAGCGTCTCGAACGCATCGCCGCCGAGCAACGCATGGCCGAGCAGGTCCGCGCGGCGATCGCCGCCGCTGCCGCGGCCGTCGACTCCGGCGAGGCGATGCCGTCGCACGTGGTCGACGAAGCCGACCCCGAGACGGCGCTCGACCTGACCGGCCTGGACCCGGAACTCGTCGACATCTTCGTCGAGGAAGGCGGCGACCTGCTCGACCATTCCGACGGCCTGCTCGCGCAACTGCGCCAGCAGCCGGAGGACCGCGAGACGCTGGCGGGCCTGCAGCGCGACCTGCATACGCTCAAGGGCGGCGCGCGCATGGCCGGCATCATGGCCGTGGGCGAACTCGGCCACGTCATGGAGTCGCTGCTCGAAGCGGTGGTCGACCATCGCAGCGAGCTCGGCCGCGACGGCGTGCCGCTGCTGGAGCGCGGTTTCGACCGGCTCCACGCGATGATCACCCGCGTCGGCCAGCGCCAGGCGATCGGCATGCCGCTGGCGTTGATCGCGCACTTCGAAGCGCGTGCACGCGGCGAGCGCCTGCCGTTGCCTGCCGACATCGCTGCCGCGCCCGAGGCCGTGCAGATGCCGGCGCCGGTCGCCGAGCTCACCCCGCTGTCCGCGCCGATCGGCGAGCAGCCGCACCTGCTCGCGGACGACGAGGACATCGCGGTGCGCGCGCCGCAGGAACAGGTGCGCATCCGCGCCGACCTGCTCGACCGGCTCGTCAACTACGCGGGCGAGGTCGCGATTTACCGCGCCCGCCTCGAGCAGCAGCTCGGCGCGTTCCGTTCCGCGATCGCGGAAATGGAAGCGACGAACACGCGTATGCGCGACCAGCTGCGCCGCCTCGAGATCGAGACCGAAGCGCAGATCGTCGCGCGCTACCAGCGCGAGGACGCCGCCGAGGCGTCGTTCGACCCGCTGGAGCTCGATCGCTTCTCGACCCTGCAGCAGCTGACCCGCGCGCTCTCGGAGTCCGCGGCCGACCAGACCTCGCTGCAGACCACGTTCGACGACCTGACGCGCCAGTACGAAACCCTGCTGCTGCAGCAGTCGCGCGTGTCGTCCGAGCTGCAGGAAGGCCTCATGCGCACCCGCATGGTGCCGTTCGACGGCCTGCTGCCGCGCCTGCGCCGCGTCGTGCGCCAGGCGTCCGGCGAACTCGGCAAGCAGGTCGTGCTGCGCCTGGAAGGCACGCAGGGCGAGCTGGACCGCAACGTGCTGGAGCGCATGACCGCGCCGCTGGAGCACATGCTCCGCAACGCGGTCGCGCACGGCCTGGAGTCCACCGACAAGCGCGTCGCGGCCGGCAAGCCCGAGGAAGGCACCATCCGCATCGCGGTGCGCCGCGAGGGTTCGGAAGTCGTGCTGGAAGTCGGCGACGACGGCCGCGGCCTGGATCGCGACGCGATCCGCCGGCGCGGCATCGAGCGCGGGCTGATCCACAGCGACGCCGCACTCGCCGATTCCGACCTCGACATGCTGATCTTCGAGCCGGGCTTCTCGACGGCGGACGAAGTCAGCCGCCTCGCCGGTCGCGGCGTCGGCATGGACGTGGTCGCCTCGGAAGTGCGCCAGCTCGGCGGCACGATCGACATCCACACCACCACCGGCCGTGGCACGACGTTCGTCCTGCGCCTGCCGCAGACGCTCGCCGTCACGCAGGCGGTGTTCGTGCGCATCGGCGAGACCACGTTCGCGGTGCCGATCGCCTCGGTCCGCGGCGTCGGCCGCATCTCGCGCGACGACCTCGCGACGGCGATCGACAACGAGGACGGCGGCAACTTCCGCTACGGCGGCGAGGACTACGCGGTCCACGACCTCGGTCGCCTGCTGGGCGGTACGCCGGCGAAGGCCGAAGGCCTGCTGCAGGTACCGCTGCTGCTGATCCGCGCGGGCGACCTGCGCGCCGCGGTCACGGTCGACCAGGTCATCGGCAACCGCGAAATCGTGGTCAAGCCGGTCGGCCCGCAGGTCGCCTCGGTTCCGGGCATCTTCGGCGCGACGATCATGGGCGACGGCCGCGTGGTCGTGATCCTCGACGTCGCCCCGCTGGTGCGCCGCCAGGCCGCGCTGCCGCGCGGTTTCGTCGAGCCGCCGATGCCGGTGGTCGAGAAGCGCGCCGTGCCGCTGGTGATGGTGGTCGACGACTCGGTGACGATGCGCAAGGTCACCGGCCGCGTGCTCGAACGCCACGGCTACGAAGTCGCCACGGCGAAGGACGGCATCGACGCGCTGGAACGCATGGCCGAGCGCGTGCCCGACCTGATGCTCCTGGACATCGAAATGCCGCGCATGGACGGCTACGAGCTCGCCGCGGCGATGCGCAGCGACTCGAGGCTGCGCGACGTGCCGATCATCATGATCACGTCGCGTACCGGCGAGAAGCACCGCCAGCGCGCGTTCGAGCTCGGCGTGCAGCGCTACCTCGGCAAGCCGTACCAGGAGCCGGAACTGATGCGCAACGTCAACGAGCTGCTGGACCGGGTGCATGCGCATGAGTGAGACGGGCCGTCGCGTCGCCCTGCTGGCCCGACCGGGCACCGCGCGTGACTGCGTGCGCAACGCGTTGCTCGAGGTCGGCGCCGACATCGTGGCCGAAGAGGATCCGGGCTCCGCATCGGCCGAGGCCATCCGCGGCACGGCGCCCGAGGTGCTGATGATCGTGCTCGACGCGGTGAGCGAGAACGCGCTCGACCGTTTCGACAGCATGCTCGGCGACCCGGCGATCGAAGTGATGTTCGAGGAGGCCGACGTCGCCGCCTCGCGCGACGGCTGGGAAGCGGCGCGCTGGCGCCGGCACCTCGCCGCCAAGCTGCACCATCGCGACGACGTGCTGCCGCCGGTCGCGGGCGCCGACCTGGTGCCTGCCACCGACGCCCTGTCGATGCAGCTCGAAGAGCTGATCGCGGTCGACGAGGACGGCGACGTCATCCCGGCCGCCGTGCCCGAGTCCGCGACGGCTGGGCAGGATTTCGCCATCTTCGACCCGGTCGCGGCCGAGGGCGACGGCGGCGGCAGCGACTACAGCCTGACGCTGCACGGGCTTGAACTCGAGACCGATCCGGCCGGCGATCTGCCGCCGGTGACGGGCCCGGATTTCACCGCGACGGATTTCGATCCGTTGCTGGCCGAGCTCGATGCCGAGCTTCCCGACGTGCCGCTGCCCGATGTCTCGCCTCTCCCCGAGGTCGAGTGGCAGGGCGGCCTCGTGGAGGACTTCATCGCCGTCGACGCGGTGTCGCAGGAGGACGTGGCGCCGGCGCCGGCCGCCGTCGCCGAGCCGAGGATCAGCTTCGGCGAGCTCAGCCTCGCGGACGACGCGGCGCCACCCGCCGTGGCGCACACGGCCGGGCCGCGACATGATCTGGGCGATCTCGAGCGGCGCATCGCCTCGCTCGAACTCGTGGACGACACGCGCGAAGGCGTCGTGCTGGTGCTTGCGGGCATCGGCGGCCCGGATGCCGTGCGCCAGTTGCTCGGCGGGATTCCCGCCCGGTTCGAGCGCGCGATCCTGATCCGCCAGCGCCTGGACGGCGCGCGCTACGACAAGCTTGTCGCGCAGCTGCAGCGGGCATCGGCATTGCCGGTGTCGCTGGCGGAAGCGGGCACGGTTCCGCAGCGCGGCCACATCTACATCCTGGGCGATGACGTCGGGCTCGACGCCAAGGGCGCCTTCGCCACGGCATCGGGCGACACGCTGTTGCGTCAGTTGCCGGCCGTGGGCAGCGCCGTGATCGTCCTGAGCGGCGCCGACCCGTCCCTGACCGACGCCGTCGCGGCACTCGCCGGCCAGGGCACCTTCGTCGGCGCGCAGGCGCCCGACGGCTGCTACGACGCCGCGGCCGCCGATGCGGTCGCCGCACGCGGCGGCACCCGTGCGCCGCCGTCCGAACTCGCTGCAATGCTCGCCGGCCGCTGGGGCCGCTGAGGGGGAAACCGTGTCGAAGAAGAAGCGCAATCGCCGTCCCGCCGTCGCCATGCCCGCCTCCGGGGCGCGCATCGCCGAGGCCGCGATCGAAACCCCCGAAGCCGACGTCGAGGCGGACGCCGCCTCGCCGGTCGTGGACGTCGCGCTGGCGCAGGCCGTCGCCATGACGCAGGTCGGGACGGACGCCTCGCCCGCGCTCCAGCCGGCGCCCGCGATCGGCGTGCAGGCCGCATGGACCGCGCAGGAATCCGGCGATATCCGCGGCGTGCTCATCCAGGTCGGCGGCGGGCGACTGCTGCTGCCCAATGCCACCATCGCCGAGGTGCTGTCCTACGCCGAGCCGGAGCGCGAGGCGAGCGGTGCCGACTGGCTGCTGGGCCGCATGCGCTGGCGCGGCTGGCAGTTGCCGCTGGTCGCGTTCTCCCGCCTGGCCGGCATCGGCGAGGACACGCCGGGCCTGGGCAGCAAGGTCATCGTGCTGAAGGCGCTCGGCGGTGATCGCCGCCTGCCGTTCTTCGCGGTGGTGACGCAGGGCTTCCCGCGCCTGGTCACGGTTTCGAAGGCGGCGCTCAGCATCGAGTCCCAGGACGCGCCGCTGCCGCGGGGCGTGCAGGCCCTCGTCCGTCTCAACGACGAGCCCGCGCTGCTGCCGGATCTCCTGCAGATCGAACAGCAACTGCACGAGCTTCGCGACGCCGCCTGATCGACGCTCGCCGCGCATGCGAAAGGGCCGCCCCGTGCGGCCCTTTCTAATTGGGGCGTCAGATCAGGTCGCCGAAGCGCGCCTGCAGCGCGGCGATCGCCGCCAGGCCCGCGGTCTCGGTACGCAGGATGCGCGGGCCGAGTCGGAGTCCGCCGAAGGCCGCGGCCTGCAACTGCTCGCGGTCCAGCGGTGACCAGCCGCCTTCCGGCCCGACCGCGACGCACAACGCCGCGTCGGCGCCGAGATCGAGCGTGCGCAGCGAGTGCGCGCCCACCGGGTCCAGCAGCAGCCGCGTGTCGTGCGGCGGCAATGCGCCCAGCGCGGCCTGCAGCGAGGCCGGCGGCACAACCGCTGGCACGACCGCGCGCCCGCACTGTTCGCACGCGGATGCGACGACGTTGCGCCAGTGCTCGAGGCGTTTGGCGGCGCGGTCGCCGTCGAGCTTGACGTCGCTGCGTTGCGACCACACCGGAACGATCGCCTGCACGCCCAGCTCGGTCGCCTTCTGCAGGATCAGGTCCATCTTCTCGCCCTTGGCCACGCCCTGCAGCAGCGTGATGCCCAGCGCCGATTCACGGTCCACGCGCGTCGCCTGGCCGATTACCAGCCGTGCCTCACGCTTGCCCACCGACGCCAGCGTCGCGGCGTAGTCGCAACCGTCGCCGTTGAAGGCGATGCACGCATCACCCACGCCCAGGCGGAGCACGCGGGTGAGGTGCGCGGCGGCGCTCTCGGGCAGCGTCACCTCGGCGCCCGGCGACAGCGGCTGCGGGATGTACACGCGGGTCAGGCGCATGTCGGGCCTCCGAAGGCGGCGTCGATCGCGTGGCGCGTCGTGGCGGCCAGCAGGTCGAGCGCGTCGTCACCGATGCAGTAGGGCGGGAACCAGTAGAGGACGTCGCCGAGCGGACGCAGCAGCACGCCGCGCGCGACGGCCTCGCGGTACGCGCGCAGGCCGCGGCCGCCGGCGATCTCGACCGCCGTGCCGTCGACCCCCGCGTCGGCGCCCGGCGCCATTTCGATCGCGACGATCATGCCGGTCTGCCGCACGTCCACGACGTTGGGATGCGTGCGGAACGACGCCGCGCGCTCGCTCATCTTCGCGGCCGTCGTGCGGTTGCGCGCCAGCACGTCATCGCTCTCGAAGATGCCCAGCGACGCGAGCGCCGCCGCGCAGCCGAGCGGATTGCCGGTGTAGCTGTGCGAATGCAGGAAGGCGCGCTCGCGCGAGTCGTCGAGGAAGCCGTCGTAGATGCGTTGCGTGGCGAGTACGGCGGCCAGCGGCAGCGAGCCGCCGGTCAGGCCCTTCGACAGGCACATGAGGTCGGGCGCGATGCCCGCCTGCTCGCAGGCGAACATCGTGCCGGTGCGGCCGAAGCCCACCGCGATCTCGTCGGCGATGAGGAAGATGCGGTGCGCGTCGCAGAGCTCGCGTACGCGGCGCAGGTAGGCCGGATGATGCATGCGCATCCCGCCGGCGCACTGCACGAGCGGCTCGAGGATCAGCGCGCAGACGGTGTCGCCCTGCGCCGCGAGCAGCGCGGCGAGCGCGTCGGCCGCGCGATGCGCCCGTTGCTCGGCGCTCTCACCGGGCGGAGCGAGGACCGCATCCGGCGACGGCGCGAACAGCGCCTCCGCCAGCAGCGGCGCGTACACGCGGCGGTAGAGCGGGATGTCGCCGACCGCGAGCGCGCCCAGCGTCTCGCCGTGGTAGCTGTTCTCCAGCGCGACGAACTTCGTCCGCTGCGGCTGGCCCCCGTTGCGGAACCAGTGGAAGGCCATCTTCAGCGCCACTTCCACGCCGGCCGAGCCGTTGTCGGCGAAGAACACCTTGGACAACGGCGCACGCCCCGGCGGGCGCGGCGCGATCGCGAGCAGGCGCTCGGCCAGCATCACCGCCGGCTCGTGCGTGCAGCCGGCGAGGATCACGTGCTCCAGCGTGCGTGCCTGCGTGGCGATCGCCTCGGCGATGCGCGGCTCGGCGTGGCCGTGGGTGCAGGTCCACCAGCTCGACACCGCGTCGAGATAGCGGCGACCGTCCATGCCGACCAGCCATTCGCGCTCGCCGCGCGCGATCGGGAGGAGGGGCAGCGCGTGCGGGTGCTCGCGCATCTGCGTGCACGGGTGCCAGACCACGTCGAGGTCGCGTCGGCGCCATGCGTCAGCCGGGCTTTCGCCTGCCCCTGCTAGGATGGCCGCATCGTGATCGTGCCTGTTCATCCCGCCATTATCCCGCGTCCGGCCGGCCTTCCGGCGAGGGTCGCATGAAGACGCTGCCGACCATCCACGGCGTCACCGAGCACGATGCCGGGCCGTACCGGATGGAGCGGCTCGACCTCGAATTCAGCAACGGCGAGCGGCGCCAGTTCGAGCGCCTGCACGGGCGCGGGCACGGCGCCGTCGTCGTGCCCATGCTCGACGACGAGACCGTGCTGCTGGTGCGCGAGTACGCCGCCGGCTTCCATCGCTACGAGCTCGGCCTCGTGAAGGGCCGCATCGACCGCGGCGAAACGCCCGAGCAGGCCGCCGATCGCGAGCTCAAGGAGGAGGCCGGCTACGGCGCCCGCTCGCTGCTGCGCCTGCGCGAACTCTCGCTCGCGCCGACGTACATGAGCCATGCGACGCAGCTCGTGCTCGCGCGCGACCTGTATCCCGAGCGGCTGCCCGGCGACGAGCCCGAGCCGCTCGACGTCGTGCCGTGGAAGCTCGACGCGCTCGACGCGCTGATCCTGCGCGACGATTTTTCCGAAGGCCGCTCCATCGCGGCGTTGTTCATCACCCGCGAATGGCTGAGGTCGAACCGATGATCGATGCATCCCTGCGCGAATCCGTCATCGCGCTGGCCTGCGATGCGGCGTCCGCGATCCTCGAGGTCTACGGCGCCGACTTCGACGTCGAACGCAAGACCGACGCGTCGCCGTTGACGGAGGCCGACCTCGCCTCGCACCGCTGCATCGCCGCGGGGCTCGGGCGACTGACGCCCGACATCCCGGTGCTGTCGGAAGAAGCCGAGCACAAGGTCGCGCACGAGGTCCGCCGCGAATGGCGACGGCTCTGGATCGTCGATCCGCTCGACGGGACGCGCGAGTTCGTGAAGCGCAATGGCGAGTTCAGCGTGAACATCGCGCTGGTCGAGGACGGCGTCGCCACGTGGGGCGTCATCCAGGCGCCCGTAACGGGCATCGTCTGGCACGGTGGTGCCTCGCACGGCGCCTTCCGTCGCGACGGTGCGGGCGCGGACGACCGCGCCGTGCGCGTGCGCGCGCCGGCCTCGCAGCCGATGCAGGTCGCCGCCAGTCGTTCGCACAAGGACGGCCGCAGCGAGGCCTTCATCGATGCCATGCGGGCGCACGGCGATGTCGAGCAGTTGAATCTCGGTTCCTCGCTCAAGTTCTGCCGCATCGCCGAGGGCGGGCTCGACCTCTACCCGCGTTTCGGGCCGACCTGCGAATGGGACACCGCCGCCGGGCAGGCCATCCTCGAAGGCGCGGGCGGGCAGGTCGTCGACCCGCGCGGCCGCCCGCTTCGCTACAACGTGCGCGAAACGCTGCTCAACGGCGACTTCATCGCGATCGGCGATCCGGAGCTGCGCTGGCAGGAATGGACATCGGCGGCGCAGGCGGCACTCTCGAAATGAGCCTGGCGGGCGATCCGCGCGACGTGCGCACGCTGCTCGCGATCATGGCGCGCCTGCGCGACCCGAACGGGGGCTGCCCGTGGGACCTGCAGCAGACGTTCGCGACGATCGCGCCGTACACCATCGAAGAAGCGTACGAGGTCGCCGACGCGATCGAACGCGGTGATACCGCCGACCTGTGCGGCGAGCTCGGCGACCTGTTGCTGCAGGTGGTCTTCCACGCGCGGATGGCCGAAGAACAGGGCGCGTTCGCGTTCGCCGACGTCGTCGAGTCGATCAACGACAAGATGGTGCGTCGCCATCCGCACGTCTTCGGGGACGCGAGCTTCGAGGATGCCGAGGCGCAGACCGCGAGCTGGGAGGCGATCAAGCGCGCGGAGCGCGAGTCGAGCGGCGACGTCGATACCAGCGTGCTAGCGGGCATCGCGCGCGGCCTGCCGGAATGGCAGCGCGCCGTGAAGCTGCAAAAGCGCGCGGCGACGGTGGGCTTCGACTGGCCCGGCCCCGCGCCGGTGATCGACAAGCTGCACGAGGAGATCGAGGACGTGCGCGTGGAGTTCGCCGCGCTCGCGCAAGGCGACGACGGCGCGCGCGACCGGCTCGAGGACGAGATCGGCGACCTGCTGTTCGTCGCCGCGAACCTCGCGCGGCATGCGAAGGTCGACCCGGGCGCAGCGATACGCCGTGCGAACGCGAAATTCGAACGCCGTTTCCGCGCGATGGAGCGTTTCGCCGCCGGCGATGGCGTCGATCTCGCGGCGCTGGACCTCAAAGCACAGGATGCGTACTGGGATCGCGCGAAGGCGGAGGAGCGCGGCCGCTGACGGCAGCGCGGCGTACTAGAGCCGGACGCGACCGGTCAGGATGTCCTTGAACATCACCCAGTCGCCCATCAGCGAGTAGAGCGGGTGCCGGAACGTGGCGGGCCGGTTCTTCTCGAAGACGAAGTGACCGGCCCAGGCGAAGCCGTAGCCGCACAGGGGCGCTCCGATCAGCCAGCGCGCATCGCGCGTGGCGATGCTCGCGGCGATGAAGCCGAGCACGCCCAGCGTCCCGACGAAATGCAGCCGTCGGCTCACCGGATGCGAGTGCTCCTCGAGATAGAACGGATAGAACTCGCGAAAGCTGGCGAAGCGTCGCGTCGTCATGGGCGGATCATGCGCCGCGCCTGTCACTCGAGGAAGATCAGCCAGCCGGCCACGACGATGAGCGCGAAGCCGGCCCAGTGGTTCCACTTGAGCGGCTGGCCGAGGAACCAGATCGAGAACACCGCGAACACCAGCAGCGTGAGGATCTCCTGCATGCCCTTGAGCTGCGGCGCGCTGTACACGTTGCTGCCGAGGCGGTTGGCGGGCACCTGGAGGCAGTATTCGAACAGCGCGATGCCCCAGCTGGCGAGGATCACCCACCGGAGCGGGACGTTCTTGAACTTCAGGTGGCCATACCACGCGAAGGTCATGAACACGTTGGAGCCGAGCAGCAGTAGGGGAGCGAGGATGCGGTCGTTCATCGAGGTCTGCAGGAGTTGAGAAAAACGTTCGGTCTTCACAGCGTCTAGACTTGGCGGCGGGCACCTTTCACAAAACTGAAGGAGGGCTCCTCACATGCAGACCAACCGAGACGGCGGCCTCGTCCTCATCATCGAGGACAACCGCAACATTTCCGAGATGATGGGCGAATACCTCGAGAGCCGCGGCTTCGAGGTGGACTATGCGGCCGACGGCCTCGACGGCTACCGGCTGGCCGCCGAGAACAGCTACGACGTGCTGGTGCTCGACCTGATGCTGCCGCGCCTGGACGGCGTGGAAGTATGCAAGCGGCTCCGTGAGGAAGCGCGCAAGTCGACCCCGGTGCTGATGCTGACCTCGCGCGACACGCTCGACGAGAAGCTCACCGGCCTGTCCGCCGGCGCCGACGACTACCTGACCAAGCCCTTCGCGATCCAGGAGCTCGAGGCCCGCCTGCGCGCCCTGATCCGCCGCGAGCGGCGCCAGGTCGGCGGCGAGGTGCTGAAGGTGGCCGACCTCGTGCTCGACCCGGCCAGCCTGCGCGTGACCCGCGGTGGCGTCGAGCTGCAGCTCTCGCCGATCGGCCTGCGCCTGCTGACGATCCTGATGCGCGAGTCGCCCCGCGTGGTGAGCCGGCAGGAGATCGAGCGTGAGATCTGGGGCAACGGCCTGCCGGATTCCGACACCCTTCGCAGCCACCTGTACAACCTGCGCAAGACGATCGACAAGCCCTTCGACAAGCAGCTGCTGCACACCGTGCAGTCGGCCGGTTACCGTATCGCGGATATCAGCCAGCCGCCGGAGTGATCCGGCGACCGCATGCCGCACGGGCTACCCCGTAAGATCAAAATCGCTTTCGTCGTCCAGGCTCTCGCCGCGAGCCTGGTGATGGCGTTCGGCATCGCGTGCGCCGAGTTCGGCGTACGCCACGTCCTGCTGCGGGACCGCCTGGCCGACGAAGCCGCCAGCGCCTGGACGCAGGTGAATGCCTCGCGCGGCGCGTCGCTGCCGCACAACTCGCGGATGGCGACGTATTTCGTACCGGCGGGCGCGTCCGCCGCCAGCGTCCCGGACGACCTGCGGAACCTTCCGCCGGGCGTCCGGGTGCCGTTCTGGGGCGCACGTGCGACGGTCGTCGACCGACGGCCGCAAGGCACGATCTACCTCAGCTTCGACCCGTCCTTCAGTGATGCCGCCGTCTTCTGGACCGGCGGCCTCAGCCTGTTGCTCGCGCTGCTGGTGACCTACGTCTCCGCGTGGCTGACCTACCGCACCTCCAAGCGGATGGTGGCCCCGGTGACGTGGCTGGCCGGGGTCGTCGCCCGCTGGGATCCGTTGTCGCCGAACACGGGACCGCTCTCGCCGCACAACCTGCCGGTGGACGCCGGGCTGGAAGTGCGTCGCCTCGCGCACGCGCTGCGGGGCATGGCCGCGCGCGTATCGGACTTCATCGACCGCGAGCGCCGGTTCACCCGCGATGCGAGCCACGAGCTGCGCACGCCGCTCACGGTGATCCGCGTGGCCTCGGACCTCATGGCCGCGGACAGCGCGCTTCCCGAGCGCTCGCAGCGCGCCGTCGCGCGCATCCAGCGCGCGGGCCACGACATGCAGTCGGTGATCGACGCGTTCTTCATCCTCGCGCGCGACACCGAGGTGGAGGCCGAGCGCGAGCGCTTCGACGTCCACGAGGTCGTCGACGACGAGGTCGAGCTGGCGCGCCGGCAGGTCGGCGACAAGCCGGTCGAACTGCGCGTGATCGACGAAGGCGGTGGCGCGGTGGACGCCCCGCGCCGCGTGCTGTCGCTGATGGTGGGCAACCTGCTGAGCAACGCGGTGCGCTTCACCGAGGCGGGCCGGGTCGACGTGGTGCTGCGCCCCGACCGCATCGAAGTGCGCGATACCGGCATCGGGATGTCGGAGGACACGCTCGCCAAGGCGTTCGATCCGTTCTTCCGCCACGATCGCGACGGCGGCGGCGAAGGCATGGGCATCGGCCTTTCGATCGTGCGCCGGCTGGGCGAACGCTTCCGCTGGCCGGTCGAGCTCGAGAGCACGCCCGGGCGCGGCACCGTCGCCACCATCCATTTCCAGCGCTGATGCCTGTCAACCGCGCGCGACCTCGTGCGTTGACGGGCGTTGACGCCTTTCTGCAGCCTTCCATCCCCGGATCCGAATGAGCCGACCTGCCGCCCCCGTCCGTCCCGCCCGCCGCCGCGGCCTCGTCGCGCTAGCCCTTGTCGCCGTCGTCGCGATCGCCGCCGGTTGGGCGTGGAAACACCAACGTGGCGCGACCGCCGCGGGCGGTGGCTACCGCACGGCGAAGATCGACCGCGGCGACATCCGCGTCGTCATCTCGTCGACCGGCCAGTTGAGCGCGATCTCCACGGTCGTGGTCGGCAGCGAGGTGTCCGGCAAGGTCACCGACGTCTACGTCGACTTCAACGACCATGTGGGCAAGGGCCAGGTGCTTGCGCGCATCGATCCCAGCACCTACGAGGCGCAGATCGCGCAGGGCAGCGCGGCCATCAACGCGGCGCAGGCCAATTCGGCCGAAGCCGCGGCGACGCTGCGCAATGCCGAGGCGGACTACCGCCGCAAGGCCGAGCTCGGCCGGCAGAAGCTCGTCGCACAGGCCGATGTGGACCTTGCACGCGCCACGCTCGAGCGTGCACGCGCCACGCTGACCGCGAGCCGCGCGCAGATCGCGCAGCAGCAGGCGGGCACGCGCACCTCGCGCGTGAACCTCGCGCGGACCGAGATCCGCTCCCCGGTGGACGGCGTCGTACTCACGCGCAGCATCGAGCCGGGCCAGACCGTCGCCGCGAGCTTCCAGGCGCCGGAGCTGTTCAAGCTGGCCGAGGACCTGTCGCAGATGAAGATCGAGCTCGCGGTCGACGAGGCCGACATCGGGCAGGTCAAGGTCGGGCAGCGCGCGTCGTTCACGGTCGATGCGTTCCCCGATCGCCGCTTCCGCGGCGAAGTCGCGCAGGTACGGCTGTCGGCGACGACGACGAACAACGTGGTGACGTATCCGGTGGTGATCCGGGTCGACAACCGCGACGGCACGCTGCTGCCGGGCATGACCGCGAACGCCGAGATCGAGGTGTCGCGCCGCGACGACGTGCTGCGCGTGCCGAATGCCGCGTTGCGCTACAAGCCCAGCGACGAGGAGCAGGCGGCGATGCAGGCGTCCGCGGGCGAAGCCGCCGCGGGCGGTGGCGGCCAGGGCGTGACCGAGGAGATCGACCGGCTCGTCGCGTCGCTGTCGCCGACGCCGGTGCAGCGCGCCGCGTACGACGAGGCGGCGACCGAGATGCGCGAACGCCAGAAGGCGCGTCGCGCGGCGATGGCGCAGCAGGGCGGCGGCAGCCGGTTGTTCGGCGGCGGCCCGGGCGGCGGTCGCGGCGCCACGGGCGGTGGCACCGGCGGTGGCGGGCCCGATGCGGGCGCGATGCGCCAACGCATGGCGCAGCGCATGACGCAGCAGTTCGCGGGGTTCCGCGCGCTGCTCACGCCGGATCAGCAGCAGCGCTGGGACAGCGGGCTCGACGCGCTGCTCAGCGCGCGCCGCGCGCCGCTGTACCTGCTGGTGGCCGGCAAGCCCAAGATGGTGATGGCGCGACTGGGTGCGAGCGACGGCAGCTTCACCGAAGTGTCGGGCGCGCCGAAGCAGGGCGACACCGTGATCACCGGTGCGGAGCGCAAGGCGCCGTGACCGAGGCGGTCATCGAGACGCGCGGCCTCGGCAAGGTCTACTCGGCCGGCACCGAGGCCGAGGTGGTGGCGCTGCGCGACGTGCACATGTCGATCGGCCGCGGCGAGTTCGTCGCGATCATGGGGCCGTCGGGTTCCGGCAAGTCGACGCTGATGAACCTGCTCGGCTGCCTCGACACGCCCAGCGAGGGCGTCTACCTCTGCGACGGTGTGGACATCGCGACGCTCGACGCGGAGCAGCGCGCGCAGCTGCGCCTGCGCACGATCGGATTCGTGTTCCAGGGCTTCAACCTGCTCACGCGGATGGATGCGCTCGAGAACGTGGCGATGCCCCTGTCCTACTCCGAAGTGCCGCGCGCCGAGCGCCTGCGGCGCGCGCAGGCCGCGCTGGAGGCCGTGGGCCTCGGCACGCGCGTGCACCACCGGCCGAGCGAGCTTTCGGGCGGCCAGCAGCAGCGCGTCGCGATCGCGCGCGCGCTGATCAATTCGCCGCCGGTCCTGCTGGCGGACGAGCCGACCGGCGCGCTCGACACCAAGACGGGCGAGGAAATCCTCGCGCTCTTCAAGCGCCTGCGCGACGACGGCCACACCGTCGTGCTGATCACGCACGATCCCGAAGTCGCCGTGCACGCCGACCGCGTCTTCGTGATGCGCGACGGCGAACTGCACGAGCAGAACGAGAGCAACCGCGTGCCGGACATCGCGCCGCCCGATGCCGGGCCGTGGACGGAGGGCGCGACATGAAGTTCACCGAAACGCTTCGCACCGCGACGTTCTCGCTGCGCGGCAACTGGTTGCGCAGCGCGCTGACGTCGCTGGGCGTGATCATCGGCATCGCCGCGGTGATCGTGATGGTCTCGGTCGGGCAGGGCACGCAGGCGGAAATCGACAAGCTCGTGTCGGGCCTGGGCTCGAACCGGCTGGACATCAGCCCGGGCGCGGGACGCGGCTTCGGCGGCGTGCGCATGTCGTCGAGCTCGTTCTTCACCCTGAGCGAGGACGACGCCGACGCGATCCGGCAGGAAATCCCCGAGATCGACCGCGTCACCGGCACGCTGCGCGGCAATTCGCAGGTGGTGTTCGCCGAGAACAACACGCAGTCGCAATGGCAGGGCGTGCAGGCCGACTGGTTCGAGATCAACGGCTGGGAGCTGGCGAGCGGCGAGGGTTTCTCCACCTCGGACTACGCCGGCGCCAAGTCCGTGATCCTCGGCGAGACAGTGCGCCGCGAACTGTTCGGCGACGAGGAGGCGGTCGGCCAGACCGTCCGGATGGGCCGCGTGCCGTTCACCGTGGTGGGCGTGCTGAAGTCCAAGGGGCAGGGCGGCTTCGGCCAGGACCAGGATGACCTCGTCGTGGTGCCGCTGGAGACCGCGCGTCGCCGGCTCATGGGCGCGATGGGCCTGCCGGCGGGCGCCGTCATGCAGATCGCGGTCGGCGTGGCCGACGCGAAGGACCTCGACTACGCGCAGGGCGAGATCGAGGCGCTGCTGCGCCAGCGGCACAAGATCCAGCCCGGCGACGAGGACGACTTCAACGTGCGCAACATCGCGCAGGTGGTCGCCACCCGCACGCAGACGACCAAGCTCATGTCGCTGCTGCTCGGCGCGGTGGCGGGCATCTCGCTCATCGTAGGCGGCATCGGGATCATGAACATCATGCTGGTGTCGGTGACCGAGCGCATCCGCGAGATCGGCCTGCGCATGGCGGTCGGCGCCGGGCCGGGCGACATCCAGCGGCAGTTCCTGGCCGAGGCGATGCTGATCTCGCTCATCGGCGGCGCACTCGGCATCCTGATCGGCATGGGCGGCGCGCTGGCGGTCGGCAAGTTCGGCTCGCTGCCGGTGAAACTCGACGCCACGGTGATCCTGCTCGCGGCGGCATTCTCGATCGCGACCGGCCTGTTCTTCGGCTTCTATCCGGCGCGCAAGGCGTCGCGGCTCGATCCGATCGAGGCGCTGCGCTCGCAATGAGGAAGGCGGCCCGGAGGCCGCCTTCCCGTCACACCCGATCGATCAACGCGAGTACAGCAGGATGTTCGGCGAGCCGCTGCCCGCGCTGGTGACCTTGCTCGCCGTGCCGTTGGTCTTCAGCCAGTTGCGCACGGTCGACGGCGAAGCCGAGGGGCTGCGCTGCAGGTAGAGCGCCACCGCACCGGCGACGTGCGGCGATGCCATCGACGTGCCGCTGATCGTGTTGGTCGCCGTGGTGCTGGTGTACCAGGCCGAGCGGATCGAGCTGCCCGGTGCGAACAGGTCGAGGCAGGAGCCGTAGTTCGAGTACGAGGCGCGGGCATCGGACGACGTGGTCGCACCGATCGTGATCGCGCCCGCCGCGCGTGCCGGCGAGTAGTTGCAGGCGTTCGCGTTGTCGTTGCCCGCCGCCACCACCACCGTCACGCCCGAGTTCGACAGGTTGTTCACCGCGGTGTCGACCGCCGAGGACGCGCCGCCGCCGAGCGACATGTTCGCCACGGCCGGCTTCACCGCGTTGGTGCGCACCCAGTCGATGCCCGCGATGACGCCCGAGTTCGTGCCCGAACCGTCGCAGCCGAGCACGCGCACCGGCACCGGGCGCGCCGACTTGGCGACGCCGTAGGTGGCGCCGGCGATCGTGCCCGCCACGTGCGTGCCGTGGCCGTTGCAGTCCGTGGTGCCGCGGCCGTCGCTGACCGCGGTGTAGCCGGCGAGCACGCGCCCGCCGAACTCGGAATGGCTGGACAGGATGCCGGTATCGATGACGTACGCGCGCACGCCGGAGCCGGTGTAGTCGTAGGTGTAGGTGCCGCTCAGCGGCAGCGACCGCTGGTCGATGCGATCGATGCCCCAGGTCGCGCCGCTCTGCGTGGCGTCGGCATGGACCACCGCGTCTTCCTCGATGAACGCGATGCGCGGATCCTTGAGCATGCGTGCGACCACCGCCTCCGGCGCGCGAACCACCATGCCCTGCACGGCATTGCGGTAGACCATGCGCACGTCGCCACCGTGCTTGGCGGCGATGTCGACGGCGGCATTTTCCGCCGCGCGTGCCAGGCCCTGCTCGCGAGCGAGGCCGGCGGGCACCGACAGGCTCTGCGGGTTGAACACGACGATGTACTGACCTTCGATGCGCTCCTTGGCGGCGCGGACGAGGGTGCCGGCGTTGGCGGCGGTCGAGCACAGGGCCATCGAGATGGCGAACGCGAGGACGCGCTTGCTGTTCATTGCTGCTCCATCAGAAGTGGGGGAAGGCGCGGGTCCACCTGGAACCGCGTCACTCGCGCCACGGGTCGCGGCGCGGAGCCGACAATCCGAACGCTGGTTGAACGCTGTCAAGCATAGATGGCCGAACCCGTACAGCTTTCACGTTTGTCTCCGGCGGCCGCTCAACGCGATGCCGAGGTTTATCGCGGAAAAACAGCGGGTTTTTCGCGATGTGAAGGGATTTCGCGAAGGGTCCGCGACGGTCAGCAACGTGACGGCCCCGTCAAGATTCGTGTTGCACCGCACCGTCGAAAAGCAGGCATGGCGGATCGCGGACGAGGCGTCGTCGCCGCTATGCTCCGGCCCTCCAGTGGAGCCCCTCATGCGCATCCTTCCCCTTTGCCTGCTCGCCCTCGCCATGACCGCGAATGCCCAGTCCCACGACCCCGCTCCTCCCTCTGGCAGGACGGCCCTGGTGATCCACGGCGGCGCCGGCTTCGTGCCGAAGGAATCGCTGAGCGCGGCGGACCAGAAGGAAATCCGCGAGACGCTCGGCCGCGCCCTCGACGCCGGCAACAGCGTGCTGCGGTCCGGCGGCGCGGCCATCGACGCGGTGGAAGCGTCGATCCGCGTGCTGGAGGAATCGCCGCGCTTCAACGCCGGCAAGGGCGCGGTGTTCAACGCGAAAGGCGGGCACGAACTCGATGCCGCGATCATGGAAGGCCATACGCGCCGCGCGGGCGCGGTCGCCGGCGTCACCACGGTGCGCAGCCCGATCAGGCTGGCGCGCGCGGTGATGGAACATAGCCCGCACGTGATGCTCGCGGGCGCGGGTGCGGAAGCGTTCGCGGACACGCAGAAGGACATCGAGCGCGTGCCGAATTCGTGGTTCGACACGCCCATGCGCCGCCGGCAGCTGGAGGAAGCGCAGCGCAAGGAGGCCACGCAGAAGACCGCGGTGATCGCGGGCGACGACGGCAACGTTCGCCGCTACCTCGGCACCGTCGGCGCGGTCGCGCTCGATCGCGCCGGCCATATCGCCGCCGGCACCAGTACGGGTGGCATGACCAACAAGCGCTGGGGCCGCATCGGCGACTCCCCCATCATCGGCGCCGGCACCTGGGCCGACGAGCGCTGCGGCGTGTCCGGCACCGGCTGGGGCGAGTACTACATCCGCGCGAACGCCGCGCGCGACATCTGTGCGCGCGTCGAGTACCGCGGCGACAGCCTCGAGGCCGCGGCGAACGAGGTCATCAACAAGGTCATCCCGGCCATGGGCGGCGACGGCGGCGCGATCGCGCTGGACCGCGACGGCAACATCGCCATGCCGTTCAACAGCGGCAGCATGTTCCGCGCCTGGGTGCGGCCGGACGGCAGCCGCGGCGTGGCCATCCACGAGGACTGATCCGTTCGCGGCGGCGGCGCGCGCATTCAGCGCAGGCCGCGGGCCGGCGTGCCGGTCGCGTGAGAGAATCCGGAGGCCGCGGCGGGGAGCCGCGCACCGTCCCGGCCGCCTCTGCGGCCGGCGCCGCCCGCGATCCGTGATCATGAGGACTGCCATGGCCGACACCGTCGGACACCTGCCGCGCCATCCGCTGCGCATCGTGAAGGCGGCGCGCTGGTCGGTGCAGGGCCTCTGCGCCGCATGGAAGCACGAGTCCTCGTTCCGGCTCGAGGTCTGGCTGTTCGCGGTGCTCGCGCCGCTGGCCTGGTGGCTGGGCGATGGCGGCGTCGAGCGCGCGCTGCTGATCGGCTCGATGCTGGCGGTGATGGCGGTCGAGCTGCTGAATTCCGCGATCGAGGCGGTGATCGAGCGCTACGGCGCCGAATTCCACGAGCTCGCGGGCCGCGCCAAGGACATGGGCTCCGCCGCGGTCTTCGTGATGATGCTCAACGTGGTGGTCACCTGGGCCGCGATCCTGCTGCCGCGCGTCTGGCCGGCCGCCGCGTAAACTGCGCGACCCGATGCCGACGGACGCCGCGTGATGGAGATGCTGCTCGACCCCCAGACCTGGATCACGCTGCTCACGCTGAGCGCGATCGAGATCGTGCTGGGCATCGACAACCTGGTGTTCATTTCGATCGCGGTGAGCAAGCTGCCCTACGCGCAGCGCGACCGCGCCCGGCGCTTCGGCATCGCAGTCGCCTGCCTCACGCGCATCGCGCTGCTGCTCACGCTGGCCTGGCTCGCGGGCCTGACCGATCCGCTGTTCCAGCTGTTCGGCCGCGGGATCTCGGTGCGCGACCTCGTGCTGATCGTCGGCGGCCTCTTCCTGCTGGTGAAGGGCACCGGCGAGATCCGCGACCTCATCGTCGGGGAACCCGAGGAGGAGGACATCCACACCCGGCCGGCCGCGTCGTTCGGCATGGTGATCGCGCAGATCGCCGTGATCGACATCGTGTTCTCGCTCGACTCGGTCATCGCCGCGGTGGGCATGGCGAACCAGAAGGCGGTGATGGTCGGCGCGATCCTGCTGGCGGTCGCCGTGATGCTGCTGGCGTCCAAGCCGCTGGGGCGCTTCATCGACGAGAACCCGACGGTCAAGATGCTCGCGCTCGCCTTCATCGTGCTGGTCGGCGTCTACCTCGTCATCGAAGGCTTCGGGCTGCACCTGTCGAAGGGCTACATCTATGGCGCGATGGCGTTCTCGGCGATCGTCGAGGTGCTGAACCTGACCGCCCGTCGCCGCGCGGCGCGTCGGCAGCTCGAACCCTAGCCGGACCGGCCGTCACGGCGTATTTATTGCCGCTGCCGGTAGGGTATGGCCCCGCCGGCACCATCGATCACGACCGAGGCCTTCCGATGCGCAAGCTCCTCAACGCCCTGTTGCTGCTCACGCTCGCCACGCTACTGAGCGGCTGCGGCTACAACACGATCCAGCAGAAGGACGAGGCGGTGAACGCGGCCTGGTCCCAGGTGCTCAACGTCTACAAGCGTCGCGCCGACCTGGTGCCGAACCTGGTCGCCACGGTGAAGGGCTACGCCAGCCACGAGGAACGCGTGCTGACGGAAGTGACCGAAGCCCGCGCGCGCGTGGGCAGCATCAACGTCAATGCGAACGACCCGAATTCGCTCGCGCAGTTCCAGGCCGCGCAGACGCAGCTGCAGGGCGCGCTGAGCCGGCTGCTGGTGGTGAGCGAGCAGTACCCGCAGCTCAAGGCCGACCAGAACTTCCTGCAGCTGCAGGCGCAGCTTGAAGGCACCGAGAACCGGATCACGGTGGAGCGCCAGCGCTACATCACGACCGTGCAGGACTACAACACGTACATCCGCCAGTTCCCGACGAACCTCACCGCGAAGATGTTCGGTTACAAGCCGAAGCCGAACTTCACGGTCGAGAACGAGGCGCAGATCTCGAACGCGCCGACGGTCGACTTCGGCACGCCGCCGCCCGTGCAGACCGCGCCGCAGGCGATGCCGGCGCCGCAGGCGCAGCCGCAGGCCCCGCAGGGCCAGGCGCTGCCGCCGTCGAGCGCCCCCGCGCCGTCGACCGCGCCCGCCACCGTGCCGCAGGGCTGAGTCCGCGCCGATGACGCGGTCGCGCCTGCTCGCGGTCGCCGCGATCGCGCTGCTGGCGACCGCCTTCCAGGCGATCGCGCAGCAGCTCGCGCCGATCCCGCCGTTGACGTCGCCGGTGGTGGACACCACCGCGACGCTCGACGTGCAGGCGCGCCAGCAGCTCGAGCAACAGGCGCTGGCGCTGCAGCAGCGCAAGGGTGCGCAGTTGCAGATCCTCATGGTGCCGACGACCAAGCCCGAGGAGATCGAGGAGTACGCCGTCCGCGCCTTCGAGCAGTACAAGCTCGGCCGGAAGAAGGTGGACGACGGCGTGCTGGTCGTGGTCGCCAAGGACGACCATCGCGCGCGCATCGAGGTCGGTTACGGGCTCGAGGGCGCGCTGCCGGACGCCACGGCGATCCGCGTCATCAACGAATACATGGCGCCGCGTTTCAAGCAGGGCGACTACGCCGGCGGGCTTATGGACGCCACCAAGGTCATCACGCAGGTGATCGACGGCGAACCGCTGCCCGCGCCGATGGCCGCGCAGGAGGCCCCGTCGTCCGGCGGCGGCATGCGCGGCAATCCGATGCTGGCGCTGATCGCCGCGTTCTTCGTGGCGCAGATGGTGCGCGGTCTGTTCGGCCGCACGCCGGCGTTCTTCCGCGGCATCGCAGGCGGCATCGCCGCCGGCGCGATCGCCTGGCTGCTCGCGAGCGTGTTCATCGGTGCGATCGGCGGCTTCATCGGATTCGTCATGGGCCTCTCCGGCGGACGTCGCGTTCGCTACGCGCGCGACGCCGGCCTCGGCGGCTGGTGGGGCGGCGGCTTCGGCGGTGGGGGATTCGGCGGTGGCGGTTTCGGTGGCGGCGGCTTCGGCGGCGGTGGTGGCTGGGGCGGCGGTGGCGGCATGAGCGGGGGCGGCGGCGCCTCCGGGGGCTGGTGATGCGCGCGCTCAGGCACCTCTTCGCGCCGTCGTCGGCGCGCGTATTCCCGCCCGACATGCTCGAGCGCATCGCCGGCGCCATCGCGGCGAGCGAGGCGCGCCACACGGGCGAGATCTGCTTCGCGGTCGAGGCCGCACTGCCGCTGAGGCTGGCGCTGGTCGGCCACCGCCCGCGCGAGCGCGCGCTCGAGGTGTTCTCGCGCCTGCGCGCGTGGGACACGGAGGCCAACAACGGCGTGCTCGTGTACATGCTGCTGGCCGACCGCGCGATCGAGATCGTCGCCGACCGCGGCTTCAACGGCCGCGTCGACGATGCCGACTGGGCGGCCATCTGCCACGACCTGGAGTCGGCGATGCGCGCAGGCGACACGGAAGCCGGCGTGCTGCGCGCGATCGAGGCGATCTCGGCGCTGCTGGAGCGGCATTTCCCGCGACCGCACGGTTACGTGGACAGCAACGAGCTGCCCGACCGCCCGCACCTGCTCTGACGTGCGGGCCGCATCGCCGCGCGTCCCGGCCATGACGCGGGCGTCGCCAACGGTGACAATACCGGTCGACCCCGCCGCCGGCCTCCGTCCCCGATGACGTACCTGCACGACATCAATCCCATCGCGCTCCACCTGGGCCCCGTGCAGGTGCACTGGTACGGCGTGATGTACATGCTGGGCTTCATCGCGGCCTGGTTGCTCGGGCGTCGCCGCATCCGCGCGGGGCGCCTGCCCGGCGTGGACGAACAGGCCTTCGGCGATCTCCTGTTCTACGGGATGCTCGGCGTCGTGCTGGGCGGTCGCATCGGCTACATCCTGTTCTACGCCTTCGGCGATTTCGTCGAGAACCCGCTGCTGATCTTCCGCATCTGGGAAGGCGGCATGAGTTTCCACGGCGGCCTGCTCGGCGTGATGGCCGGCGTCTGGCTGTGGTGCCGGCGCCGGCGGATGCATTTCATGGATGCGATGGATTTCCTGGCGCCGCTGGTGCCGCCGGGGCTCGGCTTCGGTCGTCTCGGCAACTACATCGGCGGCGAGTTGTGGGGCAAGCCCACCGGCGGCGACTGGGGTGTGATCTTCCCGCGCGCATTGCCCGAGCCGTACGTGGGGATGCCGATGCAGCAGTTGCGGGAGCTGCACGCCAAGGGCGTGCTCGACGTCTTCGCGCGGCATCCGTCGCAGCTGTACCAGGCCGCGCTCGAGGGCATCGTCATGGCGTCGATCCTGTGGTGGTTCTCGAGCCGCCCGCGACCGCGCTACGCCGTCGGCGGCCTGTTCGCGATCCTCTACGCGACCTTCCGCTTCCTGGTCGAGTTCGTGCGCGTGCCCGACGAGCAGCTCGGGTATCTCGCGTTCGGCTGGCTGACGATGGGGCAGGTGCTGGAGCTTCCGGTGTTCGCCTTCGGCCTGTACTGCCTGTGGCGTGCGCGTACGTCGCCGACGCTGCAGCCGCAGCCGGTCGTCGCGGCGGACTGACGCGCATGCGCGCCTACCTCGACCTGCTCCGGCACGTGCTGGAGCACGGCACCGACAAGGCGGACCGCACCGGCACCGGCACGCGCAGCGTGTTCGGCTGGCAGATGCGCTTCGACCTGGGCGAAGGCTTCCCGCTGGTCACCACCAAGAAGCTCCACCTGCGCTCGATCATCCACGAGCTGCTCTGGTTCCTGCGCGGCGAGACCAACATCGCCTACCTGCGCGAGAACAAGGTCAGCATCTGGGACGAATGGGCCGATGCCGAGGGCGAGCTCGGCCCCGTCTATGGCAAGCAGTGGCGCCGCTGGACCGGCAGCGACGGCAGCGAGATCGACCAGATCAGGTGGGTCGTCGACGAGATCAGGCGCAACCCCGATTCGCGCCGCCTGATCGTCAGCGCGTGGAACGTGGCCGACCTGCCGAAGATGGCGCTGATGCCCTGCCACACGATGTTCCAGTTCTATGTGGCGGACGGAAAGCTCAGCTGCCAGCTCTACCAGCGCAGCGGCGACATCTTCCTCGGCGTGCCGTTCAACATCGCGAGCTACGCGCTGCTGACGCACATGGTGGCGCAGGTCTGCGGCCTCGGCGTCGGCGACTTCGTGCACACGCTCGGCGATGCGCACCTCTACTCCAACCACGTCGAGCAGGCGCGCGAGCAGCTCACGCGCGCGCCGCGCGCCCTGCCGACGCTGCGACTGAACCCGGCGGTCACCGACCTGTTCGCGTTCACCTACGACGACATCGCGATCGAGGGCTACGACCCGCATCCCGCCATCAAGGCACCGGTGGCCGTCTGATGCGCGTCTCGATCGTCGTCGCCTACGACCGCGAACGTGCGATCGGCGTGGACGGCGGGCTTCCCTGGCACCTGCCGGACGATCTCAAGCGCTTCAAGGCGTTGACGCTGGGCAGGCCGATGCTGATGGGACGCCGCACGGCCGAATCGCTCGGCCGCGCGCTGCCGGGCCGGCTCAACCTCGTGCTGAGTCGCAGTGGACGGGTGCCGTTCGACGGCATGGAAGCGGTGCCGAGCATCGAGGCCGCGCTCGAGCGCGTGCGCGAGGACGGCGGCGAGGAGATCGCCGTGATCGGCGGCGGTGGCGTGTTCGAAGCCACGCTGCCGATCGCGACGTGGCTGCACCTCACGCTCGTCGACACCGTCGCACCGCGCGCGGACACGTGGTTCCCGCCCTTCCCGGCGGACGAATGGTCGGAGGTCGCGCGAACGCACCATGCGGCGGACGCGAAGCATGCGCACGCGTTCGATTTCGTGGACCTCGTGCGCGCGCGGGCGGCACGCACGTAGCGCAGGGAGCCGCCGTCGCGGGTCGCGCCGGCGCGACGACCGCGTGGGTCAGCCCGCGGCGGGCTTCGGTGGCCGCGGGCCGCGGCCGCGATCGTGGTCGCGGCGCCCGTTGCGGCCCTGCGAACGCGCCTTCGGCGGCTGCGCCGGCACGTCGCGACCCGGCACCTGCGCGACCTGCAACTCGTCGGTGTCCAGCCGCAGCGCGGTGAGCTTGCCGCCCCAGACGGCACCGGTATCGATCGCGTGCACGCCCTGGCCCACGAACAGCCCGAGCGCCGACCAGTGTCCGCAGACGAGCTTGAGGTCGCGCGGCGCATGGCCCGGCACCGAGAACCACGGATAGAGGCCGGCCGGCTGCGTGCCGGGCGCGCCCTTGTCCTCGAACGCGATGCGGCCGCGCGGGCTGCAGACTCGCATGCGGGTGAAGATGTTGATGATCGCGCGCCAGCGGTCGATGCCCGCGAGCCGCGGGTTCCATGCCGGCGCATCGCCGTAGATGTGCTTGAGCAGGCGCGCGTACTGGTCGCCCTGCAGCACCTTTTCGACCTCGCGGGCGTGCCGCTCGGCCATGGCGATCGTCCACTTCGGCGCGATGCCGGCGTGCACCATCGACCAGCCCAGCTCGCGGTCGACGTGCATCAGCTTCTGCGAGCGCAACCAGCCGAGCAGCTCGTCGCGGTCGGGCGCGGTGACGATGCGCTGCAGGTCGGTGTTGACCTTGCGCTGCTCCTCTTCGCGCCGCTCGCCGATCGCGAGCAGCGACAGGTCGTGGTTGCCCAGCACGACCACGCTCTGGGCGCGCAGCGAGTGCACGAGGCGCAGCGTCTCCAGCGATTGCCCGCCGCGGTTGACGAGGTCGCCGCAGAACCAGAGGCGATCCTTCGCGGGATCGAAGGCGATGCGCTCGAGCAGGCGCTGCGTCGCGTCGTAGCAACCTTGCAGGTCGCCGATGGCCCAGATAGTCACGTCGCGCGGACCGTCATGCGTCAGTGCAGCGTGCGCGGCACGGTGAGCGTGAACGCGGGAATCGGCGCCTCGAACGGCGTGCCGTCCTCGGCGAGCATGCGGTAGCTGCCGCGCATCGTGCCGAGGTCGGTTTCCAGCACCGCGCCCGAGGTGTATTCGAACGCCTCGCCCGGCCCGAGCATCGGCTGTTCCCCCACGACGCCTTCGCCGTCGACTTCGCGCACCTGGCCGCGGGCGTCGGTGATGATCCAGTGGCGGCCGAGCAGGCGTGCGCCGACGCTGCCGCGGTTCTGCACGCGGACGGTGTAGGCGAAGACGTAGCGGTCCTGCTCGGGCGCGGACTCGCTTTCGAGATAGCGCGCCTGCACCTCGACGCCGATCGCATGGAGCTCGCGTTCGTTCATCCGCCCGAGTTTACGTGGCGATGCGGGACGGGGGAACCGCGCTTCACGCGGCGTCGCGCGCGAGCGCGTTGGCGAGCGCGACGAACGCCTCGACCGGCACCTGCTCCGCGCGCAGGGTCGGGTCGATGCCGGCGGCTGCGATCGCATCCGCGTCGCACACGTTGGACAGGGCGTTACGCAGCGTCTTGCGGCGCTGGCTGAAGGCGTCGCGCACGACGCGCGCGAACGTCGCGCGGTCGTGCACGGCGATCTCGGGCTCCGGCCGCGGCACCAGTCGGACCACCGCCGAATCGACCTTCGGCGGCGGCCGGAACGCGCCCGGCGGCACGTCGAACAGCGGGGTCACGCGGCAATAGGCCTGCAGCATCACGCCCAGCCGCCCGTAGACCTTGCTGCCGGGGCCGGCGGCCATGCGGTCCACCACTTCCTTCTGCAGCATGAAGTGCATGTCGCGCACGACGGCGGCATGGTCCAGCGCGTGGAACAGGATCGGCGAGGACAGGTTGTAGGGCAGGTTGCCAACGAGCCGGATCGTGCCGTCGCCCGCGAGCGCCGTGAAGTCCACCTGCAGCACGTCCGAATGGATGACGTGCAGCGTGCCGTGCGCCTGCGCCGCCTGCGTGAGGGGCGCGATCAGGTCGCGATCGAACTCGATGACCGTCAGCTCGTGATGGCGATCCAGCAGCGGGAACGTGATCGCGCCCTGGCCGGGGCCGATTTCGACGAGCCGGTCGCCGGGCTGCGGATCCACCGCCAGCACGATCCGGTCGATGATCCCGCGCTCGTGGAGGAAGTGCTGGCCGAGGCGTTTCTTCGGCGGTTCGGTGAAGGCGGTCATGCGGCCATTATCGGGCAGGCGGCGGACGGCGACGCGAGCGGCCGATGCGGGACGCGATGGAGATGCGTCGAGCCGTCGCGACGCGTGAACGTACGCGGTGATGCCGCAGCGCCCGACGTCAGGCCGGGTGGCGAGCCGCGCGTCGGTTCGATGCCAGGCGCAGGCACAGGTCGGCGGCCGCGAACAGGCTCGACGGATCCGCGCGCCCCGTGCCGGCGAGGTCGAGGGCCGTGCCGTGGTCGACCGCCACGCGCGGATACGGCAGGCCCAGCGTGATGTTCACCGCGCGCTCGAAGCCGCTGTACTTGAGCACCGGCAGGCCCTGGTCGTGGTACATCGCGACGACCGCATCGACGCCGGCGAGCTTGGCCGGCAGGAACGCGGTATCCGCCGGCAGCGGACCGAGCAGGTCGAGGCCTTCGGCCCGCAGGCGAACGAGCGTCGGCGTGATCACCGAAATTTCCTCGCCGCCGAGGTGGCCGTCCTCGCCCGCGTGCGGGTTCAGTCCCAGCACCGCGACGCGCGGTACGGCGATTCCGAAATCGCGACGCAGCGCGGCATCGACGATCCGCAGCGTGCGCTCGACCGCCTGCGCGGTGATCGCATCCGGCACGGCGCTCAGGGGCAGGTGCGTCGTCACCAGCGCGACGCGGAGATCGTCGTGGCCCAGCATCATCACGACGTCGCAGCCGGCCTGCGCGGCGAGCCGCTCGGTGGTGCCCGAATAGGCGATGCCGGCGTCATTGACGATCGCCTTGTGCACCGGACCGGTGACCAGCCCGTCGTAGGCACCGTCGAGGCAGCCGCGCGCGGCGGCATCGAGCGCCTGCAGCACCGAAGGCGCATTGGCGACGTCGAGCCGGCCCGGCACCGCGGGATTCACGACGGGAACGGGTACGAGACCGAGCACGCCCGGACAGGACGCGTCCGGGTCGGCGGGATCGACGAGTGCGAGAGCGACGCCCGCACGGCCCGCCGCGTCCGACAGGACGCCGGCATCGGCGTGGGCGATCAGGGCGTGCGAGCGCGGCCGCTGGGCGAGCCGCACGCAGAGCTCGGGCCCGACGCCGGCCGGTTCACCCGGGACCAGCGCGAGCCGGAGCGGTGCCACTTCAGCCGCCGGAGGTGGCCGGCGCAGGCGCGGCTGCGCCGAGGCGCACGTCGACGTAGGCCTCGCCGCGCAATTCGCGCAGGTAGCGGTTCCACTCTTCCTCGAGCTTGCGACGGCCGATCGTCTCGGCGACCTGCGCGCGGCGCGACTGGTCGGCCGCGTTGGACTGACGCGTCTCGAGGCGCTGCACCACGTGCCAGCCCGCCTGCGTGCGGAAAGGCTTGGACACTTGGCCGTCCTGCAGCACGTTCATCTGCGCGGCGAACTCCGGGCCGAATTCGTCGGCCGCGAACCAGCCGAGATCGCCGCCCTTGCCGGCGCTGTTCTGGTCCTGCGAGCTGGCCTTGGCGAGTTCGGCGAAGTCGGCGCCACCGGCGATGCGCGCGGCGATCGTCTCGGCTTCGCTGCGCGCCTGCTCGTCGGTCTTGCCTTCGCCGACGCGGATCAGGATGTGGCGGCCATGGAACTGCGTGACCATCTGCGCCGGGCCCTGCGAGGCGTCGCGGACCTCGACGAGCCGGAGCAGCTGGAAGCCGCTGGGCCCGCGGATCGGATCGGTCACCTGGCCGGGCTGCATGTTCTGCACGAGGCGCGCGAAGGCGTTCGGGATCTCGTCGCCGCCGCGCCAGCCGAGGTCGCCGCCCTCGAGCGCGTTCGGGCTGTCGGAGTAGCGGACCGCCGCGGCCGCGAAGTCCATCTCGCCCTTGTCGATCAGGGCCTTGATGCCCTCGATCTTCTTCTGGGCGGTCGCGATCTGCTCGGGCGTCGCGCCCTCCGGCAGGCCGACCTGGATGTGGGCGAGGTGGTACTGCTTGCCGGAGGTCGCCGTGGCGGCCATCGCGGCTTCGATCTCGGCTTCGCTCACGTTGATGCGGCCTTGCGCGAAACGCTGGCGCAGGCGCTGCAGGGTGAGCTCTTCGCGCACCGAGGCGCGGAATTCGTCGAACGTCGAGCCGTCCGACGTCACGCGCTGGCGCAGCTGTTCGACGCTCGCGCCGTTCTGCTGCGCGATGGCGGCGATCGCCTGGTCGACTTCCTCGTCGTTGACCGCGATACCCGTTTCCTGTGCGCGTGCCACCTGCAGCTTGGTCAGCACGAGGCGCTCGAGCACCTGGCGCTCCAGCACGTCGGCCGGCGGCAGCTGCGCTTCCTTGCCGGCGTACTGGCCGCGGATGTTGGCGATCGCGCGATCGAGCTCGCTGCGCAGGACCACGTCCTCGTTCACCACGGCGACGATGCGGTCGAGTTCCTGGGCCTGCTGCTGCGCGTACACCGGCAGCGGCATGGCGACGGGGGCGACGACCGAGGCGGCCAGCAGGCACGCGAGCAGCGTCTTCACCGGGCGGGAGGATGTCTTCATGGAGTGGGGTCGGTACTCGTCGAGGTGCCGTTGGTGACGGGCTGATTCACCGTCCGGGGCGGGACCAGATACAGGTCGTCGCGGTCGTAGCCCAAGATAGCACGGCGCAATACGCGCTCCGTCTTCTGGCCGGCCGAGCCCAGACCCTTCAGTTCAACTTCCAGTTGGATAGCGTTGTTCAGCTCGCCCGTACGGTCGCGCAGGTACCGGCGCGCCACCGCGCGCACGGCCAGGCAGCAGCTTTCCCACTGCACGCCGGCGATCTGCTCGAGCGGCTTGTGGTCGAGGAGCGAGTAGTAGTACCGGCCGACCACGCTCCAGTTGTCCGTGATCGGGTACAGGAACGAGAGGTCGGCCTGCTTCACCAGATCGCGCGCCTCGGGCGGGTCGATGCCCGGACGGAAGCTGGTGTTCCGCCGGTAGCGGTACCCGAGGTTCACGATGCCGCGGTCACCCACGAGGTAGCGCGTACGCAGGCTCGCCAGATCCTGTCCGCGGATCTTGGGATCCCACTGGTAGGCGCCGTTGATCAGCCAGCGATCCGTCGGCGCGAAGCTCGCTTCCGCCACCCAGGCCGACTTGCCCTTGGCGACCGGTGCCTCGGCGCCCGGGATGAAGACGCGGCTGTCCTCGAAGTAGCTGATCTGCCCGAGGCTCAGCGCCAGCTTCTCGCGGCCATCCGCCTCGCTGATGAAGCGGGTGGTGGCGGCGATCGTGAGCTGGTTCGCGTCGGTCTGGCGGTCGGCACCGGTGTAGCGATTGTCGCGGAACAGCTGGCCCCAGCTGAAGGTCATCGGGCCGGTATCGAAAAGCGGGATCCCCGACTGGTCGCGGTAGGGAGCGCGCAGGTAGTAGAGGCGCGGCTCCAGCGTCTGCAGATAGCCCTCGCCACGGAACTGCATCGAGCGGTCGAAGTACATGCCGGCATCGACGGACGCGATCGGCAGGCTCCGCGACGGGGACGTATCGCTGAGACCGCCGCGCGTACGCCAAGCGCTGTCGAGCTGCCAGGCGGTGTAGCGCCACGCCAGCTTGGGATGGATGAACCAGCTGGCGCCGTCGAAATTCGCTGCGACGTACGGTTTCACGTCGAAGCGCGTGCCGTCGAACTGCGTCGTCTGGTTGTCGTACGACGCGTGCCGGAAATGGACGAGCTCGGCGTCGGAGCCGATTTCGAAAATCCGCCCGTACGGCTGACCCCAGTGCGCGAACAGGCGCGGGACCCGGTCGTAGGGAAGGTTCACTTCGCTGAGGGTGTAGTCGGCGAGCTGGTAGTGGTCGGCCGAAATGCCGGCGTTCCAGTAACGACCGTTACCGACAAGACGCACGTCACTGGTGACGAAGTAGTTCGACACGCCATAGAGGCTGTTGCTGAAGTCCTCGAGGTAGTGCGTGTCGCTGACCCAGTTGAGCGCGGCGCGGGCGTACCAGGCGCCATTGAGGTTGTGGATCGCGTTCAGCCCGAACTGCCCGCGATTGCTGTCCGGCAGGTCGGCGCCGGGAATCGGCACGCCGTTGAGATCGTTGAGGTAGCGCTCCGGGCGCCGGCCCGGCAGGTCGTCCTTCGGCATCCAGGCGCCGTAGACGGTGCCGTTGCCCTGCTCGTAGAGCCAGCGGAATTCGCCGCCCATCTGGAAGCCGCGCTTGCTCATGTAGCGCGGGTAGAGCGTGGCGTCGTAGTTCGGCGCGAGGTTCAGGTAGATCGGCTGGCGCCAGTCGAAGCCGTTGCGGCTCGAGCTCGCGATCGACGGGTACAGCAGGCCGGTCTGGCGACGGTCGTCGGTCGGGAACGGGAACCACGGCACGTACAGCACCGGCACCCGGCCGATGCGCAGCGTGGCGTTGCGCGCGACGCCGCGGCCCTTGGCGAGGTCGATGTCGATTTCCCTGGCGCGCAGCTCCCAGGCGCGCTGGCCGGGGTCGCACGTGGAGTACGTCGCGCCGAACAGCGCGCCGTTGTCGTCCTTGAGCGTGATCTTGTCGGCGCCGCCGTTGCCGCGCCGGCGCATGAGCTGGTACTGGAGATCGTTGATCTGGTGGGTATCGGCGTCCTGGTTGCCTTCGGCGCTCTGCGCGACGATGCGCATGCCCGAATCCTGGTACCGCACGCTGCCGTCGGCCTTGTAGTTGCCGGTCGTCTGGTTGTAGACGAGGCGATCGGTGCCGAGGAACTGGTCGCCGCGGCTCAGGCGCACGTTGCCCTGCACCAGCGTGTCGGCGTCCTCCTGGCCCTGCAGCGCGTCACCTTCGATGTCGGTGGGCTGCTGCACGCGCGTCTTGGAATCGCCCGAAGTCGGCGTCGCCACCCCTTCGAAGGCCGGCACCGCGTCGCGCAGCGGGCAGAGGCTCCAATCCTCCTGATCCTCGGCCGCCATCGCGGGCAGGGCGATGGCGATGCACAGCGATAACGGGAGCAGGCGGAGAGTGGTTCGCACGCGGGGCATCCGTCGGAATGAATGGCGTTCCGGCCCTCGGGCGGGTAGCTTGCCGTATCCCCGACGGGGCGGCAACGCGGCAGGATCGGACCTTGGAAGTGGAGGCGACATGAGTACCGACGAGGGACGGAACGCATCCGTCGAGCGCAGCGACGAGGAATGGCGCGCGAAACTGACCCCGGAGCAGTACGCGGTGTGCCGGTGCTCGGCGACCGAGCGCGCGTTCACCGGCAAGTTCTGGGACCACACGGCCGCGGGCACGTACACCTGCGTCGCCTGCGGCGAGCCGCTCTTCCTCTCGGTCGACAAGTACGACTCGGGCAGCGGGTGGCCGAGCTTCACGCGGCCGGCGAAGCCGGAGTCGGTCACCGAGCACGAGGACACGGCCTACGGGATGCGGCGGGTGGAGGTGAAGTGCGCGCGCTGCGCGTCGCATCTCGGCCACGTGTTCCCCGACGGTCCGCCGCCGACGCACCTGCGCTATTGCATCAATTCCGCGTCGATGGACTTCGTGCCGGAGCCGACGGGCTGATGCGCGACGTGCTGCTCGTCGGCGTGGGCGGATTCGCGGGCGCCTCGGCGAGGCACCTGCTCGGGACGTGGCTGATGCTCGCATCCGGCCAGGACCGCTTCCCCGTCGGCACGCTCGCGATCAACGTGCTGGGCTGCGCGCTGATCGGCGTCTTCGCGGCGGTCGCCGAGCACCTGCCCGGGCTCAACGGCCCGGCACGCCTGCTGCTCGTGACCGGCGTCCTCGGCGGTTTCACCACGTTCTCGGCCTTCGGGCTCGAAACGATGCTGATGCTGCGCCGGGGCGACGCGGCGCTCGCGTCCGCCTACGTGGCGGCGAGCCTCCTGCTGGGGCTCGCCGCGGTCTGGCTGGGCATGAAGGCGATCGCGATCGCCCGCTGATCAGCGGACGGCGAAGGCCTCGCGCGTGAGGTTGAGCGGCTCGCCGTCGGTGCAGGCGACGTCGTCCTCGATGCGGATGCCGCCGTAGGGCCGTAACGCGTCCACGCGCGACCAGTCGACGCTCGCGGCATTCGGGCCGGCGCGCAGGTCGTCGAGCAGCATGTCGATGAAGTAGATGCCCGGCTCGATCGTGACCACCATGCCCGGCGCGAGCGTTCGCGTCAGCCGCAGGTAGGGATGGCCGTCGGGCTTGGCGAGCGTCTCGGTTCCGGCGTCGGCCGCGGCGAAGCCCGCGACGTCGTGCACCTGCAGGCCGATCCCGTGGCCGATGCCGTGCGGGAAGAACGTCGCGCTGACGCCGGTCGCCACCGCGGCTTCCGGCGATACGGTCAGAACGCCGTGCTCCCGCAGGATGCCCGCGAGCGCGAGATGCGCGTCGAGGTGGATGCGACGGTAATCGGTGCCCGAGCGCACCTGCGCGCACATGCGCTGCTGGGCGGCGTCCACCGCGTCGACCAGGGCCTGGAACTCGTCGCCGCGCGCCGAATACGTGCGCGTGATGTCGCAGGCGTAGCCGCCGTGGCTCGCGCCCGCGTCGATCAGGAAGCTGCGCGACTGCGCGGGCGCTTCACGGTCGAGCTCCGTGTAGTGCAACACCGCGCCGTGTTCGTTGAGCGCGACGATGTTGCCGTAGGGCAGTTCGTTCGCGTCCTGTCGCGCGGCGGCGCAGTAGGCGAGGTGGATGTCGAACTCCGACAGGCCCTGCCGGAACGCGGCCTCGGCGGCGCGGTGCGCGCGCACGCCGATGCGCGTGGCCTCGCGCATCATCGCGATCTCGTACGGCGTCTTGAATGCGCGGTGGTACTCGAGATACGCCACGACCGCGGGGGGATTGTTCGGGGCATACTCGCCAAGCGTGCTCTGCGGCTCGCCGAGGACCGCACTGCGGTGCGCGGGTGGCAGGTGGGGGATGGCCTCGTCCGGGGTACGGACAACCACGATGTCGAAATGCTCCACCCATGCGCCGGACGGAGCCCGGGGAACGACATGCCAGTAATCGCGCGGCTGCAGGTAGACGAGCTTGGGCCGGCGACCGGGCGTGACGACCAGCCAGCTGCCGGGATTACGCGTCAGCGGGAGCCAGGCCTTGAACTGCGGGTTCACCGCGTAGGGATAGTCTCGATCATCGAAGACCTGGTAATGCAGGTTGCCGCTCGGGACGACGAGGTGGTCGAAGCCGCCCCGTTCCAGGGCGACGGCGGCACGGGCCTGAAGGACTTCGATGTGCCGGCCGTAAAGGGAAGCGGGAGTCTGATCGGTCATGTCGACAGGGAGAGGGGGCGACCGCATGGATTCTGACCCATCGCCGCGTGAGCCGCGCATGCCGGAAGGCCGGCTGCCGCCGGGCCTGCAGGCCCCGTGGCTGCTCGGACTGCTGGCGCTGTTCGCCGGCCTGCTGATCACCGTCGCGCTGGTCGGGTGGCAGCACCAGCGCTCGCGCGCCGAGCGCGGGCGCCAGCTCGCCGCGCTGGCGGACGGCGAGTTCTCGATGCTGCAGGCGGGCCTGCAGGACTACGACATCGCCCTGCGCGCCATGCAGGCCGCTTTCCTCACGCACGGGCTGGACGCCGAGGGCTTCGATCGCACCTATCGCGTGCTTGGGCTGCGGCAGCGCCTGCCGGGCCTGCAGGCGCTGGTGTATTCGGTGCCGATGGCGACGCCGGCCGGTACGCGCTATCCGACCGTCTTCGTGGTGCCGCTCGCCGGCAATGAGCGCGTGGTCGGGCTCGACGTGCGCGCGCAGCCGGCGAACTTCGTCGCGCTCCAGGTCTCGCGCGATGCCGACCGCTCGATCCTGTCCGCGCCATTCCGCCTGATCCAGGACCCGCCGGGCCATGCGCCCGACGGCCTCCTGCTGCGCCTGCCGGCCTACACGCCGGGCGATCCGCCGCGCGATACCGCGGAACGCCGGGCGCGGTTCGCGGGCTCGCTCGCGATGTCGTTCCGGATCTCGCGGATGGCCGAGCACGCGTTCCGGCCGGAATGGCAGCGCGCGCTGCACCTGCGCATCCACGACATCGACGCGAAGCCGGAGGTGCTGGTCTACGACTCGTCGCCGGGCGACCGTCGCAAGGACGACAGCTGGCACCAGTCGCGGCTGCTGACGTTCGGCGGCCGGCGCTGGCGCTTCGAGGTGCACGACGCCGGCCACGGCATCGCGGAAGTGCGCGATGCCCTGCCATTGATGCTCGCGGGCATCATCGGCAGCGTGCTCTTCGCGCTGTGGATCGCCTCGCTGGCCGGCGCTCGACGGCGGGCGGTGGAACTCGGCGAGGCGATGAGCCTGCGCTATCGCGAGAGCGAGGAGCGCTTCCGCGCCGTCAACGAGCTGTTGCCCGCGCTGGTGCTGCTCGCGCGCGAGCAGGACGGCCGCATCATCTACGCCAACCAGGCGGCCCGCGTGCGGCTGGGCGCCACCATCGACGGCGCGCGGCTGGACGATCTGTTCGAGGATGCGCATCGCCGCGCCGAGCTGCTGGAAGTCGCGGAGGGGCGCGGCTGGGAAAACGTGGAGGCGATGCTGCGCACGATGAACGGCGACCGCTTCTGGGCGAACGTGTCGATGTCGCGCGTGCGCATCAACGATCGCTGGAAGCGGCTCGTGGTCGCCTCCGACATCTCGCAGCAGCGCCAGCTCACCGAGCTGCTGAGCTACCAGGCCTCGCACGACGCGCTGACCGAGCTGTTCAATCGTCGCGAATTCGAGCGCCACGTCGAGCGCACGCTCGCGCACATGGCCGCCGGCGGACCGCGTTGCGCGCTGCTCTACATCGACCTGGACCAGTTCAAGCTGATCAACGACACCTCCGGCCACGCGGCCGGCGACCAGCTGCTGGCGCAGCTCGCGCAGGTGATGCGCGAGCAGCTGCGCGGCGGCGACGTGCTGGCGCGCCTGGGGGGCGACGAGTTCGGCGTGCTGGCGAGCGACGTCCACGACGAGGATGGCGCGCGTCTCGTCGCCGAGCGCCTGCGCCAGCACATCGACGGCTATGCGTTCGTGTGGGAGCAGGCCAGCTACGGCATCACCGCGAGCATCGGCGGCGTGCTGCTGGATCCATCGAGCTCGTTGAAGGAACTGCTGGCGCAGGCCGACACCGCCTGCTACATGGCCAAGGAAGCCGGTCGCAACCGCGTGCACTTCTTCTCCGCGAGCGACGACGCCACCGCGCGCCGTCGTACCGAGATGGAATGGGCGCATCGCCTGCGCTGGGCACTCGAGGCCGAGCGCTTCCGCCTGTACTACCAGGAAGTGCATCCGCTGTCGGCGCTGGCCGGCGGCGCACGGATCGAGCTGCTGCTCCGCCTGGTCGACGAGGACGACCGCATCATCCCGCCCGGCGCGTTCATCCCGGCGGCGGAGCGTTACGGCCTCATGCCCGCGATCGATCGCTGGGTGGTGGAAACCGCGCTCGCCAATATCGACCGCCTGCACCCCGAGGGCCGCGGGCTGCGCATGGTCGCGATCAACCTATCGGGGGGCACGATCGAGGACGAGTCGTTCATCGAGCACATCCTGGCGCTGATCCGCACGCACGACGTCGATCCGCGCCGCCTCTGCTTCGAGATCACCGAGACGCTCGCCGTGCGCAACCTCACGCAGGTCTCGCGTTTCATGGGCCAGCTGCGCAAGGCCGGCTGCCGCATCTCGCTCGACGATTTCGGCGTCGGCATGTCCTCGTTCGGCTACCTCAAGAACCTGCCGGTAGACATGATCAAGATCGACGGCAGCTTCGTGCAGGACCTGACCAGCGATCCGATGAGCCACGCCATCGTGCGGGCGGTGACCGACATCGGGCACCAGCGCGGCATGCAGGTGGTCGCCGAGTGGGTCGACAGCGAGGCGATCATCCAGGCGCTGGCGCAACTCGGCGTGGACCATGCGCAGGGCTTCGCGCTGCACCGTCCCGAACCGGCGGTGATGTACCGCGCGGGCGGTCAGACGTAGGTCGCGCCCGGCGCGTCGATCCATTCGCGCAGGCGGTCGAGCTGGCCGTCGTCGAAGGACAGGAACCGGAAACCCATCCAGGCCTGGCCCGGCGCGGACGCGGCGTTCTGCCAGAGCAGGTGCGCGCCGATCTCGAACGCGAGGCGGTGCCCGCTGCGCTCCTGGAGCGTGAAGCGGAGCTGGTAAAGGCAGTCGTCGTGCAGGGCCGCGCTGGCGAGCAGCAGCAGGCCGCTGTCGGAAATGTTGCCGAGCTGGCCGAGCGCCTGGTCGGTCATGGCGTCGATCACGTCGACGCGCTCGTCGACCCGGCGACGGCGGCTGCGGCGCGATTCGTCGGCGATTGTGTTCATTCGGTGCGTCCCGCGTTGCTCGCCAGCGAGGCGAGGGCCGCGCGCCAGGCCCGGTCGACCAGCCGGCCTTCGCCCGCGGTCACGATGCGGGCGCGACCGGCCACGAGGTCGCGTGCAAGTGCATTCACGGTGCTCTCGCCGATGCGCTGGCCGCGCGCATTCACCAGAAGCGCGGCGCCGGTGGTCGGGCTGAGCCACGACAGGCGGCGACGCAGCGCCTCGCCCCGTTCGTCGCGCATCTCGATCCAGGTGCCCGGCGGCAGGCCGCGGACGCGATCGGCCTCGGCCTCTCCCGCGGCGTCGAGCGTCGTCGATGCCGCGCCGTCGCCCGTCGCTTCCTCGCCTAGGCGTGCCCGCGACTTCAGGCGCATCGCCAGTTCGGTGCGCGTCGCCGCATCGTCGCCCTGGTCGCCATCGGTGCCGGTAAGGATGCGCGCGATGCGCGCCGCGTCGTCCGCGTGGTAGCCGACCGTGACCAGCCACTGGTCCACGAGCAGCACCAGGTCGGGGCCGGCTTCGCCCGCGCCGGCGGCCGCGCGCACGAGTTCGCCCGTCGCGTCGACGAGCGCCGCCCATTCGGCGCTGGACTCGCCGTTGCGCAGGTGGGCGAGCGTGAGCACGTCCGCCCAGGCATGTCGCAGCATGCCGCGGTGGAAGGCCGGCACGCGCGTGGTCGTGAGCGCGTCCTCGATGACGGCGCCGGCGACGTGCCGTGCCACCGCGAGCTTGTCCTTGCCGCGCGCGGACTCGATGTTGCGTCGCTCGGCGATGTCCGCCCGGCGCGCCACGGCCTGCTGCTGCTGTTCGAGCGTCGTGGCGCCGGCGCGGAACGCGTCGCCGAGGTCGTCGCGGGCCCGCGCGATCGTGTCGACGATGCGCTCGAGCTGCAGCAGCCACTGCGGGTCCACGTCGTCCGCGGCCTGCCAGCGCGCGCCGGCCTCGGCGACGGCATTGAGGATCTCGCGGCCCGGGTGGCCGGCATTGAGGAAGAACGCGGAATCGCCGAGGGCGAGCCGCAGCAGCGGCAGCGGGAGCGCAGACAGCATCGCGACCGCCGCGCTGTCGCGGCGGACGTCGCGCTGCAGCTGTGCGTACATTAGGCCGAGCAGTTCGAAGACGTCGGCGTCGGTCTGCGAGAGCGCGACCGCCTCGCCGGTGCGATGGCGGCCCTGCAGCAGCAGCCACTGGCGGATCGCCTCTATGTCGAGGCCGCGCACGTCGTCCCCGGCATCGCGCAACAGTTCCAGCGCGACCCGTGTGGGGAGTTCCGGTCGTGCGAGCGAAAGTTGCAGGGCGGCGCCCGGCGAACCGGCTTCAGCGCCGCCGGCGCCGGTGCCGGTGCCGGTGCCCACGCCCGCGGCGCTGCCGGTGCCGCTCCCGCTTCCCGCACCGAAGCCACCGCCGCGGAAGCGATCCGCGGCGGAACGGCGCGAGGCGAGCAGGTCCTGCAGCATCTGGAACGTCGGCGTGTCGGCATCGGTCGGCGCCGTGCTCGTCCAGCCCGTGTGGGGGCGTTCGGCGTCGGGCGTCGCCGATTCGGCCGTGGCGATCCGCGCGCGCGGGCGCAGCGGCACGAACGACAGCCCGGGCATGATCCGCAGCCGTGCGAGCAGGTCGTTGAGGCTTTCCGCGATGCCCGGGTATTCGCCGAGCACCGTGCGGTCGAATTCGCGCAGGAGGGCGATGCGCAACGCCAGGCTGAACCCGTTGGCCTCCGCCGCGGCGAGCATCAGCTCGCACAGGCGCTGCGGGCCCACCGGCAGTCGGCCGGGCTCGAAGGCCGGCGCCTCGGCAAGTACCGCGAAGCGCTGGCAGAGCAGATGGATCGGCAGCGACGCGCGTGACTCGTGTCGCAGCGCAATCGCCTTCACCTCCGAGACCTCGTCGGTCTCGTCCTCGTCGACGAGGCGCAGCTCGCCGAAGCTCGGCATCGACGGTGCTTCCGGGCTGCGCTGCGGCATGCGGGCGGTCGTGCGCAGGCCGGCGAGTTCGGCGTCGATCGCCCGTGCGAACTCGATGACGAAGCCGCTCTGGCGACGCGCCAGCAGCTGCGACTGTTCGAGGTAGCTCACGCCCACCGCGTGGCGCGCGCCCTGGTCGCGCAGGTGCACAAGGCGCGCCTCGAGTTGCGGGATCACGCGGTCGAAGGGATCGACCACCACCTCGTACGCGAGCGCATGCACCGCTTCCAGCGTCTCGCGCACGCGGCGCGGCAACGCCGCGGCGGCGAGCGCCGTCGCGGGCGGGACGCGTCGATTGGGTGGAAACGGGACAGACAAGTAGGGATTCCCCGTCTAGCCGGACGATCTAAACACGCTCAGGCATGGATGTCAGCTTCGACCGGGGCGTCGAGGAACAGTTCCAGCACGTCGTTGGTGAAGCGGCGACCCAGCGCGGTGGGTCGCACGTACTCCCCGTCGGTCTCCAGCCAGCCCTCGTCGAACGCCCGCGACAGCGGTCCGGCGATGGCGGCGCGGGAAAGCCCGGTGCGCGCTTCGAACTGCGGCCAGGCGAAGCCTTCGTGCAGGCGCAGGGCATTGAGCATGAACTCGAACGGACGCCGGGACGGTTCGATCGTCTCGTCGCCGCCGAGCGAGTCCGCGGTGCCCGCGGTTTCCAGGTAGCGCGCCGGATGCTTGTGCTTCCAGCGACGCAGGATCGCCTGCGATGCGCCGAGCGTGATCTTGCCGTGCGCGCCCGCGCCGATGCCGAGGTAGTCGCCGTAGCGCCAGTAGTTGAGGTTGTGCGCGCAGCGATGGCCGGGCCGCGCGTAGGCGCTGGTTTCGTAGTGCTCGTAACCGGCGCTCGCGAGCAGGGCCTGGCAATGCTCCTGCATGTCCCAGGCGAGGTCGTCGTCGGGGATGTTCTTCGGCGGTCGCGCCGCGAACACCGTGTTGGGTTCGAGGGTGAGCTGGTAGTGCGAGATGTGCGTCGGCGCGAGCGCGATCGCGCGTTCGACGTCGCGCTCGGCCATCGCGAGGTCCTGGCCGGGCAGGGCGTACATCAGGTCGAGGTTGAGCTCATCGAACCCGGCGTCCTGCGCCTGCCGGATCGCGGTGGCGGCCTGCGCCGAATCGTGGATGCGGCCGAGGCGCTCGAGGCAGCCGTCGTCGAAGCTCTGCACGCCGAAGCTCAGCCGGTTGACGCCGGCGGCGCGGTAATCGGCGAGCTTTCCGTATTCGGACGTGCCCGGATTGGTCTCCAGCGTGATCTCGCAATCGGGCGCGAAGCGCAGGCGCGCGCTGGCCTGCTGGAGGAAGCGGTCGACCAGCTCGGCCGGGAGCAGGCTGGGGGTTCCGCCGCCGAAGAAGACGGTACGGATCGTGCGGCCCCAGACCAGCGGCAGGTCGAAGTCGAGGTCGGCGAGCAGCGCGTCGACGTACTGCGCCAGCGGCAGCTCGCCGCGCCCCGTATGCGAGTTGAAGTCGCAGTACGGGCACTTCTTCACGCACCACGGCACATGCACGTAGAGCGAGAGCGGCGGGGTGGCGAGGGTCATGCGGGGGAGGCGTCGTGCGGCTGCGGGGCGCCGCCATGCTCGGGCATCGTCGCCAGCGCGTCGAGCAGGCAGGGATCGATCCGGGCCCGGCGGCGGCCGTGGACGATCATCCACAGCACGACCGGGCGCAGCGTCGGATGCGCGGGCGTGGGCCCCGACAGCACCAGGCAGGCGCCGTTCGAATCCGGCTCGAGTGCGACCCGGCACCAGGGCGCGGCCGAGCGCCGGAACCGGACCCGTGCGATGCGACGCGCCGGCAGCGCGCGGTAGGCATAGGCGGTTCGTGCATCGCGGACCACCAACGCGTGACCGTCCAGCGCGGCCCACTGCATGCGCATCATCGCGGCCAGCGCGCTGGCGAGCACGACGACCAGCCCGGCCATCGGCCCCAGCCAGAGCGCCATCCCGACCGCCGCCGCCAGCGCGGCCGTGCAGAGCAGCACGACCGCCGGCCGGCGCGCCTGCCAGCCCACGTCCAGCGCCTGGTGCAGCTCGTTCATGGCATCGCTCCTTTGGCCAGCCGGGAGGCGAGCGCCTCCACCGCGCGACCGCGGTGGCTGATGCGCGCTTTGGTGTCGGGGTCGAGCTCCGCGGCCGACAGGCCGCGCGTCGGATCGAGGAAGACCGGGTCGTAGCCGAAGCCGGCCCGCCCGCGCGGCGCCGGCAGGATACGGCCGTGCCAGCTGCCCTCGGCGATGACCGGCCGTGGGTCGTCCGCATGCCGCAGCAGCACGACGGTGGCGTGGAAATGCGCGCTCCGTTCGGCGTCGGGGCGGTCGCGCAGGGCGTCGAGCAGCTTGGCGATGTTGGCCTCGGCGCCGGCGTCGGGGCCGGCGTACCGGGCCGAGAACAGGCCGGGCGCACCGTCCAGCGCGTCCACGCACAGGCCCGAGTCGTCCGCCAGCGCCGGCAGCCCGCTGAGGCGCGCGGCGTGGCGCGCCTTGAGCAACGCGTTCTCGACGAAGGTCGCGCCCGTCTCGTCGACGTCCGCGATGCCGAGTGCCGACTGCGGCACGCACTCGAAGCCCAGCGGCCCGAGCAGGCGATCGAACTCGGCGAGCTTTCCGCGGTTGCCGCTGGCGACGACGAGCCTCATGGGCGGCATCGTCCTGCCGGGCCGGTGCAGGCCGCGTGGATCAGCGGCCCAGGGCCTCGCGCTGGAATGCGACGAGCTGCGCGATTCCGGCTTCCGCGAGGTCGGTCAGCGCTTCCAGTTCAGCGCGGCGAAAGGCATGGCCCTCGGCGGTGCCCTGCAGCTCGATGAAGCCGCCGCCGTCGTTCATGACGACGTTCATGTCGGTGTCGCAGTCGCTGTCCTCGGCATAGTCGAGGTCCAGCACCGGGACGCCGCGGTAGACGCCGACCGAGACCGCCGCCACGCCGCCGAAGACCGGGTCGCGCTTGATCTCGCCGCGCTTGAGCAGCCACTGCACCGCGTCGACCAGCGCGACGTAGGCGCCGGTGATCGCCGCGGTGCGCGTACCGCCGTCGGCCTGCAGCACGTCGCAGTCGAGCGTGATGGTGCGCTCGCCGAGCAACCGGCGGTCGACGCAGGCGCGCAGCGAGCGGCCGATCAGCCGCTGGATCTCCAGCGTCCGCCCGCCCTGCTTGCCGCGCGCGGCCTCGCGGTCGTTGCGGGTATTGGTCGAGCGCGGAAGCATCCCGTACTCGGCGGTGACCCAGCCCTCGCCCTTGCCGCGCAGGAAGCCGGGCACGCGGGCCTCGACGCTCGCCGTGCACAGCACGCGGGTATCGCCGAACTCGATCAGCACCGAGCCTTCGGCGTGGCGGGTGAAGCCGCGCGTGATGCGCACGGGGCGCAACTCGTCGGGTGCGCGGCCCGAGGGACGGGCGAAGGAGGCGGGGGCGGTCGCGCTCATGGCGATATCCGGGCGACGGCGCGTGAGCGTACCATCCACGCCCCGCGGCCCCGGCACCGAATCGCCATGTCCATCCGCAGCATGACCGCCTTCGCCAGCGGCGAATCGACCACGCCGTGGGGCACGCTCGCCTGCGAGCTGCGCTCGGTGAACCACCGC
>NZ_SMRQ01000002.1 GCF_004359965.1 Cognatilysobacter segetis | reverse complement strand
CGACGCGCTGGCTCGACGCGCGCCCGCTGCTCAAGGCCGACCTGCGCACCGAACAGGGCTATTTCGACGGGCTCGGCATGGAACTCGCGCTCGAGACGCAGTAGCGGCCGCCGGGCGGCGGCCGCTCCGCGTGCCCGTCACGCGGCGCCGGGGCTCGGCGCGCCGAGCCGGTACCAGTCGACGCGGCGGGTCACGATCATGATCCCGGCGAGGATCGCGAACAGCAGGCCGGCGCCCAGCACCAGCGCGTTGTCCTCGGAAATCAGCAGCCCGTACAACGCGGCGTACAGGAGCGCGAGCATCGCGGCGAATGCCGTGCCGCGGGCGGCGCTACGCAGCACGGCGCTCAGGTAGAAGCCGATCAGGCCGATGCAGGCGACGCTCGCGGCGAGATACGCGAGGCCGAAGGCGACGTGCTCGCTGAGGCTCACCAACAACAGGAAAAAGATGACCAGCGCGAGTCCCACGAGGCCGTACTGGATCGGGTGGATGCGCACCTGCTTCACCAGCTCGAACATGAAGAAACCGACGAACGTGAGCACGACGAACAGCACGCCGTACTTGGTCGCGCGGTCGGCCTGCGTATAGGCATCGACCGGGTCGGCCAGCACCACGCCGAGCGTGTCGACTCCCACGCCCGGATCCGCGCGCGCGGCCGACGGGTCGCCGAACGGCACCGTTCCGCGACCCGCGAGGTACTGCCGCTGCGCGTCGGTCGCGACGGAGGCGACCTGCCACTGGGCGCGGAAGCCCGTCGCATCGATGCGGCTGCGCCAGGGCGACAGGCCCTGGAAGCTCGGATGGCGCCACGTGGACGCGAGGTCGATGCGGTTGCGCTTGCCGATCGGCACGACCGCGAGCGACTCCGCGCCCGCCAGCTGCAGGTCGAGGCGCGTGGCGAAGCGCAGCGCAGCGCCCGCCGCCGGCGCGGCGAGACGCGCGTGCAGGCCGCTGCCCTCGCGGATGCCGGCGCCTTCGAGCACTTCGACGTCACGGCCGTCGACCCGCAACCGCGGCGAGCCGTGCAGCCCGCGCACGTCGGCGATGGCATAGCCCAGCACCGGCGCCCCGACGACGCGTTCCGCGCCGGGCGGCGCGTCGTCCGGAATGCGGACGTCGAAGCGTGCATTCACGGCGCCCGTCCATTCGTAGACGGCGACCTCGTGGATCCCGCGCTTGCGCGTGGCCGGCACCAGAGGCCCGCCGACGTCGAGTTGGGCCGGAAAGAAGGTCCAGTGCGACGACCGGCGCTTGCGCACCGTGTGGACGAGGCCGTCGCGCCCGGTCTCCTCGACGTCCACCAGCTCTGAGTACGGCACCGTCAGCACGGGGCCCGTCAGCGTCTGCGCGCCGGCATACGAGCGCACGATGTCCGCCACCGCCTGCCGCCGGTACGCCTGCCGCTCGCCGATGAGCCCGTTCACCATCGCCAGCGGCACCAGGATGACGAGCGCCATCACCGCCACCAGCACCATCTTCAATCCGATTCGCATCGCCGTCCGTCCACGTGGGAATGGAGGCACCATCCGCGCCCGCGGTGCGCATGCGATGGAGGGACGGTGAAGCGGAAATGAAGTCTCAGGCGGGCAGCACGAACCGGGCCTGCGCGCCGCCGCCCTCGCGGTTGCGCAGCGTCACCTCGCCGCCGTGCAGGTCGGCGACCTCGGCGACGAAGCACAGCCCGAGGCCGCTGCTGCGGCTGCCGCCGCCGGGCCGTGGCAGCGAGTAGAAGCGCTCGAAGACGCGGTCGGCCGCGTAGTCGGGTACGCCCGGGCCGCGATCGCGCACGTCCATGACGACGCGACCCCCTTCGCGTTCGGCGGCCAGCTCGATGCAGGCGCCGTCCGGCGAGAAATCCGATGCGTTCTCGACGAGGTTGATCAGCGCCTGCCGCAGCAGGAACGCGTCGCCCTCGGGTGCGGGCAGCGCCTCCGCGACGCGCAGCTCGAGCGATTGACCGCGGGCGCGCAGGCGATTGCGGCAATCGGCGGCGACGCCGGCGACCAGCGCGTCGATCTCGACGGGCTCCGGCGCCTCAAGTCGCTGTCGATGCTCGACGGCCGCCAGGGCCAGCAGCTTGTCGATCATCCGCGCCAGGCGGTCGCTCTGGGCGCGGATCCCCGCGACGAACCCCGCGCGCTCGGCATCGCTCATCGGTCGCTCGAGCAGTTCCGCGCTCGCGCGGATCGCGGCGAGCGGGCTCTTCATCTCGTGCGTGAGCGTGTGCACGTACTGCTCGACGTACTGCTTACCCTCGAGGCGCGCGCGCATGGTTTCCAGCGCCTGCCCCAGTTCGGCGAATTCGCCCGCGGTGGCCGGCAGCACCGCGCGTTCGCCGGCGGTCACGGCCTGCGCGTAACCACGCAGCAGGCCGAGCTGGCGCGACAGCCACCATGCCGCGGCGAGTCCGGTCAGCAACGCGACGCCCAGCAGCAGCGCGCCCCAGCGCGCGATGATGCCCTGGCTGCGCTCGATGAAAGGCTGCAGTGCGCGGTTGGGTTTGGCCACGGTCAGCACGCCGATGAGCCGCCCGCCGGCGTCACGCACGGGCGCGGCCACGTGCATCACGCTCGACGCCGGATCGGCGGGGTCCGCCAGCGTCGACCGCGCGCCGTACTGCCCGCGCAGCGTCCGGTAGACGTCGTTCCAGCGCGAGAAGTCCCGCCCGGTGTCGCGGCCCTCGCTGTCGAAGACGACGACGCCGCGCGCGTCGGTGACGTAGATCCGGTAGTTGGCCTGGCGCTTGGAGAAGCCCCAGATCGCCGCGCCCGGATCGCGGCCGCGCAGCGCGCGCACGTGCGTGGCGAAGCGCCCGTCCGCGATGCGGCCGGCCACCAGGTCGTCGGCGGCGAGTTCGGCCAGCACGTTCGCCGTGTCGACCAGCGTGTCCTCCATCGCCTGCCGCACGCCGGGCTTCACCTGCGCGACGAACACCTTGGTGACGATCAGCCCGGCCAGCGCGACGATCGCGAAGTAGCCGAGGAAGATGCGCAGGCCGATGCGCATGTCAGTCGAGTTGCAGCGAGTAGCCGAGGCCGCGCTGCGTGCGGATGGGGTCGGCGTCGGGCGCGACCTCGCGCAGCTTGGCGCGCAGCGTCTTGATGTGGGTGTCGACGGTGCGGTCGGTGCTGTCGCTGTCGCTGCCCCAGACGCGGTCCATCAGCTGCGCGCGGCTGAGGATGGCACCGGGCCGCTGCAGCAGTGCCGCGAGCAGGCCGTATTCGTACCGCGTGAGGTCCAGCGCGCGCCCGTGGTAGGCGATGCGATGGCCATCGGCGTCGTGCGCAAACGCTCCCGTGGACGGCGCGCCGCGGCTGCGCCGGAGCACGGCGCGCACGCGCGCGACCAGTTCGCGCGGGGAAAAAGGCTTGGCGACGTAGTCGTCGGCGCCGATCTCGAACCCGAGCACGCGGTCGGCCTCGGCATCGCGCGCGGTCAGGAAGATCACGGGCAGGTCGCGGCCGCGCCGCAACTCGCGGCACAGCGCGAAGCCGCCGATATCGGGCAGGCCGACATCGAGGATCGCGAGGTCGTGTACGCCGGCCGCGGCCAACCGCAACGCGTCCCCGCCGGTGAGCGCGTGCTCGACCTCGAAGCCCTCCTCGCGCAGCGCGAATTCGATCGTCCGCGCGATCGCGCTCTCGTCCTCGACCAGCAGGATCCGCCCCATCCGCGCCCTCCGTTACGGCCGCCAGTGTGCCACCGCGTAGGCTATGCGCATGAACTACCGACACGCCTTCCACGCCGGCAACCATGCCGACGTGCTCAAGCACGCCGTCCTGCTGGCCCTGTGCGAGGCGCTCGCCGCCAAGCCCGCGCCGGTGTTCGCGCTCGACACCCACGCCGGCCGCGGCCTCTACCGGCTCGACGACGCGAAGGCGCAGCGCACCGGCGAGGCCGCCGGCGGCGTCGGCCGCGTGCCCGACAGCGACGTGCCGCTGCCGCTGCGCCCGTACGCGGCGGCGATCGCGGCCTGCCGCGCGGCGAACGGCCCGACCGCCTACCCCGGCTCGCCCTGGCTGCTCGCGCACGCGCTGCGCGCGCAGGACCGCATCGCCTGCTGCGAGCTGCAGGCCGACGAGGCGGAGGCCTTGCGGGCGAATTTCGCGGGCGACCCCCGCGTCGCCGTGCACGCGCGCGACGGCTACGCCGCGATGCACGCGCTGCTGCCTCCGCGCATCGGCAACGAGCGCATCGGCCGCGGACTGGTGCTGATCGACCCGCCGTTCGAGGCGCAGATGGAGGAGTTCGACCACGCCATCGCCGCGCTGCGCGACGCGCTGCAACGCTTCCCGCAGGCGACCTACGCGCTCTGGTACCCCATCAAGCTGCGCCGCGCGCTGCAGCCGGTGTACCGGCGCATGGCCGCGCTGCCGGCGAAGTCGGTGCTGGTCGCCGAGACCCTGGTTCGGCCGGACGACTCGCCGCTGCGCATGAACGGCAGCGGCCTGGTGCTGATCAACGCGCCGTGGAAGTTCGACGAGCGCCTGCGCTCGCTGCTCCCGGCCATCGCCCGCCTGCTCGGCGAGGACGGCCGCGGCGCCTGGCGTCTCGACTGGATCAAGGCGCCGGACTGAGGGCGCGCGGCCGCCGCGTCAGGTGGCCGCGCACTCCCCGGCCTCGTCGTGGAGGTCGGGCTCGAAGAAGCTCCAGCGGATCTCGGGGAACGTGGCCTTCATGCCGCGTTCGACCGCGTTGATCGCCTCGACCATCGCGATCGCATCGCCGGCCTCGCGCATCTGCGCCTGCACCGAGACCATCGCATCGTTGCCGAGCTGGATGGTGATGACGTTGAGCACGCGCGCGATTTCCGGCCGCGCGGCCAGGTAGTCGCGGAGCTCGCGCTCGCGCAGCGGGTCCATGCTCTGGCCGATCAGCATCGCCTTGATCTCGACCGCGACGAACACCGCGACGACGATCAGCAGCACGCCGATGCCGATGGTGCCCACGGCGTCCCAGATCGGATTGCCGGTGAATACCGACAGGAGGATCGCGACGAGCGCGAACACCAGGCCGAGCAGCGCCGCGAGGTCCTCGCCGAAGATCACCAGCAGCTCGCCCTGGCGGCTCTCGCGGAACCACTGCGCGAGCGTGCGGCCGCCGCGCGCCTTGTTCACTTCCTGCATGCAGGCGCGCATCGAGATGCCTTCGGCGACGATGCCGAACGTCAGTACGCCGGCGGCCCAGCCCCACTGCCTGAGCGGCTCGCTCTCGTGCAGTTTGTGGATGCCCTCGTACAACGAGAACATGCCGCCGACGGTGAACAGCATCACCGCGACCAGGAACGACCAGAAGTAGATCGCCTTGCCGTAGCCCAGCGGATAGTCCGGCGAGGGCGGGCGCTTGGACTGGCGCACGCCGATCAGCAGCATCACCTGGTTGCCGCAGTCGGCCAGCGAGTGGACGGTTTCGGCGAGCATCGCGCTCGAGCCGGTGAAGAACGCCGCCACGCCCTTCGCGATCGCGATCGCGAGGTTCGCGCCGAGCGCGAAGAAGATCGCGCGAGTGGAATCGCCGCCGCCTGCCATGGAAATCCCGTTGCCTGGTGAAGGCCGGCGAGTCTATCAACCCGGTCGCCGCATCCGGCTCAGACCCGAAGCCCGGTGGCCGCGCCGACCAGGCCGCAGGCCACGACCACCAGCGGCACCGGCCAGCCGCGCCGGGCGATGCCGACGTAGACCGCCAGCGCGATCGCGGTGGCGAGGACCGCCCGCGCGGGCGTGGCGTGCGCGAGCAGGTTGTAGGCGAACCACAGCGCGAGGTGCGCGATCACCCCGACGACCGCGGCCGTCACGCCCGACAGCGCGGCGGCCGCGCGCCGCCATCGGCCGATCCGCTCGATCCACGGCGCGAGCGTCAGCACGAACATGAAGCTGGGCACGAACGTCGCCCAGAGCGCGACCGCTGCGGCGGCCAGCGCCGACGACAGCGGCGTCGCGAGGTCCGGCTGGCGCCAGCCGGCCACGAAGCCGACGTACTCCAGCACGAGGATCAGCGGCCCCGGCGTCGTCTCGGCGAGCGCCAGGCCCGACATCATCTGGGCCGGGCTCAGCCAGGCGTAGGTGTCGACCGCGTGCGCGGCCACGTACGGCAACACCGCGTACGCGCCGCCCACGGTCACCAGTGCCGCCTTGGAGAGGAACGCGCCGAGGCGGAACAGCGTGCTGTCGGTGCCGAGCCATGCGCCGATGGCCGCGAGCGGCGCGAGCCAGGCCACCGCGAGCGACGCGGCCGTCGCGAGGCTGCGCGCGAGGGACGGCGCGCGGTCGCCGGCCCCGTCGACGGCGCGGATCGGCGCGGTCGGCCCAGTCCCGGTGCCCGAACGTACCAAGCCCGCCAGCGCGGCGGCCAGCACCACCGCGGGAAACGGCACGCCCGCGGCGATCGCGACCAGCGCCGCCACCGCCAGGCCCCGCGCGAACGCGCCCTTCAGCACGCGACGTCCGAGGCGGTCGAGCGCCGCCGCGAGCAGCCCCAGCACCGCCGCCTGCAGCCCGAACACCACGCCCTGCACGGAGGGGTACGCGCGTCCCGCCATGTACAGCCACGACAGCAGTGCCAGCAGCAGCGACGCCGGCAGGATGAAGAGCACGCCCGCCACGACGCCGCCCCGCAGCCCGTGCAGCCGCCAGCCGATCCACGTCGCCAGCTGGGTGGCCTCGGGGCCGGGCAGCAGCATGCAGACATCGAGCGCGCGCGCGAATTCCTGCTCGTCCACCCAGCGCCGCCGGTCGACCAGCTCGGCATGCATGATCGCGATTTGGCCCGCCGGCCCACCGAAGCTGATGCAGCCGAGCAGCAGCCAGAACCGCAGCGCGGCGGCGAAGGACGGGCGTTCGGGCGCGGCCGTCATGCCGGCGCCTGCGGGCGGCCGACAGCCGACACGGCCGCCCCGGATCGCGCCGGAGCCCCGCGCGGGTGCGCGAGGTGCACCCGCGGAGTCCAGCCGCTGGCCCGCGATGGCCTCGCGCGTTTTGTCGCCGGTCGATCGCGGGCACACATCGCAGGCTCCAGACGACAATGGACTAACGGACATTCTGGAACGATCGCCGCATGACTGCGCGAGATCGACTTCCGCCGTGGCACGAACGCCACCGTCTTGCCAACGGACGGGAGCTGCTGATCCGCCCGATCCGTCCCGAGGACGCCGAGCCCCTTCGCGCGGGCTACGCGCTGCTGGAGCCGTCGCGCCTGCGCGATCGCCTCGCCGGCGCCACCGACCTGACCGAGGCCGCTGCCGATCGCCTGGCGCGGCCCAATCCGCGCACGGAGTTCGCGCTGGTCGCGAGCGAACCCGAGGATCCGGGCACCGCCGTCCTCGCGGCGGTCGCATATGCGCAGACCGACCCGGCGGCGCACGAGGGCGTGTTCACCATCCTGGTCAGCCGGTTCGTCGCGGGGCTCGGCGTGCGCCGCTACCTGCTCACGCGGATCGCCAAGTGGGCGCGCAGCCGCGGCGTCGGCGCCCTGCACGGGGAACTGCCGCGCTCGCCGGACGTGCTGCAGCTGGCGCAATCGCTAGGGTTCCAGCTGCACGAGGACGAGACCGACCCGTCCATGGTGCGGGTCTCGCTCGACGTCCCGCGACGCTGACCATGCGCAGCCGGTGCGACGCGCTTCGCTAGAATTGCGCGCCTGATGCCTCTCCCCCCTTTTCCGACTCCGCCGCTGCCCAAGGCCGGCCAGCAGCGCGCCTGGTGGCGCGCGCCTGCGTCCGCCTCGGCGCTCGCCTTCCACATCGCCGCCGCGGCCGCGTCGCACGACGCCCCGCTGCTGGCGATCACCCGCGACAACCAGTCCGCGCACCAGCTCGAGAGCGACCTGCGCACGCTGCTCGGCGCCGATGCGGGCGCCGAGGGCGCGATGCCGGTGCTCGCCTTCCCCGACTGGGAAACGCTGCCCTACGACGCCTTCAGCCCGCACCCGGACATCGTCAGCCAGCGACTGGCGACGCTGCACCGCCTGCCCTCGCTCAAGCGCGGCGTGCTCGTGCTGCCGGTGCAGACGCTCATGCAGCGCCTCGCGCCGCCGCGACACGTGGTCGGCGGCAGCTTCGACGTGCGCGTCGGCCAGCGGCTCGACCTCGACGCCGAGAAGCGGCGCCTCGAATCCGCCGGCTACCGCCACGTCCCACAGGTGCTCGATCCGGGCGATTTCGCCGTGCGTGGCGGCCTGCTCGACGTCTACCCGATGGGCGCGGACCAGCCCTTCCGCGTCGAGCTGCTGGACGACGAGATCGACACCATCCGCGTGTTCGATCCCGAATCGCAGCGCTCGCTGGAGAAGATCGACCGCATCCACCTGCTGCCCGGCCGCGAACTGCCGCTCGACGAGGCCGCGCTGAAGGGCGCGCTGGAGCGCCTGCGCGAGCGGTTCGACGTCGACACGCGCCGCAGCTCGCTCTACCAGGACCTCAAGTCCGGCCTCGCGCCCAGCGGCGTCGAGTACTACCTGCCCCTGTTCTTCGACGAGACCGCCACGCTGTTCGACTACATGGTCGAGGGCGTGCTGCCGGTCGTCACCGAGGGCAGCTTCGAGGCCGCCGAGCAGTTCTGGACGCAGACCGGCGAGCGCTACGAGCAGCGGCGCCACGACGTCGAGCGCCCGGTGCTGGCGCCGAAGGAGCTCTACCTCGCGCCGGACGCGCTGCGCGGCATCTTCAACGACACCTCGCGCATCGAGGTCTGCGGTGCCGGGCATGCGCAGCTCGACCGCGCGCTGCCGCTGGGCGACCAGCCGGCGATGCCGCTGCCACTGGCGCCGCGCGATCCCGCGGCCAGCGACTCGTTGCGATCGTTCCTCGGCGCGTACCCGGGGGACGTGCTGATCGCGGCGGATTCGGCCGGCCGGCGCGAGGCGCTGCTCGAACTGCTGGAGGCCGTCGGCCTGAAGCCCGTCGTCGTGGCCGACTGGGCCGCGTTCTACGAGCGCGGGCCGGCCACGCAGGCCGGTGCCCCGGACGCGAGACGGAAGCTGTTCGCGATCGCGGTCGCGCCGCTCGACGACGGCTTCGCGATCTCGACGCCCACGTTCACCGTCCTCACCGAGCGCCAGCTGTTCCCGGAGCGCGCGAGCCAGCCGCGCCGACGCAAGCGCGTCGGCCGCGAGCCCGAAGCGATCATCCGCGACCTCGGCGAGCTCACCGAAGGCGCGCCGATCGTCCACGAGGACCATGGCGTCGGTCGCTACCGCGGTCTCGTCACCCTCGACGTCGGCGGCACGCCCGGCGAATTCCTCGATATCGAGTACGCCAAGGGCGACCGGCTGTACGTGCCGGTGTCGCAGCTGCACCTGATCAACCGTTATTCGGGTGCCAGCGAGGAAACCGCGCCGCTGCATTCGCTCGGTGGCGAGCAGTGGCAGAAGGCGAAGAAGAAGGCGGCCGAGAAGGTCCGCGACGTCGCGGCCGAGCTGCTGGAGATCCAGGCCAAGCGCCGCGCGCGCGCGGGCCTCGCGATCGACGTCGACCGCACGATGTACGAGCCGTTCGCCGCGGCGTTCCCGTTCGAGGAGACGCCGGACCAGGCCGCGGCGATCACCTCGGTGATCGTCGACCTGCAGTCGAGCCAGCCGATGGACCGCGTGGTCTGCGGCGACGTCGGCTTCGGCAAGACGGAAGTCGCGGTGCGCGCCGCGTTTACCGCGGCGGCGGGCGGCAAGCAGGTCGCGCTGCTGGTGCCGACCACGCTGCTCGCCGAGCAGCACTACCGCAACTTCCGCGACCGCTTCGCCGACTGGCCGATCCGCGTGGAGGTGCTGTCTCGCTTCAAGTCGAAGAAGGAGATCGCGGCGGAGCTCGAGAAGGTCGCCGAAGGCACGATCGACGTCATCGTCGGCACGCACCGCCTGCTGCAGCCGGACGTCAAGTTCAAGGACCTCGGCCTCGTGATCGTCGACGAGGAGCAGCGCTTCGGCGTGCGACAGAAGGAAGCGCTGAAGGCGCTACGCGCGAACGTGCACCTGCTGACGCTGACCGCGACGCCGATCCCGCGCACGCTCAACATGGCGATGGCGGGCCTGCGCGATCTCTCTATCATCGCGACGCCGCCCGCGCATCGCCTCGCCGTCCAGACGTTCGTCGTGCCATGGGACGACGCGCAGCTGCGCGAGGCGTTCCAGCGCGAGCTCTCGCGCGGCGGCCAGGTCTACTTCCTGCACAACGACGTCGAAAGCATCCTGCGCATGCAGCGCGAGCTGCAGGAGCTGGTGCCGGACGCGCGCATCGGCGTCGCCCACGGGCAGATGCCGGAGCGCGAGCTCGAGCGCGTGATGCTGGACTTCCACAAGCAGCGCTTCAACGTGCTGCTGTCGACGACGATCATCGAATCGGGTATCGACATCCCGAACGCGAACACGATCATCATCAACCGTGCCGACAAGTTCGGCCTCGCGCAGCTGCACCAGCTGCGCGGTCGCGTCGGCCGGTCGCATCATCGTGCGTACGCGTATCTCGTCATTCCCGACCGCAAGGCGATCACCGAGGACGCGCGCAAGCGGCTCGATGCGATCAGCGCGATGGACGAGCTCGGGGCGGGCTTCACGCTCGCCACGCATGACCTCGAGATCCGCGGCGCCGGCGAGCTGCTCGGCGAGGAGCAGAGCGGCCAGATGACCGAGGTCGGCTTCAGCCTGTACACGGAACTGCTGGAGCGGGCGGTGCGGTCGATCCGCCAGGGCAAGCTGCCGGACGTCGACGTGGCGGAGGCGCGCGGCGCGGACGTCGAGCTGCATATCCCGGCGCTGATCCCCGACGACTACCTCCCCGACGTGCACACGCGCCTGACGCTGTACAAGCGCATCAGCAGCGCAAAGAACGTCGACGAGCTGCGTGAGTTGCAGGTCGAGATGATCGATCGCTTCGGCCTGCTGCCCGACCCGGCGAAGAACCTGTTCGCCGTCGCCGAGCTCAAGCTCGATGCCACCACGCTGGGCATCCGCAAGCTCGAGCTGGCCGAAAAGTCGGGTCGCGTGCAGTTCGTCGAGAAGCCGAACGTCGACCCGATGGCGATCATCCGGCTCATCCAGGGCCAGCCGAAGCTCTACCGGATGGACGGGCCGGACAGGCTGAAACTGACGCTGGACCTGCCCGAGGCGGCCCAGCGGATCGCCGCGGCGCGCGGCCTGCTGATCACGCTGGCGGCGCGCTGACATGACCTGCTTCACATGCGCGCCGGCGGCAGGCGCGCTGTGATGCGGGGTCTTCCGGGGAATCTCACCATGCGTCGCCTGCGCCACTGGCTCGTCGCGCTGACCGTCCTGTACGCGTTGTCGGGCTGCGTCACCCCACGCGGCCCGGAGGCCGGCGTCACCTACGTGCTGCTCCGCCACGCGGAAAAGGCCACTGACGACCCGCGCGATCCCACGCTCAGCGCCGCCGGCTTGAAGCGTGCGGAGCGCCAGGCCGAGCGCCTGCGCTTCATGCCGGTGGTGGCGGTGTACGCCACGCAGTACCGCCGCACCCAGCAGACCGCGGCGCCGATCGCGCGCGAGCACCGGCTCGCCGTGACCCCTTACGACGCCGCGCAGCCGGCCACCGCGTTCGCCGCCCGCCTGCGCGCGGCGCACGACCACGGTGCCGTCGTGATCGTCGGACACAGCAATACAGTAGCGGGCATCGCGCAGGCGCTGTGCCGTTGCGAGATCGCGCCGACCGCCGAGACCGAATACGGACGGCGCATCACCGTCACGGTGCTGCCGGACGGCCGCGCCACGGTGGACGACCGCCGGGAGCCGTGAACGCGCCTGTACGGCGCGCGGGCTAGGCTCGGTCGAATCCCGAATCCCCGGAGTCCGCGATGCCCCGTCTGCCGCTCACGTCGTTCCTGCTTCCGCTGGCGCTGCTCGCCGGCTGCGCCACCGCATCGGGGGGCGGCCGCGTACTCGTTCCGGGCGTGCCCGCGACGATGTCGGTCGGCGACACCGTGGCCCTGCCCGATGCCTCGACGCTCACGTACGTCGGCGTCACCAGCGATTCGCGCTGCCCGCCGAACGTGCAGTGCATCCAGGCCGGCAGCGCGGTGCTGGCGTTCCGCCACGGCGGTCATGAATTCACGCTCGAGACCGGCAAGTCGACCACGACCGACCTCGGCGCCTGGCGCCTCACGCTGGTTTCGCTGGACTTCTCGGAGCCGCCGAAGGCGACCGTCCGGATCGACGCGGCCCGCTGAGCGCCGCCCGGCTGACCCGGCGCGTCGGTTTCTGACCCGACGCGCCACCCGCGTGCAAGCCTGAACTCGATTCATTTGTCAAGCGCCCGACGCTGGATTATGGTCGAGTCGTCACCGCGGCACTCGCTGCGGTACGTGGGGGAAACATGGTCAAGAGCATTCGTGCATCCATCGGGCTGGGGCTGCTCGCGATGGCGGGCTTCGCGCAGGCGCAATCCACCGCGACCTGCCCGGCACTCCCCGCCGACAGCGGGCTGACGTGGGAAACCAAGATGGCGGGCGAGACGCAGTTCTGCCGCGCGCTCCGCGCCGACGGCAGCGAGGCGTTCGGCCTGTACATCGCGACGCGCACGGCGTTCAAGCCGACGCGCGCCAACCGCGCCGAGGAAGTGAACATCGACGGTCGCTCGACGTACTGGTACCGCAGCGAACTCGCCGCGCAACCGGACGTGCAGGCGCGCGAAACGGTGATCAACCTGCGCGATGGTCGGGTGGCCTACCTCTGGATCCAGGCGCATTCGAGCCAGGAGCTGTCGAGCGCGATGGCGCAGACCGGCTCGCTGCGCTTCGGCAACGGCGCGCAGCTGTCCAGCAAGTGATGTCGCGGGGCCGGCACGTGCCGGCCCCTGACCGTCAGAACCGTCCGGCCTGGTAGTCGGCGAAGGCCTGCTGCAGTTCCTCGCGCGTGTTCATCACGAACGGACCGTAACGCGCGACGGGCTCGCGCAGCGGCCGACCGGCGACCAGAAGCACGCGGGCCGCGCCTTTCGCCTCGAACGCCACGGCCTCGCCGTCGAGCACGCCCAGCTGCTTCGTGCGCACGTCGGTGCCGCTGATAGCGGCGTCGCCTTCGTAGACGTACACGAAGCCCGCGTGGCCCTCCGGTAGCGCGTAGGTCCACCGAGCGCCGGGTTCGAGCGCGATATCGAGATAATCCGGCGACGTCGCCGGCTGCGCGATCGGACCGACGGCACCGTCGACCTCGCCCGCGATCACCTTCACCGTGACGCCCGGCGCGGGCGTGGCCGACGGGATGCGTTCCGGCGCGAATTCCTGGTACTTCGGCTCGCTCATCTTGTCGCGCGCCGGCAGGTTTACCCACAGCTGGAAGCCGCGCATGCGGCCTTCCTGCTGCTCCGGCATTTCCGAGTGCACGAGGCCACGGCCGGCCGTCATCCACTGCACGCTGCCGGGCACCAGCACGCCCTCGTTGCCGTGGTTGTCGCGGTGGCGCATGCGGCCGTCGAGCATGTAGGTGACGGTCTCGAAGCCGCGATGGGGGTGGTCCGGGAAGCCGGCGAGGTAGTCCTGCGGCCGGTCGGTGCCGAACTCGTCGAGCATCAGGAACGGATCGAGCGCCTCCAGCTGCGGCGTGCCGATGACGCGGGTGAGCCGCACGCCGGCGCCGTCCGAGGCGGGCATGCCGGTGACGAGGCGGGTGATACGGGCGGGACGGGACATGGCGGTTCCAGCAGCGGCGTAAGGCCTACAAGATGGCCCCGCGAACGGCAAAACGAAGTGCGCACGGGGCGCACGTTTCGTTCCATCCATGGGCCGGGCCGGGGCCCCGAGGCTACTGCGGCCTCGCGGCGCTACCGCGCGGTGATGCGCCAGCAGCGGTGGATGCGCGCGTCGCGCTCGAAATCCGGCGGAATCGTCGATGCGCTGATGTCCTCGACGTTCGCGAACGCGCCCACCTGCGCCTCGTCCAGCTTGAAGCGGCGGTAGTTGTTCGAGAAATACAGCACGCCGCCGGGCGCCAGGCGCGCGACCGCCGCGCGCAGCATGCGTACGTGCACGGCCTGCACGTCGAAGTCGCTCGCCCGCTTGGAATTCGAGAACGTCGGCGGATCGCAGAACACGAGGTCGTACTGGCCGGCGTCGCCCTCCAGCCAGGCGATCGCGTCGGCCTGCACCAGCCGATGCTTCGCGCCGCCGAGGCCGTTTTCCTGCAGGTTGTCGGCGCACCACTCCAGGTAGGTCCCGGACAGGTCGACCGTCGTGGTCGTGCGCGCGCCACCCAGCCCTGCATGCACCGTCGCCGCGCCGGTGTAGCCGAACAGGTTGAGGAAGCGCGTATCCCGCGCGTCCTCGAACAGCCGCAGGCGCATCGGGCGATGGTCGAGGAACAGGCCGGTGTCGAGGTAATCGAACAGGTTCACGCGCAGCCGCGCGCGGCCCTCGCGCACCACGACGAACTCGCCGCGGCGGTCGAAATGCCCGTACTTGCTGCCGCCCTTGCCGCGCTCGCGCGTCTTCAACGCGACGTTGTCGCGCGGAACGGCGAACACCTCGCGCGCGGCGTTGAGCAGCTCGTTGCGGCGACGGCGCGTGTCGGCCTCGGGGATGTCGGCCGGCGCGGCGTATTCCTGCACGTGCAGGAACGTGCGCGGCTCGCGCTCGTCGGTGGTGTAGACGTCGATGGCGGCGGCGTATTCCGGCAGGTCGGCATCGTAGGCGCGGAAGCAGGTGACGCCTTCGCGCTCGCGCCAGGCCTTGAGCTTGCGCAGGTTCTTGCGCAGGCGGTTGGCGACCATCTCCGCGCCCGCCGACAGCGTCACCGATTCGACCGGCACCGCGCTGGGCGCCCGGCCGATCGGGTCGACGGTGAGCAGCACGGTCTCAATCGCGCCGTTGAACAGCTTGTAGGCCTTCTTCGCCCGCAGGCCGGTCGCGCGCGCCAGCGTTTCGTCGCCGCAGAGCAGGCTCGCGCGCCACGTCGGCACCGCGCGGCGGAGCGCGTCGCCGAGCGCGCGGTACAGCGCGGGGTCCGCCGCCAGGCGCGCGTCGTAGGGCGGGTTCGTCGCGACGAGGCCGCCCGCTTCGGCGACCTGCGCCGTGAGCGTCGCGCCCGTGTCGCGCACGTCGGCGACCTGCCAGTCGATGACGTCCACCAGGCCCGCGGTGATCGCGTTCTCGCGCGCCGCGCGGATCGCTTCGGGGTCCAGGTCGCGGCCGAAGAACGCCGGGCGCAGCGCGGCGCGCCCGACGGCCTCGCGCTGGATGGCATCGACCTGGATGTCGGACCACGCCGTCGCGTCGAAACCCGACCAGCGGGTCGGCGCGGCGTCGCCATGGCGCAGCAGGCCGGGCGCGACATCCGCCGCCATCAGCGCGCCCTCGATCAGCAGCGTGCCGCTGCCGCACATCGGGTCGAGCAGCGAGCCGCCGTCGCGGTACGCGTCGAGCCAGCGCCCGCGCATGAGTACCGCGGCCGCCAGGTTCTCCTTGAGCGGCGCATCGACCTGCCGGCGGCGCCAGCCGCGGCGATGCATGGGCCGGCCCGACAGATCGATCGACAGGATCGCCCGGGCCTTGCGGACCACGAGGTTGATGCGCACGTCGGGCTGCTCGAGATCGACGTCGGGACGCGCGCCGGTGGCGGCGCGCAACGTATCGACGATCGCGTCCTTGACGCGCTGCGCAGCGTACTGCGCATGGTTCAGCGCACCGCCGCCGCCGACGTGCGCGTCGACCGCGATCGTCGCGTTCGGCGGCACGTGCGCGGCCCAGTCGACATCCATCGCCCCGGCGTAGAGCGCGTGCTCGTCGGCGCAGTCGAATTCGGTCAGCGGCCACAGGATGCGGCTGGCGAGCCGCGACCACATCACCGCGCGCTGCGCATCGGCGAGCGAGCCCTCGACGTTGGCGCCGGCGGTGGTCGCGGTGGCATGCGCGCAGCCGAGCGCGATCAGCTCGTCGACGAGCAGATATTCGAGGCCCTTGCCGCAGCTGGCGAAGAAACGCATCGGTCAGAGCCTTTCGAGGAGCGCGGCGAACGCATGGGCGCTCGCGTCGACGTGGTGGGACAAGCGGTGGCCGTCGTCGACCAGCAGCAGCGTCGCGCGGCGGCGGTGCGCCCAGGCGACGACGTCGTCGGCGGGGATCAGCTCGTCGTCCCAGCCGTGGACGATCGAGGTCGGGACATGCGCTGCCTCGAGCGGGTGCTCGGCATTCAACCGCACCGGCGGCGCCATTAGGAACAGGCCGCGCACCGGCGCCTGCAGCGACACGTGGCCGCTGATCCATGCGCCCAGGCTCGACCCCGCGAGCACCACCGGCGCGGTGGCGGCGCGCACGCGCTCGCGCAGGCGCTGCACGCGCGCGGCCACGTCGCCCAGCGGGCTCACGTGGCGCATCGCGTCGAGGTCGGTGTAGTCCGGTCGTTCATGGCTGAATCCCAATCGCTCGGCGGCATCGGCCAGCGCCGTCACCTTGGTGGCGTCCGGGCCGCTCTCGAAGCCGTGGGAAAGGATGCAGTGTCCGCGCATGGGGCCGTCAAACCGGGGAGGACGGGCATTGTCGCCGGTTCGCGCGGACGGCGCGTCAGTCGACGTGCACCACCGGGTCGCCGCGACGGATCCAGCCGCCTTCCACGACGCGAGCGCACAGCCCGCCATGGCCCCGCATCGCGTTGTAGGCGCCCTCGCCCAGCGCCGCTTCCATCTTCGAGCACGGGTCGCAGGGCCCGGTGCCTTCGAACAGCGCCTCGCCGATGCGGAAGCGCCGGCCCTTCAGCGCGATCAGCGGAATGCCGGCGACGACCACGTTGCGGCGCAGTTGCATTGGGTCGAGCCCGTCCAGGCCGGAAAGCGCGGCGATCACCGGCAGGTGCTCGGCCTGGATCAGCGTGACGCCGCGGCTGCCGCTGCGTCCGGCGTAGCGATCGCCCACGACGCCGCGGCCCTCGACGGCCTCGATCGCCTCGCGCGGTTCGACGGGCGCATCGCGCGCAGGGCGCACGCCGAGCCATTCGACGCGGCCGGCGCGTGGAAACCGGGACATCAGCGCGCCGAGCTGGGATCGGTCGGGAAATCGATTCATGCCGCCGGACTCTAGGACCGATCCGGTGAACGGGGGCGCGTCGCCCGCGCTAGCATCGCGCCATGCTCCCCGACCTGCCGCCGCTTGCCGTCCAGCTCGACCCCCTGCCCTACGAGGCGCGCCTGGAGGCGCGGCCGCTGTCGCAGGTCGACCTGGTGGTCATCCACTGCACCGAGGTGCCCACCCTCGCCGAATCGCGGGCATTCGGCGAGCAAGTGCTGTACGAGGCCAGCGGCACCGGCAACAGCGGGCACTTCTACATCGACCGCGACGGCTCGCTCACGCAGTACGTCGCCATCGAGCGCGTGGCCAACCACACGCGCGGGTACAACCCGCGCTCGATCGGCATCGAACTGGTCAACACCGGCCGCTACCCGCGCTGGTTCGACAGCGCCCACCAGGCGATGGACGAGCCCTACACGCCGGCGCAGATCGACACGCTGGTCGCGCTGTTGCAGGGGTTGGCCGCCGAGCATCCCGGCCTGCATTTCGTCGCGGGGCACGAGGACCTCGATACCGCGATGGTGGCGGCCAGCGACGATCCGTCGAAGCAGGTGCGACGCAAGCGCGACCCGGGCCCGCTGTTCCCGTGGGACTACGTGCTCTCGCGCGTGCCGCTGAAACGCTTCGAGCCGCCCGCGTCCTGACCGGGCGCGCGGAACCCGGCCGGTATACTCGGCAGCCATTCCGCACGGCGTTCCGCGCATGACCTCCCCGGTGTCCGAACTGATCGAGCTGCTCGCGGTGGAGCGGCTGGAAGACAACATCTTCCGCGGCCAGAGCCGCGACATCGGCACCAAGTACGTCTTCGGCGGGCAGGTGCTCGGGCAGGCGCTGTCGGCTGCGCAGAACACTATGGACTCGGCGAAGGACCCGCGCGCCGCGCATTCGCTGCACGCCTACTTCCTGCGCGCCGGCGACATCGAGGCACCGATCCTCTACATGGTCGACCGCACGCGCGACGGCGGGAGCTTCTCGGTGCGCCGCGTGACGGCGATCCAGCACGGCCAGCCGATCCTGTTCCTGGCCGCGTCGTTCCAGCACGAGGAGTCCGGCAGCGAACACCAGCTGTCGATGCCCGAGGTGCCGCAGCCCGAGGACGTCGAGCACGATCATGCGGTGCCGCCCGAAGTGCTGGCGCGCCTGCCGACCAAGGTGCAGCGCTGGCTCTCGCGGCAGGGGCCGTTCGAGTTCCGCCATGTCTATCCGCGCGACGAACTCAAGCCGCCCAAGCGCCCGCCGTACCAGCAGGTCTGGTTCCGGCTCAGCGAGAAGGTGGGCGACGAGCCGGAATTGCACCGCGCGCTGCTGACCTATGCATCGGACTTCCACCTGCTGGGCACGGCCACCTTCCCGCACGGCATCAGCTACTACCAGCCGAACGTGCAGATGGCCTCGCTCGACCACGCGCTCTGGTTCCACCGCCCGTTCCGCGCCGACGACTGGCTGCTGTATTCCATCGACAGCCCCAGCGCGCAGGGCGCGCGCGGCCTCGCCCGCGGCATGATCTACGACCGCGAGGGCCGCCTCGTGGCGAGCACCGCGCAGGAAGGCATGATCCGCGTGCTCACCGACGCGCCCGCGCGCGGCCCGATGGTCGGCTGACGTGCGGCAGGTCTTCTCCAGCGCCCGCCTCGAGAACGTCGAACGCGTCGCCGACATGCTGCGCGAGGCCGGCATCGAGGTGCGCATCACCGACGGCCGCTCCTACAAGGGCGCGCGCCGCACCACGGTGAGTTATCGCGACACCGGCGATACCGCGCGCCCAGCCGTGTGGATCGTGCATTCGGAGGACGCGACGCGAGCGCGGGAGATCCTGCGCGAGGCCGGCCTCATCGATTCGACGCGACCGGGCGCCGCGAAGCTCACGGTCCGCTCGGAGTTCGGCGACGATGCGGCGCGCACGCCGGCCCAGAAGCGCGCGACGCGCATCAAGGTGGCATTGCTGATCGGCATCGTGATCGTCATCGCGTTCGAGTTCATGCATGCCGCGCGCAAGCCGGCCGTGGCCCCGGTCGCAGCCGTGGCGCCGAAGGCGCCCGTCGCGCAGCCGGCCACCGGGCCGTTCGATGGACGTGTCGCGGCGACGCCCGCCGCGCTTGCGCAGGCGGTGCTGCAGAAGGAAATCGCGGGCGTCGACACGCCGGTCGCCTGCATCGCGGTCGACGGGCGCGATCCGCCGGCGGCGGTGCTGGCAGCCGTGCGCGCGCCTGCGGGCGTCGTGCCCGTCCCCGCTTCGCAATGCCAGCGCATCGCCGACGAGGATCGCGGCAGCGTGCACCGCGCGACCGGCCGCAAGGCGACCATGATCGACGTGGAGCATTTCCGCCCGTCGTCGCCGGATGCCGGCACGATCGAATACAACGCCTACCACCACCGCATGTGGGCGAAGTACAAAACGCTCGATGTCCGGCGCAGCGGCGGGCAGTGGCAGGTGGCGCGCACGGTGAAGGTGGTCGCGCCCTGACCGGAGGCGGCGCGTTCCGGGACGCGCCACAAAAAAAGGCCCGCGTCCCCCGACGCGGGCCCACGCACCGATCGTTGCGCGGCTGATCAGCCCGCGCCGCCGGAAGCCGTGCCGTTCGGACGCTGCTCGCGCATGCGCTTGAACGCGGCGCGCGCCTCGTCGCGATCGACGAAGCCGTCGCGATTGGCGTCGAGCTGGTCGAACTTCTGCGCCATCGGCGTGCTGCCGGCCTCGGCGCGGCTCAGGCGACCGTCGTGGTCGGTGTCCAGCTGGGCCATGCGGCCGCCCTTTCCGCCGTGCTGCGGGCGCTCGCTCTTGTCGAGGCGGCCGTCACGATTCTTGTCGAGCTGGTCGAACTTCTGCGCGAAGCCCGGCACCTTGGCGGCTTCGCTGCGATCGATCGCGCCATCGTTGTTGGCGTCCAGCTTGGCGAAGCCGCCGCCGTGGTGCATGCCGCCCATGCGGTGCTGCGGCCGCTCGGACGCATCGATGCGGCCGTCGCGGTTCTTGTCGAACTGGTCGAATTTCTGCGCGAAGCCGGGGTGCTTGGCTGCTTCCGTGCGATCGATGGCGCCGTCGCCGTTCGCGTCGAGCTTGGCGAAGCCACCGCCGTGCATGCCGCGCTGCGGGCGTTCGGTCTTGTCGATGCGACCGTCGCGGTTTTTGTCGAGCTGGTCGAACCGCTGCGCCAGGTGCGGACGCGCGGCCGCTTCGGCGCGGTCGATGACGCCATCGCCGTTCGCGTCGAGCTTGGCATGCGGCGCCTTCACGGGCGCGGGGGCCGGGGCGGCGATCGCGACGCCGGCCGCCAGGACGGAGGCGACAGCAAGGAACAGGAGGTTGGACTGCTTCACGTAGGTGCTCCGGTAGGTCAGGCGCGTGCGCCGATGCACGTGGAAACGCCCGGCCAGCGCGGCGGTTGACGGAGGGCCGTGCGCGTTCAGCCGCGGGCCAGCCGCAGCGGGCGCTATGCTGCCGGCATGGGTACCCCGCCGGCGCGCGAAGGCGACGATCTCCGCCTGTTCCACACGGGCCTGCACGATTGCGGCTACTGGCCCGACCGGCAGGCGCGCGACCTCGTGCTCGATCCGCGCGATCCCCGCCTTCCGGAGTGGTACGCGCTGGCGCTGGGCTGGGGCTTCCGCCGCTCGGGCGACATCGTCTACCGGCCGCACTGCGGCACCTGCCGCGCCTGCACGCCGGTGCGCATCCCCGTGGCCGCGTTCAGCCCCAACCGCGCGCAGCGCAAAGCGCTTCGCCGCAACAGCGACCTGGTCATGCGCATCTGCCCGGCCGAGCGCGGCGACGAACACCTCGCCCTTTACCAGCGCTACCTCGCCGCACGCCACGCCGGCGGCGGCATGGACGACCACGGCGGCCCGGAATTCGACCAGTTCCTCGTCGGCCGCTGGAGCAGGACGCGCTTCCTCGAGTTCCGCACCGCGACCGACCACACGCTGCTCGCGGTCGCGGTGACCGACATGACGCCCGACGCGTTGTCGGCCGTCTACACGTTCTACGACCCCGAGCATGCCGATCGCGGCCTCGGTACCTACGCGATCCTGCGGCAGCTCGAATGGGCGGCGCAGGAAGGCCGCGACCATCTCTATCTCGGCTACTGGATCGCCGGGCACGCGAAGATGGACTACAAGCGCCGCTTCCGTCCGCTGGAAGCCTTCGATGGCCGCCAGTGGCTGCCCTTCCCCGACGAGACGCCATGACCCGACTGCTGACCACCGCGCTGCTCGTCGCAGCGCTGATCCTGCTCGCCGCCTGCGTGCGCGTCCGCGTGCAGGGCGACCGCGAGCAGTGGGCGCGCGACATGCGCGCGAACGGCGTGGCGGCGCTGCGCATCGCCACGTACAACACCTCGCTCAACGACGACCGCGCGGGTGGGCTCATCGAACGGCTCGAAGCCGGCGACGGCAACGCGCGCAAGGTCGCCGCGGTGCTGCAGCGCGTGCGCCCGGACATCGTGCTGCTCAACGAGTTCGACTTCGACCCGCAGCACCGCGCGGCCGACCTGTTCCAGCAGCGCTACCTCGGCGTCGCCCAGCCCGGCGGCGGCGACGCGCTCGCGTATCCGTACCGCTTCCTCGCGCCGGTGAACACGGGCGTGCCGAGCGGCTTCGACCTCGATCGCAACGGCCGCGTCGGCGGCGCGGGGCGCGACGCCGGCAACGATGCCTGGGGCTTCGGCCTGCATCCCGGCCAGTACGGCATGCTGGTGCTCTCGCGCTACCCGATCGACACGCCCGACGTGCGCACCTTCCAGCATCTGCTGTGGAAGAACCTGCCGAACGCGCGCGCGCCGCGCGATCCGGAAAGCGGCGCCCCCTGGTATTCGGCCGAGACCTGGGCGCATTTCCCGCTGTCGTCGAAATCGCACTGGGACGTGCCGGTGCGCACGCCGCTCGGGCGGATCCACGTGCTGGCCGCGCATCCGACGCCGCCGGTGTTCGACGGCCCGGAGAACCGCAACGGCCTGCGCAACTTCGACGAGATCCGGCTCTGGGCCGAGTACCTCACGCCGGGCGAGAAGCCGTGGCTCTGCGACGACCGCGGCCGGTGCGGCGGCCTCGCGGCGGATGCCTCGTTCGTGATCCTCGGCGACCACAACGCGGATCCGGTCGATGGCGACGGCGAGCCCGGCGCGATCCTGCAGGTGCTGAACCATCCCCGCGTCAACCGCGGCGTCGCGCCGACCAGCGAAGGCGGGCCGGAGCGCGCCCGCGCGTACGGCTTTCCGCGCAAGGGCGACATCGCCACGCATACCGGCGACTTCGGCCCGAACGCGGGCACGCTGAGGCTCGACTACGTGCTGCCCTCGCGTGACCTGCCGGTGCGCGGCGGCGGCATCTTCTGGCCCGCGAAGGGGCAGCCGGGCAGCGAGTTGCTCGATGCCAGCGACCACCACCTGGTCTGGCTGGACATCGCGCCGCGCTGAGGCGGCGCGCCGGAACGATCAGCCTTCGGGCGATCCGTCGGCCTTGTCGTCGACCGCCGCGTTCGCGCCGCTCTTGCCGCCCGACTGCGGCGTCGCAGTGGACGGCGTGCGCGGCGCCGGCGCATCGGGGCCCACCACCGGCAGCGCGGTCAGGCCGGGCTCGAGCGTCCGGGCGGCGAAGCCGAACGCGGTGTCGCTGTGGCTGGACACGATCATCCGCACCATGCCCACCGGCACCATCAATTCCGTCTCCGCCTCGTCGCCGCGCGCGTCCTTGCCGACGATCGTCATCTCCACGAATGAGCCCGCGGTGTCCACCGCCTGGCAGGCGATGTACACGCCCGTCGGGCTCTCGAGCAGGTACGGCTTGATCGCTTCGCCCAGCGCTTCCTGCGCCTGCTCGTACAGGTAGACGGCGTAGCCGGTGGTCTGTTCGGTCATGCGGTGCGGCTCCTCATTCGAGTTCGATGTCGATGGCGGCGGCGGATTGCCGCGCACGTTCGCGGGCATCCTCCACGTCGCTGCCGAGCGCGAGCGTGACGGCCACGCGCCGCTGCCCCGCCACGCGCGGCTTGCCGAACAGGCGCAGGTGCGTGTCCGGATGCGACAGCGCATCGCCGAGGTTGGCGAACACCGGCACGCCATGGCCTTCGGCCAGCACCGCGCACGACGCCGCCGGCCCGTACTCGCGGATCGCCGGGATCGGCAGGCCGAGGATCGCGCGGGCGTGCAGCGCGAATTCGCTCAGGTCCTGCGAGACGAGCGTGACCAGCCCGGTGTCGTGCGGACGCGGCGAGACTTCGCTGAACCACACGTCGTCGCCGCGCACGAACAGCTCGACGCCGAACACGCCCCAGCCGCCGAGTTCGTCGGTGATCGCGCGGGCGATGCGCTGCGAGGCCGCGAGCGCGCGCGTGCTCATGGCCTGCGGCATCCAGCTCTCGCGATAGTCGCCATCGCGCTGCAGGTGACCGATCGGCGCGCAGAACGTGGTGCCGCCCACATGGCGCACCGTGAGCAGCGTGATCTCGTAGTCGAACTCGACGAAACCCTCGACGATGACGCGCCCGGCACCGGCGCGGCCGCCGGTCTGCGCGTAGTCCCAGGCGCGGTCTACCTCGCCGTCCACGCGCACGGTCGACTGGCCCTTGCCGGACGATGACATCACGGGCTTCACCACGCAGGGCAGGCCGATGGCCGCGATCGCGTCGCGATATTCCTCGTAGGTGTCGACGAAGCGGTAGGGCGAGGTCGGCAGCTCCAGCGTCTCGGCGGCGAGCCGCCGGATGCCCTCGCGATCCATTGTCAGCCACGCGGCACGGGCCGTGGGCACGATGCGGGTCGGCGTGCCGTCCTCGCGGTAGCGCAGTTCCAGTTCGACCAGCGTCTGCGTGTGGATCGCCTCGATCTCCGGGACGATCAGGTGCGGCTTTTCGAGCTCGACCAGCCGGCGGATCGCCTCGCCGTCCAGCATGTCGAGCACGTGGCTGCGATGCGCGACCTGCATCGCCGGCGCCGCGTCGTACCGATCCGCGGCGATCACCTCGCAGCCGAAGCGCTGCAGCTCGATCGCGACCTCCTTGCCCAGCTCGCCCGAGCCCAGCAGCAGCACGCGCGTGGCGCGGGGAGAGAGCGGCGTTCCGATCGTCGGCATGGCGGCGGCGTCCTGCGGGAAGCGCACAGTCTAGGACGGCGGCACCGCACGGGCACGCACGGGACGTTGCGTCGGCGCCGCGTCATCGAAGTGCATGCGCCCCGCATGCGATGCTTGCACCGATGGCTCCTTGGCTGATCCATGCGCGGCTTCGCGGCGGCATGGCGGGCGTTCTCGCGCTCGCCCTCGCGGCCTGCACGCGCGCGTCCCCTACCGCGGGCGACGCGCGCGTGAGCGGCCTGATGCTGGATCCGCAACTGCGCGAGACGAGCGGCCTCGCCGTCTCGATCCACCACCGCGACACCCTCTGGATGCACGACGACGGCGGCAACCCGCCGCGCCTGTTCGCGGTGGACCGCGACGGCGGGCGCGTGGCGACGTTTCGCGTGGAAGGCGTGCCCAAGACCGATTGGGAGGACGTGGCCGCGTTCCGCCTCGACGGCCGCGACTTCCTGATGCTGGCCGACACCGGCGACAACGGCGGCCTGCGCCGCACGCTGCAGCTGCACGCGCTGGAAGAGCCCGCGACGCTCGAGAACGCGCGCCTGAAGCCGGCCTGGTCGATCGTCTTCCGCTGGCCCGACGGCCCGCGCGACTGCGAGGCCATGGCGGTGGACGCGCGGCGCAGCGAGGTGCTGCTGATTTCCAAGCGGCGCCAGCCGCCGGAGCTGTTCCGCCTGCCGCTCAGGCCGCAGGTCGACCCGCCGGCGGTCGCCGAGCGCCTCGGCCGGCTGCGCATGCCCGCCAGCCTGGCGCCGCAGGGCGGCACCGACGAGCGCGCCCCGCTGTCGGCGCAGGTCACGGCGGCGGACATCTCGCCCGACGGCCGTCGCCTCGCCGTCATGACCTACCGCTACCTGCTGGTCTACGACCGCCGCGGCGACGAGGACTGGGCGCGCGCCATCGCCCGGCCGCCGCGCGAGATCGTGCTCCCGTGGCTGCCGCAGGCCGAGGCCATGGGCTGGGACACCGATTCCCGGCATGTCTTCGCGACCGGCGAGTTCGTGCCCGCCCCGCTGTACCGGATCGACGTGGATGCCGACGAGCGGCGATAGAGGTTGATATCGTTCTGATATCTTTCTCTCGTCCACGAGGGAACCTCCATGAAAGAGCTCCAAGCCCGTTCGCTGCCCGGCATCCCGGTCCTGCTCGCCCTGCTCGTCGCCGGCCTGGCCGACGCCGCGTTCTTCATCCACGCCGTCGCGGGCGCCTCGCCGGTCCAGTCCGTCGCGGCCGGGCTGATCGGCGTCGTGCTGTTCATCTGCCTGTTCGGCCTGTACATGCTCGAGCCGAACCAGGCCGCCGTGCTGAGCCTGTTCGGCCGCTACATCGGCAGCGACCGCGAGGCCGGCCTGCGCTGGAACATCCCCTTCTATTCGAAGAAGAAGGTGTCCCTGCGCGTGCGCAACTTCGAGAGCGGCAAGCTCAAGGTCAACGAGCTGGACGGCTCGCCGATCGAAATCGCCGCGGTGATCGTCTGGCAGGTCGCGGATAGCGCCGAGGCGGTGTTCAACGTCGACGACTACGAGAGCTTCGTGCACATCCAGGCCGAGTCGGCGCTGCGCGCGATGGCGACCAGCTACCCGTACGACCAGCACGAGGACGGCCAACTGGCGCTGCGCAGCCACGCGGCGGAGATCAGCCAGCACCTCGCCGAGGAACTGGCCGAGCGCCTCGCCGACGCCGGCGTGAAAGTCCTCGACGCGCGCATCAGCCACCTCGCCTACGCGCCGGAGATCGCCCAGGCGATGCTGCAGCGACAGCAGGCCAACGCGATCATCGCCGCGCGCACGCGCATCGTCGCCGGCGCGGTCGGCATGGTGCAGATGGCGCTGGCCGAGCTCAAGAGCAACGGCGTCGTCGACCTCGACGAGGAGCGCAAGGCGCAGATGGTGAGCAACCTGCTGGTGGTGCTGTGCGGTGAGCGCGGCACGCAGCCGGTGGTCAACGCGGGCTCGCTGTACTGATGGACGGCGGCACGATCGCACTGGCCTTCGCGCTGACCAGCGTGCCGGCGTTCCTGGTCGCGCAGTCCATCGCGCGGAGCGCGCAGCGACGCGACCCCGACCGCGCCGAATCGGGCCTGGCGCTCACGCTGGTGCGCTACATGCGCATCGTCGGCGGCGTGATGCTCGCCGGCGCGGCGGCGATGCTCTGGGCCGGCGCGGACACCCGACGCATCGTGATCGTCGTGCTCGGCGTCGCGCTGCTGGTGAATGCGATGGCCATAGCGATGCTGGTCGCGGTGGCGCGGCGCCGGCGCGGATGAGCGAGAAGAAGGCCTATCCGCTGCGCATCAACGCCGACGTGCTGTCGGCAGTGCAGCGCTGGGCCGACGACGAGCTGCGCAGCCTCAACGCGCAGATCGAATACGTGCTGCGCGATGCGCTGCGCAAGGCCGGGCGCCTGCCCCGGCCGGACGAACCGAACGAATCCGCCCCGGAGGGCGCGCCGGATGAACGCTAGTCGTTGGCAATACAAGGTCGTGGAGCTGCCGATCAAGATCTTCGGCGGCAAGCTCACCGACCGCCTGCAGGCCGAGCTCGACAGACTCGGTGCGCAGGGCTGGGAGCTCGTCTCGGTCGTGCAGGCGGCGCCGGCCGACGCCACGCGTCTGTTCTTCAAGCGGGAGGCCTGACATGCGGGGTGCCTGGAAGTCCGGCGCGGCCGTCGTCCTCGTCGTGCTGATCGCCGCCGTGGCCGGCGGCGCACGCGCAGCCACGCCGCCCGTCGACGTCGCCACGCAACTGCTCGACCGCCTCGAGGCGGGCCAGTACGACGCGGCGGAATCCGCCTTCGATTCCACCATGCAGCAGGCGGTGCCGGCGGACCGCCTCGCCGGCGTGTGGAAATCCCTGCCGCCGGCGCGAGGTCGCGGCACGCCGCAGGTGCAGCCTGTCGACGGCGGTACGCTGGTCGCCATCCCCCTGCATCGCGACGGCGCGGAACTGATCGCGCAGGTCGTGGTCGGCCCCGATGGCCGGATCACGGGCTTCCTGGTGCGGCCCGCGCCACCGCCCGCGGCCGCGGCGCCGGCGGCGGATGCGCCCTACGTCGAACGCGAGACGCAGGTCGGCACCGGCGAGCGCGCCCTGCCGGCCACGCTCACCCTGCCGCGCAGGACAGGCCCGTTCCCGGCCGTCGTGCTGGTGCACGGGTCCGGCCCGCAGGACCGCGACGAGACGATCGGCGCGAACCGACCGTTCCTCGACCTCGCCCGCGGCCTCGCGGCGCGCGGCATCGCGGTGCTGCGCTACGAGAAACGCACGCACGCGCGACCCGGCGACTTCGCCGGGCGCGACTTCACGGTCGACGACGAGACGACCGACGACGCGGTCGCCGCGATCGCGACATTGCGCACGCAGCCGGGCATCGACGCGTCGCGCCTGTTCGTGTTCGGCCATAGCCAAGGCGCGATGCTGGCGCCGCGCATCGCCGCGCGAAGCGGCCACGTGGCGGGCGTGGTCATGCTCGCGGCGCCGGCGCGTCGCCTGCTGGACCTGCTGCCCGAGCAGAACCGCTATCTGTTCGAGCTCGACGGCACGTTGGGCGACGACGAGAAGGCCGCGCTGCAGCGCATCGACTCGATGATCGCGACGGTGCGCCGAGGCGGCCCGCTCGCCGCGGCCGATGCGCCGCTTGGACTGCCGGTCGCGTACTGGAGGTCGATCGACGCGGTCGATCCCGTCGCCGATGCGCGTGGGCTGGCGCTGCCGATGCTGCTGCTGCAGGGCGGCCGCGATTTCCAGGTCACCGCCAGCGACTGGTCGCTCTGGACGTCGGCACTCGGCGCGACGCCACGCGCGGCCCTGAAGTTCTATCCCGCGCTCAATCACCTCGCGATCGCGGGCAGCGGGCCGTCGACGCTGCAGGACTATCAGGTCCCGGGCCATGTCGATGCTGGCCTGATCGGCGATGTCGCGAGCTGGATTAGCGCGCAGCCGCGCACGCCCGCGCCCGCCCCGGCCCGCTAACCTGTCGGCATGCGCGCGCGTCCGACCGTTCTGCTCAATACGCCCGAGATTGAACTCTGGCCGGCCCACCTGTTGCGCGCGCGATCGAATGCCGACGCGCGCGTGCTGGCGCGTGCCCGCCATGTGATGCGCCGCAAGCGCGACGGCCGCTTCCTCGCGGCCGCGGGCGACGCCGGCATCGACGCATTGATGCACGGCTGGCGCCGCGAGCCGGGCATGGACGTCGCCCTGCGCCGCCTGCGCGAGGTCGATGCGCCGCACCTGCACGATCGCGACCTGTCGCTGGACCGCATCGCGCACCGGCTCGACGCGCTCGGGCTCGACGCGCCGGCCTACGAATCGCGCACCGGGCTGGCGCTGGTCGCCGAACCGGCGGCACTCGCCTTCGCCGGGTTCGACCGCTACCGGCGTCCGCTGTGGCTGCGCGCGCCCGCGGCGCGGGACTGGCACCGCATGCAGGGCGCGGCGCAGCGCGAGGGCATCGTGCTCGAGGCGATCTCGGGCTACCGCAGCCACGATTACCAACTGGGCATCTTCGAGCGCAAGCGCGCGCGCGGACAGTCGGTCGAAACGATCCTGACGGTGAACGCCGCGCCCGGGTACAGCGAGCACCACTCCGGTCGCGCACTCGACATCGCCGCACCGGGCGAGCCGCCCGCCGAGGAATCCTTCGAGTCGACGTCCGCATTCGCCTGGCTGCGCGACAACGCCGCGGCCTTCGATTTCGCGATGAGCTACCCGCGCGATAACCCGCACGGCATCGTCTACGAGCCGTGGCATTGGTGCCATCGCGGCTGAGCGCGCATCCATGCGTCGGCCCGGCCAAGCGGATGGCGAGTCGAGGATCCGTGCGGTGCTGTTCGACTTCGACGGGGTGCTGACCACGGATCCCTCCGGCTCGTTCACCACCGTGCGCCACGTCGCGCTGGCGACCGGGCTGCCGGAGCGACACGTGTGGGAAGCGCTTGCGCCGTACAACGAGGATCTGCTGCTCGGCCGCACCACGCACGCGGCGGTCTGGCCAGCCGTGTGCGCACGCCTCGGCCGCGAACTGCCTCTCGACTTGCTGACTCAGGCCTTCGACGCGACGCCGATGAACCGCGCCATGCTGGATCTGGCGGCATCGCTGCGGCCGAAGTTCTCGCTCGGCATCGTCACCGACAACAAGCGGGACCGCATCGAGCGGTTGGCCGCGCTGCACGCACTCGATGCGTTGTTTTCGCCGATCGTCGTGTCGGCCGACTGCGGCAGCGGCAAGTCGGACAGGGCCATCTTCGACGTCGCGCTGCGTGGGCTCGGGCTTCCGCCCACTGCGGTCATGTTCATCGACAACACGCGGCGCAACCTCGTCGCCGCCGAAGCGATCGGCATGCACACGCTGCATTTCGACGACGCGCGCAACGACGTGCCGGCGCTGGCCGCGACGCTTCGCATGCGCTTCGGCATCACGCCCTGAGGTCTCGCGTCACACCCGCCACGAAGCCGGTCGCGGACGCTGCGTCCGCGGCGCCGCGTCAGTCCTGCGAGCGTTTCACCGGCGCGCGTGGCGCCGGTGCCGCGAAGTCCGCGATGCGCCAGAGGTAGAAGCTCGCGTAGGTGCGGTAGGGGCCCCACGCTTCGCCACGCTCGGCCAGTGCACGCGGCGTCGGCAGCGCATCTAGGCCGTCGACCAGCTGCGCGCCCTTGCGGATGCCGAGGTCGTCGACGGGCAGCACGTCCGGCCGGCCGAGCCGGAACATCAGCATCATCTCGACCGTCCAGCGCCCGATCCCGCGGATCGGCACCAGCGCCGCGACGATCGCCGCCTCGTCCATCACCGACATCTGCCGAAGCGTGGGAATCTCCCCTTCGGCCTCGCGCCGCGCGAGGTCGCGCAACGCCAGCAGCTTGTTGCCGGACACGCCGCAGGCCCGCAGCGTCGGATCATCGCAGCGTGCAAGGGTGTCCGCGTGCAGCCGATCGCTGCCGATCGCCGCTTCGACGCGGGCGACGATCGTCGCGGCGGCCTTGCCGGAGAGCTGCTGGTAGAGGATCGCCCGCGCGAGCGCGTCGGCCGGGTCGAACGGCCGGCGCCAGCGCGGCTCCGCCTCGATCGGGCCGATGCGCCGGATCCACGGCGCGAGCGCGCGATCTCGCCGCAGGTGGCGCGCGGCCGCGTCCACGTCGAACCCGCGGGACCAGCGCGGCACCGTCAGCCCCGTGCGCGGTCGAGCGCCACGAGCAACCAGCCCGCGATAAGCAGCGAGCCACCCACCGGCGCCAGCCGCGTCGGATAGCCGAACGCGTGCGCCGCGACGAGGCTGCCGGAGAACAGCAGCACGCCGGCGACCAGCGCCAGGCGGGCCATGCCGCCGAGGCGCGGGCCACCCGGTACGTACGCGACGAGCAGCACGCCATGCACGAGCGCCATGGCCGCGGCCGTGTAGAGCCAGCGCTGCGCCTCGCCAGTCGCGGCGTGCGCGGCATACGCGGCGAGCGCGACGCCGGCCGCACCGGCCAGCGCGCCGAACACACCGGACCCGCGCGGGCTCATCCGATCGGACGAACGTCGACGATGCCTCATGCCCTGCTCCCCCTTCGCATGCCGCACAACGAAAAACGCGCCGCAAGCGGCGCGTTTTCGAGGTCGGTCGTTCTTACTTGACCGCCCACTGGATCGTGAACTGGCCCTGGTCGGTGAAGCCGGCATCGATGCCGCCGGTCCAGATCTCGTACGGACGATCGAGCGTGGCGTAGCCGTGCGTCAGCGACCAGGCGCGGACCGCGTCGCGCAGGCGCTGCAGGTTGCCCATGTCGCCCTTGAACGTGGTGCCCACGACCTTCGAGGCGTCGTTGTAGGCGACCTTGACCGGCGTGCCCGCCGTGCTGATGCCTTCGATCTTCTCGCTCGCGCCCGCCTTCTTCACCGGCACCGCGACGTCGAACGAGTAGTTCGCCGAGCCCTGCTCGTTGGTGATGATGCGGACCGGACCGGCCTGCTCGAGGCCGTTCGACGCGATCACCTTGCGGATCCACTCGAGGTTCGAGTTCATCTGGCCCTTGATCTTGTCGCGGTCGATCGGCACGACGGCGCCGACGGTCAGCAACGTCTCGGCCGGGCGCTGGCCCAGCGACGGCAGCGGTGCCTGGTATTCCTTCGGCAGCTGGCTGTAGTCGATGTTCGGCACGGACGACAGCGAGTTCACCAGGCGGCCGAGGCCGAGCTTGATGTCCTCGCCCACGCTGGTGCTCACGTACAGGCCGGCATAACGCGCGATCGGGTTGAAGCCGTATTCGACGTCGTACGTCTGCGTGATCTGCGTGTTGCGGCCACCGCGGCCCACCGGCTGCAGCGTGAACTCGCTGCGCTTGTTGTTGCCCGGCGACTCCGTCTCGATGGCGTACAGGACGCGCTTGTTCGGCTCGGACTCGGCGATGGTCCAGCTGCCGTCGCCGACGCCGCGGACGCTCGACTGGTAGCTCACCTTGGCGCCGACGCCCTCGTCCTTGCCCGAGGCCTGGATCTTCGCCGCCGGGTCGTGCAGGAGGATGGGATTCCAGTCGGTGAAGCGACGGGTGTTGTTAAGCAGGTCGTAGGCGATCGCCGGACGGCGGTTCGTCTGCACCGACTCGGACAGGTGTCGGCTGCTGGGCAGGAAGATGCCCACGATCACGAACAGTGCGAACACGATCGCGATGGAAATCAGGATCTCGATCAAACGGGTCATTCAGAGGGTCTCCGGGGCCAGGCCCGCGCCCGCCGTCGCAGGACCGAGGCGCAGACCGACAATCCTAGCAAGACAGCGGCACTGGCGTGAACGCCGGCGGCAGAATGAATGCGATGGCGTGAAGCGCGCCCCGTTTTCCGGGCCCGTGGCCCATGCCGGGTTCGTACTCCGTTGGGCCCTCTGCGTCGTTCGCGCGGCGCCGGCTGGCTCGGCCGCACCAGACAGACGGGGCGCGGGCGTCGCGGGCTCGCGCCCGCTCCAACGCCTCGAGCTCGGCACGCCCACGGTCGCGCAGCCGAGCCTGACGAGGCGTAAGCAGGCGCCGCGTCGCGCCTGCCAAAGCCCGGCGCACTGCACCGGGCCGGACACCAGCCGCCGGTCAGACCAGCTGCAGCTCGAACGCCTTGAGCACGGCCCGCGTGCGGTCGCGCACGCCGAGCTTGGACAGGATGTTCGAGACGTGGTTCTTGATCGTGCCCTCGGCCACGCCCAGCGACTTGGCGATCTCCTTGTTCGAGAAGCCCCCCGCCATGAGCCGCAGGATCTCCGTCTCGCGCTCGGTCAGCGGATCGGGCCGGTCCAGGCTCACGAACTCGTTGCGCATGTGCTCCAGGCCTGAGAGCAGGCGCTGGGTGACGGCGGGCTGCACCAGCGAGCCCCCGTCCGCGACGGTCTGGATCGCGCCCACGAGTTGGTCCAGCGAGACGTCCTTGAGCAGGTAGCCCTTGGCGCCGGCCTTGATGCCTGCGAGGACCAGTTGGTCGTCGTCGAAGGTGGTGAGGATGATGGTCGGCGGCAGCTGGCCCAGCCGCGCCAGCGTCTGCACTGCCTCCAGGCCCGACATCACGGGCATGCGCATGTCCATCAGGACGACGTCGGGCTTGACCTGCGGAATCGTGTCGACGGCCTGGCGGCCGTCGGCGGCCTCGGCCACCACCTCGATGCCCGCGGCGAGCGCGAGCAGCGAACGGACGCCCTGCCGCACGAGGTTCTGGTCGTCGACGAGCATCACCCGTATCGGGCGGTCGGTCTGCGCGGTCATGCGGGAACTCCTTCTCGGACGGCCGATGCGGCCGCGATGGGCAGGACCAGCCGGAGACGGAAACCGTCGCCGGGCCGGGTATCGATGTCGAGGGTGCCGCCGTGCTGCGCGAGGCGCTCGCGCATGCCGCGCAGGCCGTTGCCGGCGACGAACAGGTCGGCGCCACGGCCGTCGTCGCGCGCCGTCATCACGATCGCGCCATCGTCGCGATTCGCCGTGAGCCACAGCGAGCGCGCGCCCGAATGGCGCACGGCATTGGTGATGATTTCCTGCGTGCAGCGCAGCAGGACATGCGCGCGCTCGGGATCATCGAGCGTCAGCGGCGACTGGATGTCCATGTGGATGTCCAGCGAGGGCACGTTCTCGGCGAGCGGGCGCAGTGCGACGGACAGGTCCATCGCCCCACCCTCGCGCAGCTGGCTGACCGCCTCGCGCACGTCGGTGAGCAGCAGGCGTGCGAGCGTATGCGCCTGCGAGATGTGCTCCTTCGCGCGGCCTTCGGCGAGGTGCCCGGCGACCTCGAGGTTCAGGCTCAGCGCGGTGAGGTGATGACCGAGCAGGTCGTGCAGCTCGCGCGAGATGCGCGTGCGCTCGTTCACGCGCGCGCTTTCCGCGAGCAACAGGCGCGTCGCGCGTAGTTCCGCGTTCAGGCGCCGCTGCTCCTCGCGCGCATCGGCCTGCTGGCGCGCGATCAGACTCGTCGCAAAATCGAACACCGAGAAGCCCGTGTACAGCAGCGACTGCATCAACGCTTCGAACAACGGGAAATGGAAGCCGTAGACGAAGACCGGCATGACCGCGAACTGGCTTGCGACCAGCCAGGCCACGCCCGCGCGCACCGGCAGGAGCCACGGCAGCAGGCATGCGGCGGTCATCAGCAGCACGCTGCCGAGGCCGCTGCGGTTGTAGTAGCTGACGCCGATCGCGCTCGCCGTGAGCAGCAGCAGGCCGATGACGTCGACCGGGCGCGCGTGGCGACGTCCGAGCCCACGCGTGAGCCAGAAATAACTCGCGCCGAAGAGCAGGTACACGCCCCAGCCGATGATCGACATCGAGCGCGGGCCGAGCGCGTCCTCGCCGGACAGCTCGTCGGCGGGCACTTCGGGGCCGAAGGACATGTACAGCAGCGGCAGCCCGACCATCGCCCAGGTCGCGAGCCCGGAATAGCGCAGCAGTCGGGTGTGGTTCAGTTGGACCGGCATTGGGGCATCCTACGCCCCATTCCGGTGGCGCCCTCCGGCCGAAAGTCACGCCAAGCGGCGCTGGCCCCGGTGGGCGGCCGTGCGATAATCCCGCGCCGCGCCGCACTGGCCGGCTGCACTCCCGGGAGCCGGAAGAATGTCGATCGTCGTCCGCGACGTGCTTGAGCACGAGCTGGATTCCGTCCTTGCCCTGAACAACGCCGCTGGACCCGCGATCCTTCCACTGGATGCGCACCGCCTGCAGTACTTCTACGAGCGCGCCGAGTATTTCCGCGTCGCCGAGCGCGACGGCATGCTCACGGGCTTCCTCATCGGCATGGGGGACGGCGCCGGGCATGACAGCTCGAATTTCCGGTGGTTCCGTGAGCGCCACGGCGAGTTCTTCTACATCGACCGCATCGTCGTCGCGAGCCGGCGCCGCGGTGGCGGCGTCGGGCGTGCGTTCTACGCCGACGCGCAGAGCTACGCCGAGCTGCGCTATCCGCAGATGGCCTGCGAAGTGCTGCTGCAGGGGGGCACCGACCCGGTGATGCTGTTCCACGGCACCTTCGGCTTCCACGAGGTCGGACAGCACGTGATGCCCGAAACCGGGCTCCGTGCGGCCATGCTGATGAAGCCGCTCTGCAGCTATCCCTGGGTGCGCGAAACCTACGGTCGGGATCTCCCGGACGCGCCGTGGATCCACACGCCGCGCACGCAGCGGCTCGACCGCGCGCGCGCCGCCGGGGGCCGGGCATGAGCGCGCAGGTGGACTACGAGCCCGCGGGCGAACTCAAGATCGGCCAGGTCGGCATCGCCAACCTGCGGGTGCGCACGCTCGACGTCGAGAAGCTCGCGGAGGAGATGCGGGGCCGCGTGCAGCGCGCGCCGAACCTGTTTTCGCGCGCGGCGGTGGTGCTCGACTTCGGCGGACTGACGCGCACGCCCGACCTGGCGACCGCGCAGGCCCTGGTCGACGCGCTGCGCGAGGCCGGGGTGCTGCCGGTGGCGCTGGCCTACGGCACCAGCGAGATCGAGCAGCTCTCGCAGCAGCTCGGCCTGCCCCTGCTGGCCAAGTTCCGCGCGCAGTACGAGCGCTCCGACGGCGCCGCGCCCGAGCCCGCGCCGGTCCGTCGTGAACCGGCGCCGGAGCCCGCCCGCGTGGCGCCGGCGTCCGCGCCCGCGCCGTCCGCATCCCAGCCGGGCATGGTGCAGGCCGCGCCGATCCGCTCGGGTCAGCAGGTCTATGCCGACAATCGCGACCTGACCGTGCTGTCGGCCGTGGGCGCCGGCGCCGAGGTCATCGCCGACGGGTCGATCCACATCTACGGCGCCCTGCGCGGCCGCGCGCTCGCCGGCGCGCAGGGTTTCGAGCAGGCGCGCATCTTCTGCCGCGAGTTCCACGCCGAGCTCGTGGCGATCGCCGGGCACTACAAGGTGTCCGAGGACATTCCCGCGGACCTGCTCGGCAAGCCCGTGCAGGTCTGGCTCCACGACGGCCAGCTGCGCATCGAGGCGCTGGACGCGTAACCCGTCACACATCGGCATGCTTTGAGGCATGCTGTCGCCCGCACCGGCCCGGCCGGTCGGGGAACGAACCGGAGGAACACCAGTTGGCCGAAATCATCGTAGTCACCTCGGGCAAGGGCGGCGTCGGCAAGACCACCACCAGTGCCAGCCTCGCCTGCGGGCTCGCCAAGCGCGGCCACAAGGTCGCCGTCATCGACTTCGACGTGGGCCTGCGCAACCTCGACCTGATCATGGGCTGCGAGCGCCGCGTGGTGTACGACTTCGTCAACGTCGTGCACGGCGAGGCCACGCTCAAGCAGGCGCTGATCAAGGACAAGCGCTTCGACAACCTCTTCGTGCTCGCCGCGTCGCAGACGCGCGACAAGGACGCGCTGACCAAGGAAGGCGTGCAGAAGGTACTCGAGGATCTCGCGGCCGACGGCTTCGAGTACATCGTCGCCGACTCGCCGGCCGGCATCGAGAAGGGTGCGTTCCTGGCGATGTACTTCGCCGACCAGGCGGTCGTGGTGGTGAACCCGGAAGTGTCGTCGGTGCGCGACTCCGACCGCATCCTCGGCCTGCTGGCGTCCAAGACGCGCCGCGCGGAGAACGGCGAGCGAGTGAAGGAACACCTGCTGCTCACGCGCTACAGCCCCAAGCGCGTCGAGACCGGCGAGATGCTGAGCATCGGCGACGTCGAGGAGATCCTCGGCCTGAAGGCGATCGGCGTGATCCCGGAGTCCGGTGACGTGCTGAATGCCTCGAACAAGGGCGAGCCGGTCATCCTCGAGACGCAGTCCGACGCCGCGCAGGCCTACGACGATGCGGTCGCGCGGCTGCTGGGCGACAACCGTCCGCTGCGGTTCACGCAGGTCGAGAAGAAGGGCTTCCTCAGCAAGCTCTTCGGAGGCTGACCATGGGCATCTTCGATTTCCTCACCGCCAAGAAGCCGACGGCGAACGTCGCCAAGGACCGCCTGCGCATCATCGTCGCGCACGAGCGCGCCGGCCGTGGCGGCCCGGACTACCTGCCGATGCTGCAGCGCGAGCTGCTCGAGGTGATCCGCAAGTACGTCAACGTCGACGTGGAGTCGGTCAAGGTCGACCTGATCGGCGAAGGCGACAACAAGGTGCTCGACATTTCCGTCGCGCTGCCGGAAAACGCCGCGCAGACGCCGTCGCCCTGATCCCGTTCCACCGCCGTGCCGATGCCCCGCCCGCGCGGGGCATCGTCGTATCCGCGCCATGCTGACCCTCGCCGACATCGACTTCGACGCCGTCGCCACGCTGCTGGGCCGTTACGGCCTGGCGCTCGAACGCGTGCCCGACGGCGCGCCGATCCCCGGCTCGTACTGGGGCGAATGCGAGGCCGGGCTGATCGGGGCCACGGTGTACGCGCGCGGCGACACGCCGGTGCATTCGCTGCTGCACGAGGCCTGCCACCTGATCGTGCTGCCGCCCGCGCGGCGTGCGCAGGTGCATACCGACGCGACCGACTCGATCGAGGAAGAGAACGCCGTGTGCGTGCTGCAGGCGTTGCTGGGCGATGCGCTGCCCGGTGTCGGCGCCCAGCGCGTGCTCGCCGACATGGACGCGTGGGGCTACACGTTCCGCCTCGGGTCCGCCCGCGCCTACGTCGAGCACGATGCCGGCGACGCCTGGGCCTGGCTCGATCGCGCCGGCCTGGCCGACGCCGCGACGCGGACCCTGCACGTTCCGGACTGAACGGCGAACGGTCGCCTTGCGCCTCCGCGGGCCGGCCTCTAGCCTGCGTCGACCGCACCCCGCGCCGTCGTTCCGGAGTCCCGCATGAAACCCGTTCGCGCACTGCTCGCCTTGGGCGTCGCTGCCGCCCTCGCCCTGCCCGGCTGCAAGGCGCCGCCCGGATCGCCCGGCGCCGCCGGCACGTCGCCCGCCGCCGACGCGCCCGCCAACGAGACCGCGGACCAGTTCATCGCCCGCGTGAACGAGGAATACCGCAAGTCGTACCCGGAGCTCACGGCCTCGCAATGGCTGTCGTCGACCTACATCAACGACGACAGCGAGCTCGTGTCGGCCAAGGCGAACGAGCGCTACCTCGCCCAGCTGAACCGCTGGATCGAGCAGTCGCGCAGGTTCGAGGGCCAGACGATGTCGCCGGAGACGGCGCGCGCGATCCAGTTGCTCAAGCTGCAGGCCGCGATGCCGCCGCCGAAGGATCCCGCGAAGCTCGCCGAACTGACCGCGATCGCCACCCGCATGGAAGGCGCCTACGGCAAGGGCACGTATTGCAAGGGCGAAGGCCCGGCGAAGAGCTGCCGCCAGCTCGGCGACCTCGAGGACGTGCTCGCCAAGAGCCGCGACTACGACGAGCAGCTCGAGGCGTGGCAGGGCTGGCATTCCACCGCCGCCCCGCAGCGAAAGGACTATTCGCGCTTCGTCGCGCTGATCAACGAGGGCGCGCGCGACCTGGGCTATGCCGACGCCGGCGAGCTGTGGCGCTCGGGCTACGACATGTCGCCGGCGGAACTGTCGGCCGAGACCGATCGCCTGTGGGGCCAGGTCAAGCCGCTCTACGAGCAGCTGCACTGCTACGCCGGCACCAAGCTCGACGCCAAGTACGGCGCGCAGCGCGGCCACGTCGCCGGTCACATGCTGCCCGCGCACCTGATGGGCAACATGTGGCAGCAGGACTGGAGCAACCTCTGGGACCTCATGGCGCCGTATCCGGGCGCCGGCAGCCTGGATGTCAACTCGGCGCTGCAGGCGCAGTACCAGCAGAACCTCGCCGCCGCGACCGCGAAGATCGCCGGCACCGCCACTCCGGCAGCCACGGCCGACGCCGAGCACGAGGCCGCGCTCGCGACCGCCAAGCAGATGAACGAGCGCGCGCAGGACTTCTACACCTCGCTCGGCATGCCGAAGCTGCCGGCGTCGTACTGGGAGAAGGCCCAGTTCGTGAAGCCGCGCGACCGCGACGTGGTCTGCCACGCCTCCGCCTGGGACATGAACATGGCCGGCGACGTGCGCATCAAGATGTGCACGAAGCCGAACGAGGAAGACTTCACCACGATCTACCACGAGATGGGCCACGTGTATTACTACCTGGCCTACAACAAGCTGCCGCCGATCTTCCAGGCTGGCGCGCACGACGGCTTCCACGAGGCGATCGGCGACACGATCGTGCTGTCGATGACGCCGGCCTACCTCAACACCATCGGCCTGGTGGCCCAGCCGCAGCAGAGCAACGAGGCGCTGATCAACGCGCAGATGCGCATGGCGCTGGCCAAGATCTCGTTCCTCCCGTTCGGCCTGATGATCGATCGCTGGCGCTGGGGCGTGTTCGACGGTTCGATCAAGCCCGACCAGTACAACAAGGCCTGGTGGGACCTGAAGGCGAAGTACCAGGGCGTCGCGCCGCCGACCCCGCGCAGCGAGGACTTCTTCGATCCGGCGGCCAAGTACCACGTCCCGGCGAATACCCCCTACACGCGCTACTTCCTGTCGCACGTGCTGCAGTTCCAGTTCTACAAGGCGCTCTGCGACGCGTCCGGCTTCAAGGGCCCGCTGTACGAGTGCAGCTTCTACGGCAACCCGGAGGCCGGTCGCCGCTACTGGGCGATGCTGTCGAAGGGCGCCAGCCAGCCTTGGCAGAAGACGATGAAGGAGCTGACCGGCAACGAGAAGATGGACGCCTCGGCCGTGCTGGAGTACTTCGCGCCGCTGCAGCAGTGGCTGAAGCAGCAGAACGAGGGCAAGACCTGCGGCTGGCAGGCCACCGCGTCGACCTCGGCGCCGCCCGCAACGGCGCCCGCCGCGAAGCCGGCGCCCGGCAAGGCGTGACACCCCGAGGGCCGGCGCAATGCCGGCCCTCTTCGCATCAGGTCGGCGGGAGGTCGGCGCCGTCGGAGCGCAGCGACTCGCACTGTGCCGAGCCCGCCTCCCATCGCCAGAACGCGAACGCCACGAGCGTCATCGCGGCGGCCGCGAACGCGAGCCAGCGCGCGTCGTGCGAAATGAGCGGCGACAGCGCGCCGGCGATCAGCGCATTCATCACCAGGCTGGTGAACGCCTGCAGCGACGAGGCGGAACCGCGCTGGCGCGGGTACATGTCGAGGATCGCGAGCGTGAGAACCGGGAACACCAGCGCGATGCCGAAGGCGTGCAGGCTCATCGGCAGGACCGCCCACGGCACCGCAGGCACAGGTACGAGCAGGTTGTAGACGACGTCGTAGGCCATCGCGATCGCACTCGCGGCGAAACCGATGCGCACCAGCCGGTCGCCGCTCATGCGGCCCGCCGCGCGGCCGGACACGAACGCACCGACGATCATGCCGCCGATCGTGGGGACGAAGAACCAGGCGAACTGTGTCTCGTCGAGATGACGGCCGTGCAGGCGCAGCATCTCCAGCACGAACACCGGCGCCGACGCGATGTAGAGGAACAGCGCGCCGAAATTGAACGAGGCCGCGGCGGCGAGGCGCTGGAAGCGCGGGTTCACGAAGATGGCCGCGTAATCCCGCACGAGCGACCGCGCGGCGAGCGGCAGGCGCGAGGCCGGCGGATGGGTTTCCGGCAGCACCAGCCACGTCGCGACGACCAGCACGAGCGCGAACGCGACCAGGAACCAGAAGATCATCGGCCAGCGGCTCCAGCCCAGCAGCCAGCCGCCGATGATGGGCGCGATCGCCGGTGCGATGCCGAAGATCATCGAGACCTGGCTCATCAGCCGTTGCGCGTCGTGGCCCTGCAGCACATCGCGGATCACCGCGCGCCCGACAATGAGGCCGACGCCCGAGGACAGGCCCTGCAGCGCGCGGAACGCGAGCAGCGTCGGCAGGTCTCGGGCGAGCGCGCAGCCCGCCGAGGCGGCCGCGAACACCAGCAGGCCGCCGAGAATCACGCGTCGCCGGCCGATCGCATCGGAGAGCGGCCCGTGCACCACGCTCATCAGCGCGTAGGCGACCAGGTAGACGCTGATGGTCTGCTGCATCGCCACCGGGTCGGCACCGAGTTGCGCGCCGATCGACGGGAATGCCGGGAAGATGGTGTCGATCGAGAACGGCCCGAACATGGCCAGCCCGCCCAGCAGCAGGGCCAGGCGGCGCGTCGTCGGGCGGAGAGTCGGCGTCATGGATCGGGCCGCGGCGGGGCGCACTAGGGTAAACGCGCGGCAGGGCATCACGGGCGCGGCAGCGCGTTGCAGCGGCCGTGGGCGTCGCGTGCCCACCACTGGAACGCGCCATCGGCCGCGGGCGGGTTGTTCGTGGCCGGCGGCGGCCTTACGTTGCCCCCATGGCCTCCCCCGATCCCCTGAGCGTCGCTGCGCGCGGCACGCAGCGCAGCGACTTCGGCATCCTCCGCGCGCTGTTGCCGTACCTGAAGCCGCACGTCGCGCGCATCGTCATCGCCGTGGCCTGCCTGTTCGTGGCGAAGCTGCTCGGCCTCACGGTCCCGATGATGCTCAAGCGGATCGTCGATTCGCTGGACATCCAGGCCAGCCTGCGCGTGCTCCCGGTGGCGCTGCTGCTGGCCTACGGCGCCGCGCGCGTGGGCGTGAACTTCTTCACCGAGCTGCGGCAGGTCGTGTTCGCCCGCGTCATGGCGCGAACCGCGCGGGAGGTCACGCTCAAGGTGTTCCGGCACCTGCACGCGCTCAGCCTGAAGTTCCACCTTTCGCGCCGCACCGGCGGCGTATCGCGCGACGTCGAGCGCGGCGGCACGGCGATCACCGACCTGCTCGACTGGACGATCTACACGATCATCCCGACGATCCTCGAGGTTACGCTGGTCACCGGGTTCCTGGTCATCCACTACGGATGGTCGTTCGGCGTGATCACCCTGCTCACGCTGGCCGGCTACATCGGCTGGACGTTCGCGGTCACGGAGTGGCGCACCCGCTACTACCGCGCGAAGGTGGAAGCCGACACGAAGGCGAACGCGCGCGCGGTCGATTCGCTGCTCAACTACGAGACGGTGAAGTACTTCAACAACGAGGAGCACGAGGCCAGCCGCTACGACGCGAACCTCCGGACGGTCGAGGAAGCCACGGTGATGAGCCTGAAATCGCTCGCCGTGCTCAATGTCGGCCAGACGATGATCGTGTCGCTCGGCGTGACCGCGCTGATGTGGCGCGCATCGGCAGGGGTGGTCGCGGGCCGGTTCACGATCGGCGATCTCGTGCTCGTGAACGCCTACCTGCTGCAGCTGGCGGCGCCGCTGAACTACCTCGGCATGATGTATCGCGAGATCAAGCAGGCCTTCACCAACATGGAACGCCTGGTCGGCCTGCTCGACCAGAAGCTCGACGTGCAGGACCGGCCGGGTGCGACCCCGCTGAAGACCCGCCGGGCGCACGTGCGTTTCGAGGACGTGCGGTTCGCCTACGACCCGCGCCGCGACATCCTGAAAGGCGTGAGCTTCGAGATCCGGCCCGGACAGACGGTGGCCGTGGTCGGGCATTCCGGCTCGGGCAAGTCGACGCTGGCGCGCCTGCTCTACCGCTTCTACGATCCCGACGGCGGCCGCATCACCATCGACGGCCATGACCTGCGCGACCTGACCCAAGGCTCGGTTCGCGCGGCGATCGCGACCGTGCCGCAGGACACCGTGCTGTTCAACGACACGATCTACTACAACATCCTGTACGGCCGCCCCGAAGCGAGCCGTGACGAGGTCGAGGCCGCCGCGAAGGCCGCGCACATCCACGAGTACATCGCGGCGATGCCCGACGGGTACGAGACCGAAGTCGGCGAACGCGGCCTGAAGCTCTCGGGCGGCGAAAAGCAACGCGTGGCCATCGCGCGCGCACTGCTCAAGAACCCCGCGATCATGATCTTCGACGAGGCGACATCGGCGCTCGACTCGCGCTCGGAAAAAGCGATCCAGGCCGAGCTGGAACGCATCGCCGAGGGCCGCACCACCCTGGTCATCGCGCACCGCCTGTCGACGGTGATGAATGCCGACCGCATCCTCGTGATGGACGCCGGTCGCATCGTCGAACAGGGCACGCACGAGGAGCTCATCGCCAGCCTCGGGCATTACGCGCAGCTGTGGCAGCTGCAGTTGCAGGTGGCGGACGAGGCGGCGTCCGCCTGAGGGTCAGGTGGACGGCACGTCCGGAAAATCGCCGTCACGGGCGTCTTCGAAGCAGAGGCGTGCCCGACGCTTGAACGTCCCACGATGGACGTTGGTACGGTCGTTCTCGATGCTGCCCGACTTGCGGATCACCTTGCCCGTCAGCAGGTTCACGCTGACGTCGGTCGTCGCGCCGGTATTGCGCTGGATGTCGCGCTCGTCGATGCCGATCAGGCGCATGCAGCCGTCCTGCCAGCGGAATTTGTGCGTGGTGGAGCCCATCGACCACGAGCCCGCGCTGCTGAAGAAGCCGCTGGTCACCGACAACACGCGACGTTCGAGTGACAGGCCGCCTTCTTCCAGCGGATCGCTCAGCACGGGATTCGTGTTTCGGCGGATCACCTGGTCCGACTGCGCGAGCCGTCGGTAGCCGCCCGCCTCGGCCGCCAGCACGACGAGCAGGCGCGGGTTGGTGTCCAGCCTGTCCACGCCGAGGCCGGCGTTGCGCACGATGTTCTTCGGATCTCGGTCGCGCAGCAGCAGGACCACGTCCGGGCGCGCGTCGTTATCGACCGGACCGTCGAGCCGGGTCTCGATCGCCCAGCCCCGCGGGACGAATGCCTCGACGCTCGCCGCCCGCGATGGTAGCCGCGGCGCCACGACGTCCGGCACCTCGAATTCCTGCCCCCACGCCCCTCCGGCCACTAGCAGCGCGGCGAACGTCCGCGTCCCGGTTCTTTTCATGGCCCCTCCCCCAATGAGCGGCCGCCAGCGTAGGCGCCCGCCCGCCTCCGGGGCCAGCCCTCGGGCTACAATCGGCACCGAAGCACCCGGTGGGAGAAGCGGGCCCGACCCGCTGCCGAAGGCGCAATCGCCCGGAATCGCTCAGGCCCCCACACCGCCGGCTGCACACACTCTGGAGAGACCGGCCGCGAGCCGGCGCCGAAGGGGCAAGAAGCGCATCCTCCCCCGCGCTTCCAAACTCTCAGGCAAAAGGACAGAGGGGCACCTTCCCGCGGCATCCCGCCGTGCCAAGACGCCCGCCATGACCCAGCCTGCCGCTTCCTCCCTGCGCGCCCTCGAGCACCACGACGGCTTCATCGAACGCCACATCGGCCCGAACGATGCCGAGATCGCGCACATGCTGCGCACCGTCGGCCACGATTCGCTCGAGGCGCTGACCAACGCGATCGTTCCCGGCTCCATCAAGTCCGGCAATCCGCTCGCGCTGCCCGCCGCGATCAGCGAAGTGGAGGCGCTGGCGAAGATCCGCGGCATCGCGTCGAAGAACAAGGTCTTCCGCAGCTTCATCGGCCAGGGCTACCACGGCACGCAGACGCCGAACGTCATCCTGCGCAACATCCTCGAGAACCCCGCCTGGTACACGGCCTACACGCCGTACCAGGCCGAGATCTCGCAGGGCCGCATGGAAGCACTGATCAACTTCCAGACCATGTGCGCCGAGCTCACCGGCATGGAGATCGCCAACGCGTCCCTGCTCGACGAGGGCACGGCCGCCGCCGAGGCGATGACGCTGGCCAAGCGCTCCGCCAAGTCGAAGTCGAACGTCTTCTTCGTCTCCAATGGCGTGCATCCGCAGACGCTCGAGGTGCTGCGCACGCGCGCCGAGCCGCTCGAGATCGAGCTCGTCGTCGGCGACGACGCGCAGGCGGCCGACACCGACGCCTTCGGCATCCTGCTGCAGTACCCGACCACCTTCGGCGAGATCCGCGACTACCGCGAGCTCGCCGGGAAGGTGCACGCGCGCGGCGGCCTCGTCTCGGTGGCGACCGACCTGCTCGCGCTCACGCTGATCGCGGCGCCGGGCGAATGGGGCGCCGACATCGTCGTCGGCAACAGCCAGCGCTTCGGCGTGCCGTTCGGCTTCGGCGGCCCGCATGCCGCGTTCATGGCCTGCCGCGACGCGTTCAAGCGCTCGATGCCGGGCCGCCTGATCGGCGTGTCGATCGACAACGAGGGCAAGCCGGCCTACCGCCTGACGCTGCAGACGCGCGAGCAGCACATCCGCCGCGAGAAGGCGACGTCGAACATCTGCACCGCGCAGGTCCTGCTCGCCGTCATGGCCTCGATGTACGCCGTCTACCACGGCCCCGAGGGCCTGCAGCGCATCGCGCGACGCGTGCATCGCCTGTCGGCCATCCTCGCCGCGTCGCTGCGCCAGGCCGGCGTGCGCGTGGGCGAGAACTTCTTCGACACGCTGCACGTCACCGGCGTCGACGCGAACGCCGTGCACGACCGGGCGGTCGACGCGGGGATCAACCTCCGCGCGATCGATGGCGAGAGCCTGGGCATCAGCCTGGACGAGACGACCACGCGCGAGGACGTCGCCGCGCTCGCGCGCCTGTTCGGCGCCGAGATCGGCGACATCGACGCGCTCGACCGAACCAGTGCCGACGCGCTGCCGCCGGGCCTCGTGCGCACGTCGTCCTTCCTCACCCATCCGGTGTTCAACACGCACCACAGCGAGCACGAGCTGCTGCGCTACATGCGCATGCTGTCCGACAAGGACCTGGCGCTCGACCGCACGATGATCCCGCTGGGCTCGTGCACGATGAAGCTCAATGCCACGGCCGAGATGATTCCGGTGACGTGGCCGGAGTTCGCCAACATCCATCCGCTCGCGCCGGCCGACCAGGCCGAGGGCTACCGCCAGCTCATCACCGAGCTCGAGCAGATGCTGGTCGAATGCACCGGTTATGACGCGGTATCGCTGCAGCCGAACTCCGGCGCGCAGGGCGAGTACGCCGGTCTGCTGGCGATCCGCGCCTACCACCGCGCGCGCGGCGAAGGCCATCGCGACATCTGCCTCATCCCGGAATCCGCGCACGGCACGAACCCCGCCTCGGCGCAGATGTGCGGCATGCAGGTCGTGGTGACCAAGTGCGACGCGAACGGCAACGTCGACGTCAACGACATCCGTGCCAAGGCCGAGAAGTACAGCGAGCGGCTCGCCGCGATCATGATGACCTACCCGTCCACGCACGGCGTGTTCGAGGAGGACGTGGTCGAGATCTGCGAGATCGTCCACCAGCACGGCGGCCAGGTGTACACCGACGGCGCGAACATGAACGCGCTGGTCGGGGTGGCCAAGCCGGGCAAGTGGGGCTCGGACGTCAGCCATCTCAACCTGCACAAGACGTTCTGCATCCCGCACGGCGGCGGCGGTCCGGGCGTCGGTCCGTGCGCGGTGAAGTCCCACCTCGCGCCGTTCCTGCCCCGCGCGTTCGGTGGCGAAGGCGACGTCGGCATGGTGTCCGCGGCGAGCTTCGGCTCGGCGTCGATCCTGCCGATCAGCTGGATGTACATCACCATGATGGGCGCCGAAGGCCTGCGCCGCGCGACGCAGGTGGCGCTGCTCAATGCCAACTACATCGCCAAGCGCCTGGAACCGCACTATCCGACGCTGTACTCGGGTCGCAACGACCTGGTCGCGCACGAGTGCATCCTCGACCTGCGCCCGATCAAGGACGCCACCGGCATCTCGGCCGAGGACGTCGCCAAGCGCCTGATCGACTTCGGCTTCCACGCGCCGACGCTCAGCTTCCCGGTGGCGGGCACGCTGATGGTCGAGCCCACGGAGAGCGAATCGCTTCACGAGCTCGACCGCTTCATCGACGCGATGATCCAGATCCGCGACGAGATCCGCGCGGTCGAGGATGGCCGACTGGATCGCGAAGACAACCCGCTGCGCCATGCGCCGCATACCGCGACGATGGTGGCGGGCAGCGAGTGGACGCACGCCTATCCGCGCGAACTGGCCGCGTTCCCGCTCGCGGTGCTGCGCCAGCACAAGTACTGGCCGCCGGTCGCGCGCGTGGACAACGTCTACGGCGACAAGAACGTGTTCTGCTCCTGCGTGCCGATCGAAGCGTTCGACGGCGAGCCCGAGGCGTTCAGCGAGCCGAACGTCATGTAAGGGCGAGCCCTTGACGAAAAAGCCCCGCTCCGGCGGGGCTTTTTCATTCGGGTGCCGCTTAGCGGTCGTCGCCGCGGCCGCCCTGGTTACCCCCGCCGTGCGACGCTTCGCCGCCCTTGCGCGATATCTCGCGCTGTTCCTCGCGATCCATCGACTGGAACCCGCCGCCCTGGTTGCCGCCACCCTGGTTGCCGCCGCGGCCGCCCTGGTTGCCGCCACCGTTCGACGCTTCGCCGCCCATGCGCCCGATCTCGGCCATGTGCTCGCGATCGCGGCTGACTTCCTCGCCTCCCTTGCGGCCTGCCTCGCGTGCCTCGCGCGAGTCGAACTCGTGGGCGTTGCCGCTTTCGTGCGCGGCGCGGCCGCCCATCGATGCGATCTCGCGCTGCTTCTGCGGATCCATGCTGCCGAATCCGCCGCCGTTGTTGCCGCCCTGGTTATTATTGTTGGCCATGCCGTGTCTCCTGCTCTTCAGCTCGTGGCGGGAACGTCGTCCCGCTTGGTGATCCTCGCGAGGACGTCCGTCTCTCGGTGATCGCGGATGTTCCCCGGCGCTTGTCGCGCCTTCGCTCGTCGGGAACGTGTGCAGGCTAGGGGGCGTTGCGTTACGCACGCGGCAATCCTGCGTGTTCGCGCATGCGGGACCACACGCCGCAACGTGAGCGGTTCGAAGAGGTGCATGCTGCGTGTACCAGCGGCCGCGTATGCAGCTCGCGTCCAGCTCGCTCACTCGCCGCACTGCAGCCTGGGCGAGCGCCGGCGGCGCGCCACGGTAATCGCGTCGACACGGATCGCGCCGGCGTCGCAGGCAAGCGCGTTCAGCTCGACAGTCAATCCACTTTCGCGCCGGCGAGCGGCACGGTCGCGCTTGTCGCGAACCGGCCCCGGCGTCGCGCGCCGCCGGAACAGCTAACGTCAAGCACGAAGCGCGCGTCCGATTCCGTCGAACCCGTCGCGCAACCGGCTGCTCGCGGCGTCCGCGGCCAGCGGTTGGAACGTGCCGCCGGACGGCGGCGCGCTTATGTGCGCTGGCGTACATACTCGCCTTCGGCGCTACCCCGAAAATCTCCCTGAACAGGGGAGACCACGTGTCGACAGCAACGAAGACAGAATGGAAGGCCCGCAACGGGCTGCTCGAAACACTCTCGGAAGAAGAGTGCGACCGTTTGCGCCCGGAACTGCAGGTCGTTGAACTGCGCCCGGGCCGCGTGCTGTACGAAGCCGGTGCTCCGCAGACCTGGATGTACTTCCTGCGCACCGGCGTGGTGTCGATGATGTACACGTCGCAGAACGGCGACAGCACCGAGATCGCGATGATCGGCCGCGAAGGGCTGGTCGGTACCGCGGTACTCACCGATGCCGTGAGCACCCCGTCGAGCGCGGTCGTGCAGGTGCCGGGCGAAGCGCTCGCGTTGCGCGCCGAAGTCGCCGATCGCGAGTTCCGGCGCGGCGAGCATTTCCAGTTCATGGCAATGCGCTATTTCCACGTCCTGCTCGCGCAGATGGCGCAGACCGCGGTGTGCAACCGGCACCATTCGGTCGAGCGGCAGGTCTGCCGCTGGCTGCTGCTCTGCCACGACCGCATCGGCTCCGACGAGCTGCCGGTCACGCAGGAAATGATCGCGACGCGGCTGGGCGTGCGGCGCGAAGGCGTCACCGAGGCGGCCGGGCGGCTGCAGGAGATGGGTCTGATCCGCTATTCGCGCGGTCGGATCTGGATCGTCGATCGCAAGGGGCTGGAACGGCAGAGCTGCGAGTGTTACGCGGTGGTGCGCGCCGAATACGATCGGCTGCTCAAACCGCATGGGCACTGATCCCCGCGACGGAACGACCTCGACCCCGCTCGCCGTTTACGCCTGCCGCGACGGCACGATGCTGTTCGTTCCATCGGGCGAGGCGCCCGTGCCCGACGCCATCCGCGCGCATGGCCCGCTCACCTTCAGGGGCCACATCGACGTGGACCCGCGACGCTCGGCGACATGGCGCGAACTGCTCGCCCAGATCGATCGCCATCGCTTCGCGACCGTGGGGCTCGGCGAAGTCGCGCTATTGCTCGGGCCGGACGTCGCCACCCTGTGTACGCCGCCGGCGGCGATCTGACCTGACGGCCGAACCGCTGCCGCGACGTCCACGCGACGGCGCGTAGCCTGCATGCCCGCATCGGAGGCAGGCATGGCCGGAACCCGACACGACCTCACGCAGGGCGCCATCGCGCCCACGCTGTTCCGCTTCGCGCTGCCGATCCTCGGCGGCAACGTGCTGCAGTCGCTCAACGGCTCGGTCAACGCGGTCTGGGTCGGCCGCTTCCTCGGCGAACAGGCGCTTACGGCGACCGCCAATGCCAACAACGTGATGTTCCTGCTGCTGGGCGCGGTGTTCGGCATCGGCATGGCCGCGAGCATCCTCGTCGCTCAGGCGATCGGTCGCGACGACCTCGACCGCGCGCGCTGCGTGATCGGCACCAGCGCGACGTTCTTCATCGGCCTGTCGATCGTGATCGCGGCGTTCGGCCTTCCGTTCTCGCGCCACCTGCTGGCCTGGATGGACACGCCCGCGGCGGCCCTGCCCTTCGCCGAGGCCTACCTGCGGATCATCTTCCTGGCGCTGCCGTTCCTGTATGCCTTCACCTTCATCACCGCGATCCTGCGCGGCTCGGGCGACACACGCACGCCGTTCCTGTTCCTGCTGCTCACGGTGGTGCTCGACATCGGCTTCAACCCGGTGCTGCTGTTCGGCCTCGGCCCGTTCCCGCGCATGGGCATCGCCGGCGCCGCCACCGCCACGTTGATCGCCAACGCGGTCAGTCTCGCGGCGCTGCTGCTGTGGCTGCGCCATCGCAAGCACCGGCTGTGGATCACCCGCCACGAGCGTCACCTCTACCGCCCGAACCTCGCGGTGCTGAAGTCGCTGATCGTCAAGGGCATTCCGATCGGACTGCAGATGATGCTGATCTCGTTCGCGATGCTCGCCATGATCACGATGGTCAACAAGCACGGGGTCGACACCACGGCCGCGTACGGCGCGTCGCTGCAGCTGTGGACCTACGTGCAGATGCCGGCGATGGCGATCGGCGCGGCCTGCTCGTCGATGGCCGCGCAGAACGTCGGCGCGCAGCGATGGGACCGCGTGCATTCGACCGCCAAGGCCGGCGTGCTGTTCAACTTCCTCATGACCGGCGCGCTCATCGTGCCGCTGATCCTGTTCGACCGCACCACGCTGTCGCTGTTCCTGCCGGACGCGAGCCCGGCGCTGGCCATCGCGGTCCACCTCACCCCGATCGTCGTCACCTCGTTCCTGTTCTTCGGCGTCACGTTCGTACTCTCGGGCGTCGTGCGCGCGACGGGCGCGGTGATCCCGCCGCTGATCATCCTCGGCATCGCGCTGTGGGGCGTGCGCGTGCCGTTCGCTTCGCTGCTGCAGGCACGCATCGGCGCCGATGCGATCTGGTGGAGCTTCCCGGTGAGCGCCGTCGTGGCGATGCTCGGTTCGGCCGCGTACTACATGCTGGGCGGCTGGCGGAAAGCGCGCATGCTGCCTGCCGCGCATACCGAAGTCGCAGTGCCGGCCGAAGTGCCGGCCCAGGCGCCGTCGCCCGTCGCGGACGTGGCGAGCTGCGACGAGCGCGCTACCGGCGTGGGCGGCCCATGACCTCGGCCAGGTAAGGCGCGGTGCGGCTGTCGGCGTTGCGCGCCAGCTCGGCCGGCGTGCCGCAGGCCACCAGCCTGCCGCCCTGCTCGCCCGCACCCGGACCGACGTCGATCACCCAGTCGCTCTGCGCGACCACGCGCATCTCGTGCTCGACGAGCACGACCGTGTTGCCGGCATCGACCAGGCCGTGCAGCTGGGCCATGAGGCGATCGACGTCCGCGGCGTGCAGTCCCGTCGTCGGTTCATCGAGGATGTACAGGCCCATGCCGCGCTGGCTGCGCTGCAGTTCGCTGGCGAGCTTGATGCGCTGTGCCTCGCCACCCGACAGCTCGGTGGCGGGTTGGCCGAGCCGGAGGTAGCCGAGCCCGATGTCGCGCAGCACATCGAGCGTCCGCCGCACCGCGGGCTCATCGGCGAAGAAGTCGCAGGCCTCTTCGACGTTCAGACCCAGCACCTCGGCGATATTCCGCCCGTTCCAGCGCACCGCGAGCGTCGCCTCGTTGTAGCGCGCGCCGTGGCACGTGGGGCATGGGGCATAGACGCTCGGCATGAACAGCAGCTCGACGCTTACGAAGCCCTCGCCCTCGCAGGTCTCGCAACGCCCCTTGGCGACGTTGAAGGAAAAGCGCCCCGCATCGAAGCGTCGACGGCGCGCATCGGGCGTCGCCGCGAACAGCTTGCGCACATGGTCGAACAGGCCCGTGTAGGTGGCGAGGTTCGAGCGCGGCGTGCGTCCAATTGGCTTCTGGTCGACGCGCACCAGCCGGCGGATCGCATCGACGTCACCCGCCAGGTGGCCGCGCGTGCGTTGCACGATGCTGGGGCCTTCGTCCGCGTCGGGTTCGTCGTCCTCCGGTTCGTGGCCGAGATGGCCGCAGACCAGCTCGACGAGCGCCTGGCTGATCAGGCTGGACTTGCCCGAGCCCGATACGCCCGTCACCGCCGTGAGCACGCCCAGCGGGATGCGCGCATCGAGCTCGTGCAGGTTGTTGCGATGGACGTCGCGGAGTTCGAGCCAGCCCGACGGCGCACGGCGTTCGCGCACCGGCTGCGGTGCGCGATCGAAGAGGTAGCGCGCCGTTTCCGACGCTTCGATGCGCTCGAGTCCGCCCGGCGCACCGCTGTACAGCACCTGCCCGCCGCGCTCCCCCGCGCCCGGCCCGACATCGACCAGCCAGTCGGCCCGCCGCATCATCGCCAGGTCGTGCTCGACCACGAAGATCGAATTGCCGCCGTCGCGCAGCTGCAGCAGCGCATCGAACAGCGCTTCGCTGTCGGCCGGATGCAGGCCCGCGGACGGCTCGTCCAGCACGTAGACCACGCCGAACAGGTTCGAGCGGATCTGAGTCGCCAGCCGCAGCCGCTGCAGTTCGCCGGGCGACAGCGTGGGCGTCGCACGGTCCATCGACAGGTAACCGAGGCCGAGCGACTGCAGGGTGCCGATGCGCGCGACCAGGTCGGATGCGATCCGCTGCGCGGCGATGCGTTTTTCTTCTGAGAGCGTGCCGGTGCGATGGATGTCCGGCGCGGCCGCATGCGTGGCCTGCCCGGCCGCGGCCCGGCGCGCGCGGTCACGCCGGGTCGCCTGCGCGCCCCGGGCATCGCCCGGCTCGGCGGCCGCGACATCGTCGAAGCGGCCCTCCGCGACCGGCTGCAGCAGCCTCGCGAGCCGGTCGAACGAAAGCTGCGACAGCGTACCGATGTCGACGCCGGCGAACGTCACCGACAACGCTTCGCGCTTGAGCCGCTTGCCTTCGCACAGAGGGCACGCGCTGCCGGTCATGAACCGTGCGACGCGCCGCTTCATGAGCGCGCTCTGCGTGGTGGTGAACGTGTGCATCACGTAGCGGCGCGCGCCGGTGAACGTGCCCATGTAGGCGGGCTCGAGCTTCTTCTTCAGCGCCGCGCGCGTCTCCGCGGGCGTGAAGCCGGGATACACCGGAACCGTCGGCGACTCCTCGGTGAAGAGGATCCAGTCGCGATCCTTCTTCGGCAGGTCCTTCCACGGGCGGTCGACGTCGTAACCGAGCGTGACCAGGATGTCGCGCAGGTTCTGGCCGTGCCACGCAGGCGGCCACGAGGCGATCGCCTTCTCGCGGATCGACAGCGTCGGGTCGGGCACCATCGAGGCCTCGGTCACCTCGTACACGTAACCGAGCCCGTGGCACCGCGGGCACGCGCCCTGCGGCGTGTTCGGCGAGAAGTCCTCCGCGTAGAGCATCGCCTGCCCCGGCGGGTAGGTGCCGGCGCGCGAATACATCATGCGCACCAGGCTCGAGAGCGTGGTCACGCTGCCCACCGTCGAGCGCGCGCTCGCCGTGCCCCGCTGCTGCTGCAATGCGACCGCCGGCGGCAGGCCTTCGATCGAATCGACGTCGGGCACGCCGACCTGGTCGATCAGGCGCCTCGCGTAGGGCGCGACCGACTCGAAATAGCGGCGCTGCGCCTCCGCGTACAGCGTGCCGAAGGCCAGCGAGGACTTGCCGGAGCCCGACACGCCGGCGAACACCACCCACGCGTCGCGCGGGATGTCGACGTCGACGTCGCGCAGGTTGTGTTCACGCGCACCGCGCACATGCACGAAGGCATCGTGGCGCGGCGCGTTGCCGGTGGTGGTCGGTGTCGGGCGGGCCATAGCGTCCTCGCGGTGGAGCCGGGCCATTGCACCCCGGCGGCATGGGCGACAGGGTGAAGCCGGGCATCTGCTCTAATGCGGCATCGTCGCCGAACGCCGCCATGCCCCGCCTCGTCCGCTCCCTGCTCCTGTTCGTGTCGTGGATGTTCATCGCCACGGCGGCGTCGGCCGCGCCGCTGACGGTGTTCGCCGCGTCGAGCCTGAAAGAGACGCTCGACGAGGCCGCCGCACTCTACACGCGGACCCACGGCGTGCCCGTGCGCATCAGCTACGCGGCGAGTTCGGCGCTCGCCCGGCAGGTGCGGGACGGCGCGCCGGCCGATGCATTCGTGTCGGCCGATCGCGACTGGATGGACGTGCTGCAAGACCAGCGTCTGATCGACGCGCGGACGCGGCGCGACGTCGCCGGCAACGCGCTGGTCCTCATTGCGCCCGCGGCTCGACGCATGCCGGCGATCGCGCTGCGCCGCGGCGTCGACCTGCGCGCGCGGCTCGGTCGCGACGGCCGCATCGCGCTGGCATTGACGACGGCCGTGCCGGCCGGCCGCTATGCGCGCGCCACGCTGGAATCGCTGGGTGAATGGCCCGCGCTGCGCCCGCGCGTGGTCGAAGCGGAGAACGTCCGCGCCGCCCTGCAACTCGTGGCGCGCGGCGAGGCCGCGCTCGGCATGGTGTACGCCACCGACGCGCGCGCCGAGCCGCGCGTGCGCGTCATCGCGCGCGTGCCCGCGGCGCTGCATCCGCCGATCGTGTATCCGGCCGCGCGGATCGCGTCGAGCCGGCATCCGCGCGCGGCGGAGTTCGTCGCCTGGCTCGGTTCGCCGCCGGCGCAGGCGGTGTTCCGCCGCCACGGCTTCCTGCCGCCACCATGATGCTCAGCACCGACGAAGCGGCGGCGGTGCTGCTGAGCCTGAAGGTCGCGACCGCCGCGACGATCGCCAGCCTGCCGCCTGCGGTCGCGATCGGCTGGCTGCTCGCGCGACGCCGCTTTCCCGGCCGGCTGGTGCTCGACGCGCTGGTGCACCTGCCGCTGGTGCTGCCACCCGTGGTCACCGGTTTCGTCCTTCTGCGCGTGTTCGGTCTGCGCGGCGCGATCGGCGGGTGGCTGCACGACACGCTCGGCATCACCTTCGCCTTCCGCTGGACCGGCGCCGCGCTGGCCTGTGCCGTCATGGGCTTCCCGCTGATGGTGCGTGCGATCCGGCTGTCGATCGAATCGGTCGATCGACGCCTCGAGAACGCGGCGGCCACGCTCGGCGCGTCGCCGTGGCGCGTGTTCCGCGACGTCACGCTGCCGCTCGCGTGGCCCGGGATCGTCGCCGGCGCGGTGCTCGGCTTCGCGAAGGCGGTCGGCGAGTTCGGCGCCACGATCACGTTCGTCTCCAGCATTCCCGGCGAAACGCAGACGCTGTCGTCGGCGATCTACGGCCTGCTCCAGGTGCCGGGCGCGGAGGCGCGCGTCTGGGCGCTGTGCAGCGTATCGGTAGCGATATCGCTGGTCGCGATGCTCGCGGCGGAAGGGCTCGCACAACGGCAGCGCCGGGAAGCCGTCACGTGAGCGCGCCCGTGCACCGGATCGCCGTCACGCTGCGACGCGGCACGTTCGAGCGCAGCGTTTCCATCGCGAGCGACGCCCGCGTGCTCGCGCTGGTCGGCGCGTCGGGCAGCGGCAAGACCTCGCTGCTGCATGCGATCGCGGGCCTGGTGCGCCCGTTGCGCGGGCGCATCGAGATCGACGGCACCACACTCTTCGACGCGCAGCGCGGCATCGACGTGCCCGCGCACCGCCGTCGCATCGGGTACGTGTTCCAGGACGGCCGCCTGTTTCCGCACCTCGACGTGCGCGCGAACCTGCTCTACGGCGCCCGCACGGCGACGGCCGGCGGCTTCACCCTCGACGACGTGACCGCACTGCTGGCGCTCGCGCCTTTGATGGCGCGCCGCATCACCGGGCTGTCCGGCGGCGAAGTCCAGCGCATCGCGCTGGCCCGCGCGTTGCTGACGCAGCCGCGGCTGCTGCTGCTGGACGAGCCGCTGTCGATGCTCGACCTCGACCGCCGCGAGGAACTGCTGCCCTACCTGCAGCGCGTGCGCGACGAGAGCGCGCTGCCGATGATCTACGTCAGTCACGTGGCCGACGAGGTCGCGCGCATCGCGCAGGACGTGCACCGCCTCGGCTAGCGGCGCGCGGACCGCGACACGATGAAGCCGATCGCCGCGAGCACGACCACCACCAGCACGACCAGCCCGAGACCGGGCGCGCGGAACAGTTCGCCGAGCATGTCGCAGCCGCTGGCACCCAGCGGCATCAGCATCACGGCCACGCGCGGCATCCTGCGGATCGTGTGGTGTGGACGCATCGGCGCTGCCCCGCGGTGGGAAGCTCCAGACTAGGCGCGTCGCGTTAGGCGCAGGTGCAGGTCAACGCCAGCCGGCGTCCCGCGCGCGCCGTTCGCGCGCGGCATCGAACGTGTCGCCCTGCAGTCGCCGCTCGATCGCCGCCAGCACTTCGGTAGGCACGTCGCCGGCCGAAGGGAGCGCGTCGGCGCGGCCGTCGACCGCGCTGACGACCGGCAAGGTCCAGTCCCCGCCGGTGCGACAGGCGAGTCCGGCCACGCGCGGGACGCGCGCGACGAAGCTCCGGCAGACGCGGCCGTCGACCGCGCGGAAGGTCAGCCCGAGCGATACCGTCGAGGACGGATCGGACTCGGCGGCCAACCCGACGTCCAGACGCCGCTGCAGCTCGCCGCGCGCGACGAGCGCGCCGTCGACGACGACGATGTCCGCGCCGGGGGTGCGCAGCCGCTGCGCGATCACGAGGGCGCCGATCGTCGCCGCCAGCGCGATCACCGCGGTGCGCCAGCGGCGGCGGGGCGATGCCGGCCCGCGGCGGGTGTCGACGACGTCATCGACCTTCGCGGCGCACAGCGCGCGGGTCGACCGCGGCGCGCTCTGCGACGCCGCCGCGCGCGATGGCGTATCGAACGCGCCACGCGGCTGCGCCCGAAGGTGCCGCGCGCGCTCCACCCGCGCGGCCACGAGCACGTCCGACGCGATCGCCGCTTCGATGCGGCCGACCTGGTCGGCAGGCAGTGCACCGTCGACGTAGGCCTGTAGCGTGTCGTCGGAAAGGTCCATGTCGCCTCGGGAGGGTGAGCGGTCGATGCCGATACGGTGCCCGGACGCGATGGCGCGCCGTGCCATGAACGACGGAGCCGCCCGTGGGCGGCTCCGTGCGTGGCGCGTTCGGACGCGGCTTACGCGAACGGGTCCTGCAGCACGATGTTCGCATCCCGGTCGGGACCGGTCGACACGATCGCGATCGGGCAGCCCGCGAGTTCCTCCAGCGAGCGCAGGTACGCGCGCGCCGCCGGCGGCAGGCGGTCCCATTCGGTGATGCCCGCGGTGCTCTCCTCCCAGCCCGGGAACTCGAGGTACACCGGCGTGCACTCGTCCCAGCCGGCCGCATCGAGCGGCGCGTATTCCGTGCGCTTGCCGCGGTATTCGTAGGCGATGCAGATCTTCAGCTTCTCCATGCCGTCGAGGATGTCGAGCTTGGTGATGCACAGCCCGCTGATGCCGTTGATGGCCACGGCGCGCTTGAGCGCCACGATGTCCATCCAGCCGCAGCGACGCGGCCGACCGGTCGTCGCGCCATATTCCTGGCCGCGGTCGCGGATGCCCTGCCCGACCTCGTCGTCGAGTTCGGTCGGGAACGGGCCGCCGCCGACGCGCGTGGCGTACGCCTTGGCGATGCCCAGCACATAGTCGATCGCGTCCGCGCCGACGCCGGTGCCGGCGAGCGCGCCGCCCACCGTCGTGTTCGACGAGGTGACGTAGGGATACGTGCCGTGGTCGATGTCGAGCAGCGAACCCTGCGCGCCTTCGAACAGCACCTTCTTGCCCTGCTTGCGCAGCTCGTGGAGGATCCCGGCGACGTCCGCCTTCATCGGTTCGACGTACTCGCCGAACTGCAGCGCCTCGTCGAGCGTCTGCTGGAAGTCGACCGCTTCGACGCCGAGGTACTTCGTCAGCACGAAGTTGTGGTAGTCGAGCGCCGCGCGCAGCTTCTCGGCCAGTTCCTGCGGATAGTGCAGATCCGCGACGCGGATGCCGCGACGCGCGACCTTGTCCTCGTACGCCGGGCCGATGCCGCGTCCGGTGGTGCCGATCGCCTTGCCGCCCGCCGCCTTCTCGCGCGCCTGATCCAGTGCGATGTGATACGGCATGATCAGCGGCGTCGCCGGCGAGATTTTCAGGCGCGAGCGCACTTCGACGCCGTTGCCTTCGAGCTCCGCGATCTCCTTCCGCAGCGCGCCCGGGTGCAGCACCACGCCGTTGCCGATCAGGCACAGCGCGTCGTCGCGCAGGATGCCCGACGGAATCAGGTGGAGCACCGTCTTCTTGCCGCCGATGACGAGCGTGTGGCCGGCGTTGTGGCCGCCCTGGAAGCGCACGACGGCGCCGATGTCCTGCGTGAGCAGGTCGACGATCTTGCCCTTGCCCTCGTCGCCCCACTGCGCGCCGAGCACCACCACTGACTGACCCATTGCCGCATCTCCGGTTTCGCTGCAATCGCGTAGGTTGCGCCGGGCCGCGTGGACGCGCGGCATCGATGGGCGCGCGGCAGCACGCGGCGGTGCGCCGACCCGGCGCTTTTCCATCGACCGGCCCGCCGTAGCGGGCCGCAGACACGAGAAAAGCCGGCGGGTGTCCCCGTCCGGCTTTTGTGCATTATCCGGGTTTCCACCCGCCGGGGCCACCCCGGCGACGCGTCAGCCGCGCACGGCCCAGAGCGACAGCAGGCCCAGCGCCACCACGACCGCGCCGAAGACCCGCAGCTGCCCGGTGCTGAGTACGTACAGCCGCTCGGCCGTGCGTTTCCACCCGTCGGGGGTGAGGAACAGGAACAGGCCTTCCAGCACCGCGACCAGGCAGAGCGCGGACAGGAGCTCGCGCGCCATCAACGATCGGATTTGAGGTACTGCAGGAACGGGTCGTTCTTGTCGACGACGATCACCGTCTGCCCGCCCGAGAACGCGTGGCGATACGCCTCGAGGCTGCGTTGGAAGGCGTAGAAGCCCGGATCGCGCTGCGCCGCATCGGCGTACAGGCGGGCCGCCTGCGCGTCGCCCTGGCCGCGCAGCTGCTGCGCGTCCCGCTCCGCCTCGGCAACGATCACCGAGCTGTCGCGATCCGCATCGGCCTTGATGCGTTGGGCCTGCTCCGCACCTTCGGCCCGCAGCTGGCTCGCCACCTGCTTGCGCTGCGCGCTCATGCGGCTGTACACGTCGCCGATCACCTTGCTGTCGGTCGGCAGGTCGATCTGCTTGATGCGCAGGTCGAGGATCCGCACGCCGAGCGTGGACGCGCCGCGATTGATCGCGGCGAGCTGGCCCGCGACGATCCGGCTGCGATCGCCCGACACCACCTCCGACAGCGTGCGCGTGTTGATCTCGTTGCGCAGCGCGTCCTTGATGATCGGCGCGAGGCGCTCGATCGCGATCGTCTCGTCGCCGCCGGTGGCGCGGTAGAACGAACGCAGGTTCTCGATGCGGCCGACCGCGAAGAAGTCGACGCTGATGTCCTTGCGCTCGGACGTGAGGTAGCGCTCCGGCTCGGCGGGCAGCACGTTGAGGCGGCGGTCGAAGACGCGCGCGGTCTCCACCAGCGGGAACTTGAAGTGCAGGCCGGGGCCGATGTCGGTGCGCGACAGCCGGCCGAGGTTGAGCACGATCGCGCCGTGGCCTTCGGGCACCACGAACACCGAGCCCATGAGCGCGAACAGGGTCGCGACGACCAGGGCGATCCAGACGGGATATCTCATCGTTCGGCTCCTGCGCCGCGCGGTGCGCGGGGCGCGCGCGGGCCGCGTCCGCCCGCCTCGGCGGTCACGGTCGGCAGCATGTCGGGCACCAGCACCGGCGCCGACTGCGCCTGCGACGGCGACAGCAGCGGCGGCACCACGGGGTTCGACGACGCCTGCGGCGGCGCCATCGGCACGTAGATCAGCTGACGCGAGTCACCGCCGACGATCGTGCGGTTCTCGGCCATCACGTCCTGCACCGTCTCCAGCCACAGGCGCTTGCGGGTGACCTCGGGCGCGGCCTTGTACTGCTCGACCAGCAGCGAGAACCGCTGCGCATCGCCGGTCGCGCGCGCAATCGCCGAGAGGCGCTCGCCTTCGGCCGTCGCGCGGATGCGCGCCGCGTCGCCGCGCGCCTCGGGCACGACCTTCGCGGCGTAGGCACGCGCTTCGCTGATCACGCGGTCCTTGTCCTGCTGCGCGCTGTTGACGTCGTCGAACGCCGGCTTCACTTCCTCGGGCGGACGCGCATTCGGCAGGTTGAGTTCGGTGACCGCGAGGCCGGTGCGGTAGGCCTGCAACGAGCCCTGCAGCCGCGTGCGCGCCGCGACCGCGAGCGCGTTGCGCGCGCCGAGCACCGTGTCCAGGCTGGACCGGCCGACCATCTCGCGCACCGTCGACAGCGCGGCCTGCTTCAGCACCTCGTCCGCATCACGGGTGCCGAACAGGTAGAGCTCGGGGTCGGTGATGCGGTACTGCACGTTGATGTCGACGTGCACGATGTTCTCGTCCGACGTGAGCACCGGCACGGTCTGCGAGAACGTCTTGATCTGGGTGGCATTGACCTTCGCGACGTGCTCGATCGGCCACGGCATCTTCAGGTGCGGACCCGGGCCCAGCACGCGCACGAACTGTCCGAAACGGAGCACCACGCCGCGCTGCTGCTCGGAAACCAGCACGAAGCTGCTGAAGACCAGCCAGATGCCGATCAGCAGGGGAATCCAGCGGGCCGGACCGCCCGAGCCGTCGAACCACGACTTGAGTCGTGCGAACAGGTCGGTGGGCGCGAGTCCGCGGTCGCGACGCGGGCGTCGTCCGGGGTCGCCGTTGTCACTGCCGGGCGTATTCCAGGCCATGCGGGCTCCTGAGGGGTGCGCTGCGGGCCGCCGACGGGGCGCGCACCGGGCGGGCCTTCGCGGGACGGCGGACTCGCCGGCGCTGGGATGGGTCGGATTCTAGGTGGGGGGTCCGGCCGCCTCAACCAAGGGGCGGCTCGAGATCCGTTGGCGGCAACAGCGGAGCCAGGACATGGCCGCCCGCGCCGGCGGCCATCCGGCGCGCCTCCGCCTGCGGCAGGTCCAGATCCAGCCACCAGCCGTCGTCCTCCGCGCGCTCGGCGCGGATCGCACCGAGTTCATACAGGCGGCCACGCAGGCGCGCCGCCGTGGTCGGCAGATGGATGCGCCCTGTCACGCGCTCGAGCCCGAGCATCTGCCCGAGCGCCTCGCCCAGCAGCTCCAGCCCCAGACCGTCCCGGGCCGAGATCCACACGCGCGGGCGCTCCTCGACGAAGCGGTCGTAGCGCGGCGGGGTGTCCTCGAGGCGATCGATCTTGTTGAACACGAGCAACTGCGGGATGTCGCTGGCGCCGATCTCCTTCAGCACCGCGTCGACCTGCGCGATGCGCTCGCTGCGCAGCGGATCGGCGGCGTCGACGACGTGCAGAAGCAGGTCCGCCTCGCGCGCTTCCGACAGCGTGGACCGGAACGCGGCGACGAGGTCGTGCGGCAGGTCGCGCACGAAGCCGACGGTGTCGGCCAGGACGACGCCGCCACCGGGCAGGTCGATCCGGCGCACGGTCGGGTCGAGCGTCGCGAAGAGCTGGTCGGCCGCGTAGGCCTCGGCGCCCGTCAACGCATTGAACAGCGTCGACTTGCCCGCGTTGGTATAGCCGACCAGCGCGACGCGCGGCATTTCGCTGCGCATGCGCGCTCGGCGCATCTGGGTGCGCTGCACCTCAACCTTGTCGAGGCGCTTGGAAAGCTGTTCGAGGCGCTTCTGCAGCAGGCGGCGGTCGGTCTCGAGCTGCGTTTCGCCGGGACCGCGCAGGCCGATCGAGCCGCCGCGCTGGCGCTCGAGGTGGGTCCAGCCGCGTACCAGGCGCGTGGCCATGTGGCGCAGCTGCGCGAGTTCGACCTGCAGCTTGCCTTCGTGCGACCGCGCGCGCTGCGCGAAGATGTCGAGGATCAGCCCGGTGCGGTCGACGACGCGGCGCTTGAGTGCGCGCTCGAGGTTGCGCTCCTGGCCGGGGCTCAGCGGATGGTTGACGAGGATCAGGTCGGCGCCGGTGGCTTCCGCGGCCGCCTGCACTTCCTCGAGCTTGCCGCTGCCGATCAGCGTGGCGGCGTTGGGCCGGTCGATGCGCGCGGTGACCACCGTGGCGACGGTGGCACCGGCCGACTTCGCGAGTTCCTGGAACTCCTCCAGCACCGACTCGTCGAGCGGGCCGGCATGCGGCTGGATCAGCAGCGCGTTCTCGCCTCGTTTCGAACGCTCAAACACGCCGCACCTCCGGCCACGCGATCGTCATTCCGCGGGGATCTCCGCACCGGCTTCGCCGTCGGTGGGCTGCACGTAGCCGCCACCCGGGCCGACCTTCACGTTGCGCGCCGGCACGACGGTCGAGATCGCGTGCTTGTAGACCATCTGGCTGACCGTGTTGCGCAACAGCACCACGAACTGGTCGAACGATTCGATCGTGCCCTGCAGCTTGATGCCGTTGACGAGGTAGACCGAGACCGGCACGCGCTCGCGGCGAAGCGCGTTCAGAAACGGATCCTGCAGAGATTGCCCCTTCGACATTGCTGTTCCCCACCTTCTTATTCTGTTTTCGTTATGGGCGGCCGCGTTGGTACTGGCCGTGCGCCGGGGTTGTCCCCACTCCGGCGACCGGCCGATGGTAGCGCAAAGTGGCTGATTTCCCGTGGTAGCCGCGTGCAGAGCGCGACTCAGTGCGCGAGAAACGCGGCGAGCCGTGCTTCCAGGCGCGCCCGCTCGGTGGCCGGGTCCGCCCAGATCGCGTCCAGCTCCCCGCGCAGCCACGTCAGTTGCCGCTTCGCGAGCTGGCGTGTCGCCTGGATGCCGCGCTCGCGCAGGTCCGCGAGGTCGTACGCGCCGTCCAGGTGCTCCCATGCCTGCCGGTAGCCCACCGCGCGCAGTGCCGGCAGGTCGAGCGGGCGCGGATGTGACGCCAGCTGGGGCTGCGCACGCAGGCGCCGTACCTCGTCGAGGAACCCGCCATCGAGCATCGCGTCGAAGCGCAGCGCGATGCGCTCGTGCAGCACCTCGCGGGCCCGTGGCGCGACGACGAGCTTCAGCACGCGACAGGGGAAGCGTCGCGCGACCGGCTCGCGGCGCCAGGCGGTGATCGTGCGGCCGCTGAGGCGCCAGACCTCCAGCGCCCGCTGGATGCGTTGCGCGTCGGTCGCGTGGATGCGCGCGGCCGCCTCCGGATCGATGCCCGCGAGGTCGGCATGCAGCGCCGCCCAGCCGCGCGCGCCGGCCTCGGCGGCGATCGCGTCGCGCACGGCGGCATCCGCCTCCGGCATCGGCGCGAGGCCGTGCAGCAGCGCGTGGAAATACAGGCCCGTGCCGCCGGCGAGGATGGGCAGCCGCCCGCGCGCCAGGATGTCGTGCACGGCGTCGAGCGCGTCGGCGGCGAACTCGGCCGCCGAATACGGCTGCCAGGGCTCACGGACGTCGATGAGGTGGTGCGCGATGCCGACGCGCTCCGCGGGCGTCGGCTTCGCGGCGCCGATGTCCAGCCCGCGGTAGACCAGCGCCGAGTCGACGCTCACCACCTCGCCACCGAAGCGCGTCGCCCAGTCCACCGCCAGCGCCGTCTTGCCCGACGCGGTCGGGCCCATCAGCGCGATCGCGAGCGGGCGCGGATCCGCGCTCATGCGCGGTGCGGCCGCCGATTGTCAGGCATGACCGGTCTTGGCGAGCTGGCTGTTGCGTCGCGCATAGGCGAGGTACACGACCACGCCGACCGCGTTCCACACCAGGAACCAGAGCTGCGTGCGGTGCGGCAGGCTCACGAACAGGTAGACGCAGCCGACGATCGCGACCGGCCCGACCACCCACGCGGCCGGCGTACGGAACACGCGCGGGCGCGCCGGATCGCGGCGACGCAGCACGAGCAGGCAGGCGGCCACCGCGACGAAGGCCGCGAGCGTGCCGGCATTGGCGAGTGCGGCGATCTCGTCGAGCCGTGCCACGCCGGCGAGCGCGGCGACGATCACCGCGGTGAACAGCGTGATCGCGACCGGCGTGCCCGTGCGCGTATTCACCTTGGACAGCGAGCGCGGCAGCAGGCCGTCGCGCGACATCACGAAGAACACGCGGCTCTGGCCATAGAAGAACGCGAGCAGCACGGTCGGCAGCGCGACGACGGCGGCGCCGGCCACGATCTTGGCCGCCGCGCCCTGCCCCAGCTCGCGCATGATCAGCGCGAGCGGCGCCGGGCTCTGCGCGAACGCCGTGTAATGCATCGCGCCGACCGCCGCCAGCGCCACGAGCACGTAGATCAGCGTGCAACCCACCATCGAGCCGACGATGCCGATCGACAGGTCGCGGCCCGGGTTCTTGGCCTCTTCCGCCGCCGTGGAGATGGCATCGAAACCGTAGAACGCGAAGAAGATGATCGCCGCCGCCGCCATCACGCCGCGCTTGACCCCATCCGGTCCCGTCGACTCGGTGAAGCCGTAGGGCATGAACGGCTGCAGGTTCGCGGTGTCGAACCGCGGCAGCGCGATCGCGACGAACACGCCGAGCGCCAGCACCTTGATCACCACCAGCGCGGCATTGAGCGTGGCGCTCTCGCGCGTACCCAGCATCAGCAGGCCCGCGACGGCGAACACGATCAGCACCGCCGGCAGGTTGACGAGGCCGCCCGCGTGCGGACCGGCGACCAGCGACGGCGGCAGCGCCACGCCGAGGCCGTGCAGGAACTCGACGGCCGACCCCGACCAGCCCACCGCGACCGCGCTCACCACCAGCGAGTATTCGAGGATCAGGCTCCAGCCCACGATCCAGGCGATGCCCTCGCCCAGCACCGCGTAGCTGTAGGTGTAGGCGCTGCCGGCCGCCGGCATCATCGTCGACATCTCGGCATAGGCCAGCGCCGCGCAGGCGCAGACCACGCCGGCGACCAGGAACGAGAGCAGCACCGCCGGGCCCGCGAGGTTCGCGGCGACGCCCACCAGCGTGTAGATGCCGGTGCCGACGATCGCGCCGATGCCGAGCGCTACCAGATGCGGCCAACCGAGCGTGCGCGCCAGCCGCCGGCCCTCCTCGTGGACGGTGATCCGGTCGATGTCCTTGCGACGGAGCCAGGAACTCATGCGCAGCCTCGGGCGTGGGCGATCGGCGGAGTTTGGCCGAAGCGGCGGCCGGATGCGACGCACGGCTGGCCAAAACTTCGCCAACCCGGCCCGAAGCGCTGCCGCCGCGCGGGCGCGCGATCGTTATCCACAGTCGTGCCCCACCGGTTATCCACAACGCATGTGGGTAAACGCCGACGCGTCGCTCAGTCGTCGTCGGGCCAGCGGATCGCGGGCGCGGAGGCACCCGCGCGCGGCACCGGCTGCGCGGCGACCGCAGCCCATACCTTCAGCGCGTCGACGGTGGCGGCCACGTCGTGCACGCGCACGATCGACGCGCCCCGCTGCACGGCGATCAGGTGCGCGGCGACCGAACCCGCGACGCGCTCGGCCGGCACGCTGCGACCGGTGAGGTCGCCGATCGTGCGCTTGCGCGACAGGCCCGCGAGCGCCGGCACGCCCAGGTCGGTGAACCGCTCGAACCGCGCGAGCAGCTGCAGGTTGTGCTCGCGGGTCTTGCCGAAGCCGAAACCCGGGTCGACCACGATGCGCTTCTTGTCGATGCCGGCCATCTCGGCGGAGAAAATGCGCTCCGCGAGGAAACGGTGCACCTCGCCGACCACGTCGTCGTAGCGCGGGTCGTCCTGCATCGATCGCGGCTCGCCCAACATGTGCATCAGCACGACCGGCACTCCCAGCGATGCCGCCGCGTCGAGCGCGCCGTCGCGTCGAAGGGCGTAGACGTCGTTGATCATGCCGGCACCGGCGGCCACCGCCGCTCGCATCACCTCGGGCTTGCAGGTGTCGATGCTGATGGGCACCGCGGTTTCGCGCGCGAGGCGCTCGATCACCGGGACGACGCGCGCGAGTTCGTCGTCGACGGATACCTCGTCTGCGCCGGGGCGCGTGGATTCGCCGCCGACGTCGAGCAGGTCCGCGCCCTCGGCCACCAGCTTCAGGCCGTGCGCGACCGCGTCATCGACGTCGAAATGGACGCCGCCATCGGAAAACGAATCCGGCGTGACGTTGACGATGCCCATGACGCGCGGCGCATCGAGCACCAGCCGGCGGCCGCCGCAGTCCAGCACGGGCGCGACGTCGAACATCAGCGCGGCTCCCGGCGTGCCGCGAGTGCCGCGAGCACGAGTCCGTACACGACCCCTAGCGCGACGCCGAGTGCGATGCGATGCATCGCGGCGCCGATCCCGACCCCGACACCCATGCCGATGGCGAGGTATGCACCCCGGTTGCGACTGCGCTGCATGGCGACCACCCAAAGAAAAAGGCCAGAGCGGACTCTGGCCTTTTCGTGTTTCGCTAGCAACGCGGTCAGGTGCCGCTGGGCTGTACGCCGCCCAGGTGGAGCCGCTTGGGCTCTTCGGTCGCCGGGCCACCGCGGCCCCAGCCCGTCGGCGGCGGCGGATCGCGGCCTTCCATGATCGCGTCGATCTGCGTGGCGTCGATGGTCTCGTACTCCAGCAGCGCCTTCGCCATCGCATGCAGCTTGTCGACGTTGTCGGTGAGGATCTTCACCGACCGCGCGTAGGCGTTGTCGAGGATACCGCGCACGACTTCGTCGATCTTGCGTGCGGTCTCGTCCGACACGTTCTTGTGCTGCGTCACCGAGCGGCCGAGGAACACCTCGTCCTCTTCCTCGCCGAACGTGATCGGGCCGAGCTCGGACAGGCCCCACTTGGTGACCATGTTGCGGGCCATCTTCGTGGCGCGCTCGATGTCGTTGGACGCACCCGTGGTCACCTTGCCGGCGCCGAAGATCAGCTCCTCGGCGACGCGGCCGCCGTACAGCGAGCACAGCTGCGACTCGATGATCGTGCGGTTGTAGCTGTAACGGTCGCCTTCGGGCAGGTACATCGTGACGCCCAGCGCGCGGCCACGCGGAATGATCGTGACCTTGTAGACCGGGTCGTGCTCCGGCACCAGGCGGCCGACGATCGCATGGCCGGCTTCGTGGTACGCGGTATTGGTCTTCTCCTCGAGGCTCATCGCCATCGAGCGGCGCTCGGCGCCCATCAGGATCTTGTCGCGCGCCTTGTCGAACTGCTCCATGTGCACTTGCTTGGCGTTGTCCCGCGCGGCGAACAGCGCGGCCTCGTTGCAGAGGTTCGCCAGATCGGCGCCCGAGAAGCCCGGGGTTCCGCGCGCGACGACCATCGCATCGACGTCCTCGCCGAGCGGCAGCTTGCGCATGTGCACCTTGAGGATCTGCTCGCGGCCGCGCACGTCCGGCAGGCCGACGGTGACCTGGCGGTCGAAGCGGCCCGGGCGCAGCAGCGCGGGGTCGAGCACGTCCGGACGGTTGGTCGCCGCGATGACGATCACGCCCTCGCCGCCCTCGAAGCCGTCCATCTCGACCAGCAGCTGGTTGAGCGTCTGCTCGCGCTCGTCGTGACCGCCGCCGAGGCCGGCGCCGCGATGGCGGCCGACCGCGTCGATCTCGTCGATGAAGATGATGCAGGGCGCGTGCTTCTTGGCCTGGTCGAACATGTCGCGGACGCGGCTGGCGCCGACGCCGACGAACATCTCGACGAAGTCCGAGCCCGAGATCGAGAAGAACGGCACCTTCGCCTCGCCGGCGATCGCGCGCGCGAGGAGCGTCTTGCCGGTGCCCGGCGGGCCGACCATCAGCACGCCGCGCGGGATCTTCCCGCCGAGCTTCTGGAAGCGCGAGGGATCGCGCAGGAACTCGACGAGTTCGCCGACCTCCTGCTTCGCCTCGTCGCAACCGGCGACGTCGGCCAGCGTGACCTTGACCTGGTCCTCGCCCTGCATCTTCGCGCGAGACTTGCCGAAGCTCATGGCGCCCTTGCTGCCGCCCTGCTGCATCTGCCGCATGACGAAGATCCACGCGCCCACGATCAGCAGGATGGGCAGGAAGTTCAGCAGGATGCCCCACAGCGACGGACCCGTCTGCGGCGGCTTCTGGTTGATCGACACCTTGTGGTGCATGAGGTCGTACATCATCCCGGGGTCTTCGGGCGCGTACGTCACGAACTCGGTGTTGTCCTTGCGCTTGCCGGTGATCGTCGTCTTGTCGTCGCTGATCACCACGTTCTGCACGCGGTCGGACTGCACCTGCTGGATGAACTGGTCGTAGGCCAGCGTTTCCGTCTGGGCGCTGCGCGGGCCGAAGGCCTGGAAGACCACCATCAGTACGACGGCGACCACCACCCACAGCAATAGATTCTTGGCCAAGTCGTTCATCTTCATACCTTGTCGTGCCATTGAAGCACGTACGAGCTGTACGCCCCTTCAAGATGCGTTGCCGGACGGATCCGGCGGCTGGCGGCGGCCGCTCGCGTCGATCGCAAGCGGCCGTGAGCCACGTTACTTCATCTGCGCCCGCCGGCCCTGCGCGAGCGCATAGACCTCGGGCGATCGCTTGCGGGAGGCGGCCGGCTTGCGGATCACGACCTTGTCGTACCGCCGGCGCAACTCCTTCACGTACTCGTCGAACCCCACGCCCTGGAACAGCTTGATCAGGAAGTTGCCGCCGACCTTCAGGTGATGGTCGGCGAAGTCCATCGCCAGCTCCGCCAGGTGCATCGCACGCGGCAGGTCCACCGAGTCCATGCCACTCATGTTGGGGGCCATGTCCGACAGCACAAGGTCCACAGCCTGGTCGCCGAGCGTGGCCTCCAGCCGGGATAGGACGGCATCCTCCCTGAAATCGCCATGAAGGAATTCCACGCCGGCCAGCGTCGGCATCTCGAGGATGTCGAGTGCGATGACCCGGCCCGAATCGCCCATCGACTGGCGGACCCATTGCGACCAGCCGCCGGGCGCGGCGCCGAGGTCGACGACGACCATGCCGGGCTTGAGGAGGCGATCGCGCTCGACCAGTTCCTCGAGCTTGTAGGCGGCGCGCGAGCGCAGGCCCTCGGCCTTCGCCTTCTTCACATAGGGATCGGAGAAATGTTCGCGGAGCCAGCGGTGGCTCGATTTGCTGCGCGTGGCCATCGATATGTGCAGAGGCCGGTAAAAGCCGGCGAAGGACCGCATGGTAACCTGCGCCTCCCCACGCTCCCGGAACGCCTGCTTGACCGCGCCCAGCCTCACCAATGCCCAGATCCGGTTCCTCCGCGGGCAGGCCCACGGCCTGAAGGCGATGCTGCAGGTCGGCGGCAAGGGCGTCACCCCGGCGCTCGTCGCCGAAGTCGGTCAGGCGCTCGAAGACCACGAGCTGATCAAGGTGAAGGTCGCCGCCACCGACCGCGACGAGCGCGATGCGCTGATCGGCGCGATCGCCGACGGTGCGGGCGCCGCGCTGGTGCAGCGCATCGGCCATACGGCGGTGCTGTACCGGCCGAGCCGGGACAAGCGGCAGATCGTCCTGCCCCGCGCCTGAAAGCCGCCGCATCGTCGCCACGCGGAGTCGAGATGCAACTGACGCTCGAAAACGCCGAACACCGCTACGTGCTGCGCGGCGCGAACGGCAGTGTCGCGATCGTCAACGACCTGCGGCTCACGCGCAGCTTCGTGCTCTCGACGGACACGCTGATCGAGGATTGGCCGGTGGCCGCGGTGGATGAGCTCACGCCCGAACGGCTGCAGGCGCTGCTCGCCCTGTCGCCGGATGTCGTGCTCATCGGCAGCGGCGAGCGGCAGGCCTTCGCGCCGGCGGTGACCCAGGCAGCCTGTCTGCAGGCCGGCGTCGGCTTCGAGGTGATGAGCAACGAGGCCGCCGCGCGCACGTTCGCCGTGCTGGCCGGCGAGGGCCGGCGGGTCGCCGCAGGCTTCATCCTCGGCTGAACGGGCCGCGCCCCGCGCCTCAGCGCGGCGGCAGGTAGAGCAACGGGTCGACCGGTTTGCCGGTGTAGCGGATCTCGAAATGCAGCATGTCGCGCGGGGCGCCGCTGTGGCCCATCTCGGCGATCGGCTGGCCGGCCTTCACCAGCTGGCCTTCGTTCACCAGCCGCTTCCGATTGTGCCCGTAGGCCGACAGCCACTGGTCGCCATGCTTGACGATGACCAGCTCGCCGTATCCGACGAGGCCGGCGCCGGAGTACACGACCGTGCCGTCGGCCGCAGCGCGCACCGGCGCGCCCTCGCTGCCGGCGATGTCCACGCCCTGCTTGGTCGGCTCGCCGGTCACGAAGCGACCGACGAGCGCGCCCTCCGCGGGCCAGCGCCAGGCGAACGGACTCGTCGGCGGCGCCACGACCACCGGCGGCGGCGCGGGCCGGGCAGGCGTGCTGGCCGGTCGCCGCGGGGCCGGGCCCGGCGGTGGCGTGGACGCAACGCGCGAACCGCCGGGATAGAGCCGGAGACGCTGCCCGGGATAGATGGTGTACGGCGGCGCAAGCGCATTCCACGACGCGAGGTCGAGCACGCTGATGCCGTTGCGCGTGGCGATCGAGTACAGCGTGTCGCCGCGCTCCACGAGCGTCGTCGCACCCGGCTTCGGCGTCGATACGCGATGCGCGGGCGCGCGAGCGGAGGGCTCGCGCACCACCGTGCTCGAACAGCCGGCGAGCAGGACCACCACTCCGATGCAGACCAGGTTCCAGCGCGTCATGCTCATGCGACCTGCGACCTCCACACCAGCCAGCCGATCGCCGCAGCCAGTGCCAGCAGCGCGACCCAGCCGATCGGTTCGATGTAGCGGCGCAAGGCCGCCTCGGCGCGCTCGCCGCCGACGCGGATCACGGCGGCGAGCAGGTAGACGCGCTTGCCGCGCCCGACGGCCATCGCGAGCAGGTACTGCAGCATCGGCACACCGACGATGCCCGACGCCCAGGTGAAAATCTTCATGGGGATCGGGGCGAAGCCGCCGCCGACGAGCAGCCAGAACACGCCCCACGGCGACTGCGCCATGCGCGCCTGCATCGACGCGATCGTCGCCTCGATCTTCGGCAGCAGCCCCATCGATGCGAACAGCGGCTTGATCGCCTCGAACGCGTAGTGGCCGAGGTAGTAGCCCACGATCGCGCCGAGCAGCGAGAACACCAGGCTCACCGTGGCGTAGCGGAAGGCCCGGCGCGGCTGCGCCACGCACATCGGCGCCAGCATCACTTCGGGCATCACGGGGAAGATGATCGCCTCGAGGAAGCTCAGGCCGGCGAGGTAGCGTTCGGCATGCGGATGGCGGGCCCATCCGATCGCGCGGTCGTAGAGCGGGGCGAAAAGCTTCAAGCGCGACTCCGGTTCAATCGACGGTACCCGACAGCAGCGGGACGAACACCACGGGCGCCAGCACCTCCTCGTCGATGCCGCCGTCCTCGCGCTTCACCAGTTTCACCAGCGACTGCGCGTTCGCGGCGCCCACCGGCGCGATCAGCGTCCCGCCCGGAACGAGCTGGTCGAGCAGCGCGTCCACCAGCGCGGGCGCACCGGCGGTGACGAGGATGGCATCGAACGGACCGTTCTCGGCCCAGCCGGCGCGGCCGTCGTCGTGCTTGCTGCGCACGGTGAGGCCGAGCGTGCGGAAGCGCTTGCGCGCGATGCGCAGCAACTCGCCGATGCGTTCGACGGTATGCACCTCGAGCCCGAGCGCCGCGAGCACCGCGGCCTGGTAGCCCGAGCCGGTGCCGATCTCGAGCACCTTCCCCGGATTCGACGCCATCAGCGCCTCGGTCATGCGCGCGACAACCCACGGCTGCGAGATCGTCTGGCCGTGGCCGATCGGCAGCGCGGTGTCCTCGTAGGCGCGCGTCGCGAGGACCTCGTCGACGAACAGGTGGCGCGGCACCACGCGGATGGCATTGAGCACGCGTTCGTCCTGGATGCCGTTCGCGCGCAGGCGCTCGACCAGCCGGTCGCGCACGCGCTGCGAGGTGAGACCGCTGCCCGCCGCTTCGGGCTTGAGGTGCATGCGCATGCTCATGCGCCCGCCCGCAGCTGGAGCGTGTCCGCGAGGCCGCCGACCCAGCCCGCCACCTGCTCCAGCGCGCGGTAGCGCGTCAGGTCGACGTGGATCGGCGTGATCGAGATGAACCCGCGGCGCACCGCGTTGAAATCGGTGCCGGGACCGGCGTCCTGCTCCGGGCCCGCCGCGCCGATCCAGTACCACTGCCGGCCGCGCGGATCGGTCTGCGGGATGCAGGCTTCGGCGCGATGGCGATTGCCGAGGCGGCCGACCTCGAAGCCCTGCAGCGCTTCCCACGGCACGTCGGGCACGTTGACGTTGAGGATCGTGTCGGCCGGCAGCGGATCCACCGCCAGCCGCGCGACCAGCTCGACGGCCGCGCGAGCGGCGGTCTCGTAATGGCGGCCGACGTGATCCACCGTCGCCAGCGACACGGCGATGGCCGGCAGACCGAGGCCTCGGCCTTCCATCGCCGCGGCGACGGTGCCCGAATAGATGACGTCGTCGCCCAGGTTCGCGGTGTTGTTGATGCCGGACACCACGATGTCCGGCAGCGCGTCGAGCATGCCGGTCACCGCCACGTGCACGCAGTCGGTCGGCGTGCCGAACACGCGGTAGGTCCGCTCGTCCTGGCGGATCACCCGCACGGGCGCGTCGAGGGTGAGCGAATTGCTCGCACCGGACCGGTCGCGGTCGGGCGCGACGGTGATGACCGAATGGCCGGCGGCGCGCAGGTGCTCCGCGAGGACGCGGATGCCCGGCGCGTCGACGCCGTCGTCGTTGCTGACAAGGACTCGCATGAATGGTCGCGCCGGGTGAGGGGCACCGCCGGCGTCGGCGGGGGGTCATGATAGCCGATGCCCGCGGGCGACCTTTCGCGGAATGAAGACGGCGTGCTGCGCGTCGCGATTGCTTGCCGCTACGCTGCCCGCATGGGCGAACACGATCCGCGTGACGACGATCTCGAACTGTTCCGGCAGGCGGTCGGGCCGGTGCGGCCGGTCGCCGCGGCGCCCGCGCCGCCGGAAGGCCCCAAGCCGCGGCCACGCGCGCGGATGCGCGAGCGCGACGAGGCGTCGGCCGCCAGCGAATTCAGGCTCGCGCTGGACGAGCACCTGCTCGGCGCGGGCGATGTGCTCAGCCATTGCACCGACCGGCTCCCGCCCGGGACCTTCCGGCGCCTGAAGCGTGGGGAGCTCTCGGCGCAGGAGGAACTCGACCTGCACGGGCTCGACGCCGCGCAGGCGCAGTCGCTGCTGCGCGAGTTCCTGGCCGATGCGCGCAAGCACGGCGTCGGCTGTGTGCGGATCATCCACGGCAAGGGCCGTGGCGCGGCCGAGCTCGACAGCAGCGGCGCGCCGATCCTCAAGAACCTGGTCGACCGCGTGCTGCGGCATCGCGCCGACGTGCTCGGCTTCCACTCGGCGCCGCCCGCCCAGGGCGGCACCGGGGCCGTGGTGGTGTTGCTCGCGAAGCGCTGATCAGCGCGTCGCGACGGTCTTCATGCGCTTGGTGGGCGGATTGATCCAGCGCACGTCGATGCCGCGCATCCGGGCCTGCTGCTCCACCTTCTGCATGTACGCCGTGTCCTCCTGCACGGTGGCCTGCTGGCTGGACGGCGGCGCGACGTAGGTGGTGGCGTTGTCGTCGCGCATGCTCGCGCAACCGCCGAGGACCAGCGTGGCCGCGAGCGCGACCGCGATACGGGGTGTGGCCATGACCGTCTCCTGATGGAATCGGGGGGCGCCCGCCCGATGCGGGCGTCGATGCGGTTATACGCCCGGCGCATGGCCGGAATCGGGAGGCGGAGCGCCCGTACGACGAACGGTCAGGCGCCGGCGCGACCCGGTTCGTCCACGTCGCCAAGGGCTTCCAGGACGCAGGTGGCATAGGTGCCGGGCGGCAGCGAGAACCGCAGCACGAGCACGTCGTCGGCGGCCCAGTCGGCGGCCATGTCGGCCGGTCGGAGCCGCAGCGCCCGCCGTTCCTGCTCGAGCCCGGCGGCTTCGAGCCCCCGTCGCAGCGACAGCGCGTCCGCATCGGCGAGCACCGCTTCCTCCAGCGCCCTGCACTCGCCTTCGCTGCGCAGCGCGCCGCGTCCCCAGAGCGGCCCGGTGGGATGGATGTCGAACCGCGCCAGGCGATCGGCGAGGTCGGCCGACCAGGGCTCGGGCCCGAAAATGCTGCGGCGGCCGTCGAGCATCCAGACCTCGCCATCGAGCGGCGCGTCCCAGCAGTCGCGCGACACCCGCTCGCCGAGCACGCGATTGAACAGTTCCGAGCGCGCCGCCGAGAGCAGCAGGCTGCGCTCCTCGCGGCGCACGCGCCGCCCGCCGAACATCGCGCGCGCCTGCTCCACGTTGCCGCCGCCGCGGCCGAAGCGCTGCTCGCCGAAATAGTTCGGGACGCCGCGCGCCGCGACCGCCGCGATGCGGGCGTCGATCGATGCACGGTCGCCGCGCACGTCGCGCAGTGTCAGTTCGAACCGGTTGCCGGCGAGTGCGCCGCGCGGCAGCTTGCGCGAATGGCGCGTGGCGGCGAGCACGCGCAGCGAACCGTCCTGCAGCGCGTCGAGGTCGGGGGCGTCGCGCCCCGGCAGATGGACGCTGAAACGCTGTCGCGTGACCGCGTGGCGGTCCTTGAGGCCCGCGTAGCCGACGGCCATCTCCTTGACGCCCGCCCATTCCGCGATTCGCTTCGCGGCGAAGGCGGTGTTCATGCCGCGCTTCTCGATGTCGAGCAGCAGGTGTTCGCCGCTCCCGCTGGGCTCGAATCCCGGAAGCTCCTCGACGACGAAGTCCTCCGGTCTCGCGCGGTACACCGCCGTGAGCACGGCGGGCCCGTGTGCGCGCGCAAGCGCCGTCATGCGGGGCGTCCGAGCAGGCAGACCGCCATCGCCGCGATCCCCTCGCCGCGACCGGTGAAGCCCAGCGTCTCGGTGGTGGTCGCCTTGACGCTCACGGCCTCGAGGTCGACGCCGAGATCCGCCGCGATCGCCTCGCGCATCGCCTGTGCATGCGGGCCCACCTTCGGTCGCTCGGCGATCACGGTGGCGTCGACGTTGACGACCTGCCAGCCGGCGTCGCGGGCGAGGTCCCGGCAATGACGCACGAACATGCGGCTGTCGGCATCGCGCCAGCGCGCGTCGGACGGCGGGAAATGCCGGCCGATGTCGCCCAGCGCGAGCGCGCCGAGGATCGCGTCGCAGATCGCATGCAGGACGACGTCTCCGTCGGAGTGCGCCTGCAGGCCGCGCGAATGCGGCACGCGCACGCCGCCGAGCATCACGTGGTCGCCCTCGCCGAAGGCGTGGACGTCGAAGCCCTGTCCGATGCGCAGGTTCATGGCGATTCCGCAGTGCGCGCGCGGCGCGCGAGGATGGATGCGACCAGACCGAGGTCGGAGGGCGTGGTCAGCTTGATGTTGTCTTCGCGCCCTTCGACGAGTCGGGGCCGCAGGCCGGCCCGTTCGAGCGCCATCGCCTCGTCGGTGACCGCGATGCCGTCATGCAGCGCGGCGCGCAAGGCGTCGCGGAGCGTGCCCAGGCGCGCGGCCTGCGGCGTGAACGCGCGCCACAGGTGCTCGCGCGGCTCGGTGCCGGCGCTGCGACCGTCCGCATCGACGCGCTTAAGCGTGTCGCGCACCGGTGCGGCGAGCAGCGCGCCGTCGGTGCACGCGCGCGCCGCGGCGATCAGCCGGTCGACGTCGTGCATATCGAGGCAGGCGCGCGCGGCGTCGTGCACGAGAACGAGCACGTCGTCGCCGCGATCCGCCGCGAGCGCCTCCAGCGCCGCCAGCACCGAGCTCGCGCGATCGCCGCCACCGATGCAGGTGCGCACCGGCTTGCCGTGGCGCGCGGTCCAGCCCGGCCACTGCAGGTCGTCGGCCGCGAGGGCGACCATCGCCCCCTCCACCGCGGGATGCGCGAGCAGGGCATCAAGCGCATGCGCGATCAGCGGTTGGCCGGCGACGTCGACATATTGCTTCGGACGCTCGCCGCCGAAGCGGCTGCCCGCGCCCGCGGCGGGAACGACGGCCCAGATCGACGTCACGGCGACGCCGGGCCGGCCGCCGGCGCGCCGGGCTTCGGCGCGGGGCCGGGGTTGTCGATCACGCGATAGAACACTTCGCCCGGCCGGATCATGCCGAGCTCGCTGCGTGCGCGGTCCTCGACCGCCGCCTCGCCGGATTTCAGGTCCTGCACTTCCGCGGCGAGCGCGTCGTTGCGCTGCCGCAGCCCGCCGTTCTCGTGCGCCTGCGCATCGACCTGGCGCTGCAATTCATCCACCGCGTCGCGCCCGCCCTCCCCGCGCCACAGCCGCGCCTGCAGGCCCAGCAGCATCGCTGCCAGCAGGCCGATCAGGACCAGCAGGCCGTAGCGCGTTCGCTCCATCGGTCAGCGCTTCAGCGAAACGAACGCATCGCGGCCGGCGTAGCGCGCGGCGCTGCCCAGCTGTTCCTCGATGCGCAGCAGCTGGTTGTACTTCGCGACGCGGTCGCTGCGGCAGAGCGAGCCGGTCTTGATCTGCGTCGCGGTGGTGGCCACCGCGATGTCGGCGATGGTCGTGTCCTCGGTCTCGCCCGAGCGGTGCGAGACGATCGCGGCGTAACGGTTCGCATCGGCCATCGCGATGGCTTCGAGCGTCTCGGTCAGCGTGCCGATCTGGTTGACCTTGATCAGGATCGCGTTGGCGACGTGCTGCTCGATGCCTTCGCGGAAGATCTTCGGGTTGGTGACGAACAGGTCGTCGCCGACCAGCTGCACCTTCGAGCCGATGCGCTCGGTCAGCAGCTTCCAGCCGGCCCAGTCGTGCTCGGCCATGCCGTCCTCGATCGTGATGATCGGATAGCGCTGCGACCAGTCGGCGAGGAAGTCGACGAACTGCTCGGGCGTCAGGCGCTTGCCCTCGCCGGTCAGGTTGTACTTGCCGTTTTCGAAGAACTCGCTGGACGCGACGTCGAGGCCGAGCAGCACGTCCTCGCCGGCGCGATAGCCGGCCTTGCCGATCGCCTCGAGGATCGTCTCCAGCGCTTCCTCGTTGCTGCGCAGGTCGGGCGCGAAGCCGCCCTCGTCGCCCACGGCCGTGCTCAGCCCACGGCCCTTCAGCACGCTCTTGAGCGCGTGGAAGATTTCCGTACCTGCGCGCAGCGCCTCGCGGAAGCTGTCGAAGCCCACCGGAAGCACCATGAATTCCTGCAGGTCGACGTTGTTGTCGGCATGCGCGCCGCCGTTGATGATGTTCATCATCGGCACCGGCAGCGAGACGTCGCGACCGTTCGCGAGGTGCTGCCACAGCGGCATCTTCTTCGACGCGGCGACGGCATGCGCGTTCGCCATCGACACGCCGAGCAGCGCGTTCGCACCGAGCCGGCCCTTGTTGTCGGTGCCGTCGAGGTCGATCAGGCGGCGATCGAGCCCGCCCTGGTCGGCGGCGTCGAAGCCGGCCAGTGCCTGCGCGATCGTCGTGTTGACGTTCCGGACCGCCTGCGTCACGCCCTTGCCCAGGTAGCGCGTGCGATCGCCGTCGCGAAGCTCCACCGCTTCCTTGGTACCGGTCGAGGCGCCGGACGGCACCATCGCGCGGCCGAAGCTGCCGTCGGCCAGCGTGACTTCCGCTTCGAGCGTGGGGTTGCCGCGGCTGTCGAGGATCTCGCGGGCGTGGATCGTGGCGATCGTCGTCATGTTTCGGGCGTCGTCCTTACAGGGTGGATTCGAGGAAACCGTTGCGCTTGGTCACGTCGTCGAGCGCCTTCAGCGTTTCGAGCAGCGCGCGCATCTTCGGCAGCGGCCACGCGTTCGGGCCGTCCGACAGCGCCTTCGACGGGTCGGGATGCGTCTCCATGAAGATGCCGTCGATGCCCGCCGCGATGGCCGCGCGCGACAGCACCGGCACGAACTGGCGTTGGCCGCCGCTCGACGTGCCCTGCCCGCCGGGCAGCTGCACCGAATGCGTTGCGTCGAACACGACCGGGCAACCGGTCTCGCGCATCACCGCGAGCGAGCGCATGTCGCTCACGAGGTTGTTGTAGCCGAAGCTCGCGCCGCGCTCGCAGACCATGATCTGCGTGTTGCCGGTCGACTTCGCCTTCTCGACCACGGGCTTCATGTCCCACGGTGCGAGGAACTGGCCCTTCTTGATGTTCACCGGCTTGCCGGCGCTGCAGACCTTCAGGATGAAATCGGTCTGGCGCACGAGGAAGGCCGGCGTCTGCAGCACGTCGACGACGCTCGCGACCTCGTCGATCGGCGTGTATTCGTGCACGTCGGTCAGCACGGGCACGCCGAGCTGACGCTTTACTTCCGACAGCACCTTCAGGCCTTCCTCGACGCCCGGGCCACGAAAGCCCGAGATCGACGTGCGGTTGGCCTTGTCGAAGCTCGACTTGAAGATGAAGGGGATGCCCAACTCGGCGGTGATCTCCTTCAGGCGGCCGGCGGTCTCCATCTGGAGTTCCATCGACTCGATCACGCAGGGGCCGGCGATCAGGAAGAACGGTTTGTCGAGGCCGATCTCGAATCCGCAGAGGTTCATCGATTGCTCCAACGCGACGCGGCGCCCGGGGCGCGCGCGGCAGGGAAAGGGAAACGCGGGACGCGCATCAGGCGTGCGCCGCCGTCGACGCCGCGTCATGCGCATGCGCCTTGTGGTCGCGCGCGGCGTGGATGAAGCCGATGAACAGTGGATGGCCGTCGCGCGGGGTGGACAGGAATTCCGGATGCGCCTGGCAGGCCAGGAACCACGGATGCGCATCGCGCGGCAGCTCCACCACCTCCACCAGCAGGTCGTCCATCGACTTGCCAGAGATGACGAGCCCTGCGTCCTCCAGCTGCGTGCGGTAGCGGTTGTTGAACTCGTAGCGATGGCGATGGCGCTCGCCCACCACGTCGCGCCCGTACGTCTCGCGCGCCAGCGTGCCCGGCTTGAGGCGCTGGTCCTGCAGGCCCAGGCGCATCGTGCCGCCCAGGTCGCTCTCCTCACTGCGGCGCTCGACGTCGCCGGTCGAGGTGCGCCATTCGGTGATCAGGCCGATCACCGGATGCGGCGAGTGCTTGTCGTTCTCGGTGCTGTTGGCGCCTTCGAGCCCGCACACGTTGCGCGCGTAATCGACCACGGCCGCCTGCATGCCGTAGCAGATGCCGAAGTACGGGATGCCGTGCTCGCGCGCGTACTTCGCGGCAAGCACCTTGCCCTCGAAGCCGCGATCGCCGAAGCCGCCGGGCACCAGGATGCCGTCCACGCCTTGAAGCGCGGCGATGCCCTGCTTCTCGACATCGCTCGATTCGATCCAGCGCAGCTTCACGCGCGTGCGCTGGCGCAGGCCGCCGTGCTTGAGCGCCTCGGCGACGGACTTGTACGCGTCCGGGTGGTCGACGTACTTGCCGACGACGCCGATCGTGACCTCGTCGACCGGGTGCTCGCTGGCGTCCAGCACCGCGTCCCATTCGGACAGGTCCGCCGGGCCGGCGTCCAGGCCGAGGCGCCGGATGACGATGTCGTCCAGGCCTTGGTCGTGGAAGAAGCGCGGCATCTTGTAGATGTTGTCGAGGTCGACGGCCGAGATCACCGCGCGCTCGGAGACGTTGGTGAACAGCGCGATCTTGCGACGCTCCGAATCCGGCAGCGGCTGCTCGCTGCGGCAGAGAAGCACGTCGGGCTGGATGCCGATCGAGCGCAGTTCCTTGACGGAGTGCTGCGTCGGCTTCGTCTTCAGCTCGCCGGCCGCGGCGATCCACGGCACCAGCGTGAGGTGCATGAACAGCGTCGACTCGGGGCCGCGCTCGCTGCGCAGCTGGCGGATCGCCTCGAGGACCGGGAGCGATTCGATGTCGCCGACGGTGCCGCCGATCTCCACGAGGCCGATGTCGAACCCGTCGGTGGCGTCGACGATCGCGCGCTTGATCTCGTCGGTGATGTGCGGGATCACCTGCACGGTGCCGCCGAGATAGTCGCCGCGGCGCTCCTTGCGGATCACCGACTCGTAGATGCGGCCGGTGGTGATCGAATTCTTGCGGGACAGGCGCGTGCGGACGTAGCGCTCGTAGTGCCCGAGGTCGAGGTCGGTCTCGGCGCCGTCGTCGGTGACGTACACCTCGCCGTGCTGGAACGGGCTCATCGTGCCCGGATCGACGTTGATGTACGGATCGAGCTTCATCATCGTCACGCGCAGGCCGCGTGCTTCGAGGATGGCCGCGAGCGAGGCCGCCGCGATGCCCTTGCCGAGCGAGGACACCACGCCGCCGGTGACGAACACGAGCGGCGTTACATGGCTTGGGGAAGTCATGGGCACGGGTACGCTGGAAACCCGTAGTTTACCGGTCGGCGCGCCGCACCGCGACCTTCGCGGATCCCAACGACGACGCCCCGGTATGAGCCGGGGCGTCGGTGCTGCGGTGGAGGTCGCTTACTTGTGTTTATGCGCGGCGCGCTTGGGCTTGGACGTCTTGGCATCGCTCTTGCCGGCGGCCACGTCGGCCTTGGCGGAGGCCTGGCCGGTGCCGATGAGCGCGTCGTCGCCGACGGTGGTACCGGCCGCGGCGGTCACGGCGGAGCGCTCGGCGGCGCGGACATTGCCCGACACCGCGTCGACGGCGCCGGTCGCCGCATTGACGGCGCCCTGCGCGTTCACGCGGGCGGGAACGGCGGCCGTGGCGGACGCGCTCGTGTCCGCGGTCGTGGCGGCGACGGGGGTCGCCGCATCGACGGCGGTGGCCGCAGTGCCGGTCACGGCACCGCCGGCGGTGAGGGCCGAGTTCGTCGCGGCGTCCGTCGTGCGCGACACCGCGCTGCTGGCCGTGCGGCCGGCCTTCGTCGCGGCCTTGGTGCCTGCGCGGGCCGTCGTGCGGCGCGCCTTGCCGGTGTCGGCCTTGATCTCGGTGGCGGTGCCGACGGTCGCGCCGGCGTCACCCGCGTCGATGCCCGTGGTGGTGCCCGTGGTGACGGCGGCACCGTCGGCCGAGACGGTCGCACCGGCCGTCACCGCCGAGTTGGCCGCAGCCGTCGGCGTCTTGGAGACGGCCTGGACGGCACGATCGGCGGCCCGCGGCGCGGTGGCCGCCACCGGCGGCAGCGGCGGGCTCGGCAGCGTCACCGCGGCGCCGGCCGGCGGGGTGGCGGGCAGACCGAGACTGACCTGCGCGACGGCAGCGGCGGGACTGGCGAGGGCGGCGGCAACCGCGACAGCAAGAAGGCGATTCGTCATGGGCTAATGGCTCGTGGGGGAGGGAGAGGACCGCGGCGGGGGCCGACGCGATCTCGCCGCGGACCCTACCGGCGGCCGGTGTTCCCGATCCGTGAAAGCGTCGTTCACATCGCGCCCGCCGCTGAACCGCCCATTCAGCTCGACGCCGTCCCAGCCGCTGCGACGCGCTCTGTTAGCATTCCGACTAATGAACAAGCGCTATAACGCCGCCGATATCGAGGTGCTGTCCGGGCTGGACCCGGTCAAGCGCCGCCCGGGCATGTACACCGACACCGCCCGCCCCAACCACTTGGCGCAGGAGGTCATCGACAACTCCGTCGACGAGGCCCTGGGCGGCCACGCGCGGACCATCGAGGTCACGCTGCATGCCGACGGCAGCTGCTCCGTGCAGGACGACGGCCGCGGCATGCCGGTCGACATCCATCCGGAGGAGAAGATCCCCGGCGTCGAGTTGATCCTCACCCGCCTGCACGCCGGCGGTAAGTTCAGCGGCAACAACTACACGTTCTCGGGCGGCCTGCACGGCGTCGGCGTGAGCGTGGTCAACGCGCTGAGCACCAGGGTCGACGTGCGCATCCGCCGCGACGGCAACGAATACCGGATGACGTTCAAGGACGGCTTCCGCGACTCCAAGCTCGAGGTCATCGGCACCGTCGGCAAGAAGAACACCGGCACGCGCGTGCACTTCTGGCCGGACCCGAAGTACTTCGACACGCCGAAGTTCAACGCGCGCGCGCTGCGCCACCTGCTGCGCGCGAAGGCCGTGCTCTGCCCGGGCCTCACCGTCCGTCTGTTCGACGAGGCCACCGGCGAGCGCGACGAGTGGTACTTCGAGAACGGCCTGCGCGACTACCTGAAGGGCGAGCTGGGCGATCGCGAGGTGCTGCCGCCGTCGCTGTTCGTCGGCTCGCTCGCGAAGGAGACCGAGGTGGTCGACTGGGCCGCCGCGTGGGTGCCCGAGGGCGAGCTGGTCCAGGAGAGCTACGTCAACCTGATCCCCACTGCGCAGCACGGCACGCACGTCAACGGCCTGCGTACCGGCTTCACCGACGCGCTGCGCGAATTCTGCGACTTCCGCAACCTGCTGCCGCGCGGCGTGAAGCTCGCGCCGGAGGACGTGTGGGACCGCGTCGCGTTCGTGCTGTCGATCAAGATGACCGACCCGCAGTTCTCCGGGCAGACGAAAGAGCGCCTGAGTTCACGGCAGGCCGCGGGCTTCGTGGAATCGGCCGCGCACGACGCGTTCTCGCTGTGGCTCAACCAGCACGTCGACCTCGGCATGCGCATCGCGCAGCTCGCGATCGAGCGTGCCGCCGCGCGCCTGAAGACCGAGAAGCTGGTCGTCCGCAAGAAGATCACCCAGGGCCCTGCCCTGCCCGGCAAGCTGGCCGACTGCGCCTCGCAGGACCTCTCGCGCACCGAGCTGTTCCTGGTCGAGGGCGACTCGGCCGGCGGCAGCGCGCGGCAGGCGCGCGAGAAGGACTTCCAGGCGATCCTTCCGCTGCGCGGCAAGATCCTCAACACGTGGGAAGTCGCGTCCGGCAGCGTGCTCGCCTCGCAGGAAGTGCACGATCTCGCGGTCGCGATCGGCTGCGACCCGGGCAAGGACGACCTCAGCGGCCTGCGCTACGGCAAGGTGATCATCCTCGCCGACGCGGACTCCGACGGACTGCACATCGCCACGCTGCTCTCGGCGCTGTTCCTGAAGCATTTCCCGACCCTCGTCGAAGCGGGCCACGTGTTCGTCGCGATGCCGCCGCTGTTCCGCGTCGACGTGGGCAAGCAGGTGTTCTATGCGCTCGACGAGGAAGAAAAGCGCATCCTCATCGACCGCATCGAGCGCGACCGCGCCGCCAAGAAGAAAGGCGCGCCGCAGGGTTCGATCAGCGTCACGCGCTTCAAGGGCCTCGGCGAGATGAACCCCGACCAGCTGCGCGAGTCGACCATGCACCCCGACACGCGCCGCTTGGTGCAGCTCACCGTCGACGACCAGGACGCGACGCTCGCGCTCATGGACATGCTGCTGGCGAAGAAGCGCGCCTCCGACCGCAAGGCCTGGCTGGAGAGCAAGGGCGACCTCGCGACGCTGGAGGTCTGAGCCCCCGGCGCCCGCGGACCCCACCGCCCCGACGGCCCGCACGCGCGGGCCGTTTCCTTATGGCCGCCGCAGCGCCGGCCGGTTCAGGCGTCCCGGATCCGGCTCCCCTAAACTGGCCCCGGGGATTGAACCAACCAGGGGAACGAACATGTCGACATGGGGCCGGCGCGCCGCCGCCGTGGGTCTTGTGCTGTGCTTCCAGGCGTCCGCCGATCCGGTCCGGATCGATGATCTGGCACGGCACGCGGAGCTGAACGAAGCCAGCCTGTCGCCATCGGGCGACTACGTCGCGCTGGCCGTTCCGTCGAAGGACGGCAAGGAAACGCAGCTCGAGATCCTGAAGCTCGACGGATCGGGGTCGACCCAGGTGCTGCGCTTCCCGCTGAAGCAGCACGTGATCGACATCGTCTGGACGTCCGACGAGCAGATCGTGATCGCGCGCGCGCGGAACCGCCCCTTCAAGCCGCTGCCCGTGAGCTATGGCGAGCTGCTGACCACCGACATCAACGGCAAGCACCAGGACCTGCTGTTCGGCTACCAGCCGGACGGCCTGACCTACCCCGGCCGCCGCAAGGACCAGGGCTTCGCGAGCGTCGCGAAGCTGCTCCCGGACGAGCCCGGCAAGATGCTCGTCGAGTTCACCTGCTGGAACTGCGGGGACGAACCCGACACCGCGATCTACAAGGTCGACAGCGTTACCGGTGAGCGCAGCGAGATCGAGCGTTCGAAGGGGCCGGGGCGCTTCCTGTTCGACCGCAGCGGCCGTGCGCGCATCCGCACGACGTACGACGCGCAGGACGAGCCGGTGCTCGCGTATCGCCGCACGCCGACGTCCGACTGGCGCCCGATGCCCAGGAACCTCGTCGGCTACGACGTGACGGGCGGGCTGTTCACCGCCGACCCGAACGTCGCGCTGCTGGAGATCGCCGACGGCGGCGAGAACGCGAAGATGTACCGCGTCGACATGTCCGCCGGCACCCGCACGCCGCTCGCGTCGCATGCGGACCTCGAGTACACCACGCTGCTCCGCGCCGGCTACAGCGGCGAGCCGTTCGGCGCGATGTACACGTCGGGCAAGCCGTCGGTGAAGTACTTCGACCCCGCCTCCGAATGGGCGAAGCTCCATGCCGGCCTGATGAAGGCGTTCCCGGGCGAGCTCGTGGGCATCGCGGGGGTCAGCCGCGACGGCCAGCGCGTGCTGTTCACCGTGACCTCCGATCGCCATCCCGGCGCGTACTACCTGCTCGACCGGCGCGCCAACAAGGTGTCGCTGATCGGCGAACGCGCGCCGTGGATCAAGCCCGATGCGATGGCGACGAGCGTGCCCGTCGAATTCACCGCGCGCGATGGCCGCCGGATCTACGGCTTCTACACGACCAGCAGCGACGACCCGCGCCCGCTGATCCTGATGCCGCACGGCGGGCCCTTCGGCATCGCCGACACCTGGGGCTACGACGTCGACGCGCAGTTCCTCGCGAGCCGTGGCTATGCCGTGCTGCAGGTGAACTACCGCGGCTCGGGCGGCCGGGGCGCGCAGTTCCAGCGCGACGGCTGGACGCACTGGGGCGACCTGCTGATCAACGACATGGTCGACGGCGTGAAATGGGCGAAGGCGCAGAAGCTCGTGGACGGCGACCGCGTCTGCGTCTACGGCGTCAGCTACGGCGGTTACGCCGCGCTGCAGGCGTCGCGCGTGCAGCCCGACCTGTTCAAGTGCGCGATCGGCTATGCCGGCGTGTACGACCTGGCGCTCGCGCAGAAGCGGATCTCCAACGACGGCTCCCAGCGCTACGTCGCGCGCACGATGGGCGCGGATGCGGCGGTGCTGTCGGCGATGTCGCCGGCCCTGCATGCCGACGAAGTGAAGCTGCCGGTCTTCCTGGTACACGGCAAGGACGACCAGACCGCGCACATCGACCAGTACGACGCGATGCGCAAGGCGATGCTAGCCGCGGGCAACGTCCCCGAGACGTACGTGGTGCCCGGCGAGGGCCACGGCTTCTACAGTCCAGAGTCGCAGGCCGAGCTGTACCGCCGCATGGAAGCATTCCTGGCCAAGCACCTGCCCGCCGGCCACTGACCGGTACGCCGACTAAAAAAAGGCCCGCGGATGCGGGCCTTTTCGTTACGGGCGCTATGGTTGGAACCCCACGGCTTCACGCGCGAATGCAGGCCACCGCGTCCATCGCCGGTTCGACCGCCGGACCGACCGCCGGTCGGCGCGCACCTGAACGACCGCAGCGCCGGCGGCCGTCCTGTACCTCCCCGTCATCGCCGCTGGCGGACGCTTGGGCCGTGAGCATGATGACCGTCCAATCTTCGGAAGCCCTCGACGTGGTTCGAGGCAACGCACGGCACTCGACCGAGGCGCTTGCCCTCGACACGCGCCGGGCGGTGCGCGCGCTGGGCATGGGCGTGGACCAGCTCGCGGACGTGCTCGACGTGGACGACCGGACCGCGGACGCGATCGTCGCCGGCCATGCACGCATCACGCCGGGGAGCGAACTCGCCGAACGCGCGCTGCTGCTGGTGCGCCTGCACCGGGCGCTGGGCGACGTGCACGGCTCGGTGGAACGGATGCATGCATGGCTCGAGACCGACGAGCCGGCGCTGTCGGCCTCGCCGCGCGAGCTGATCCGCACGACCGCGGGCCTGCAGCGCGTGGTGCGCCACATCGAGGCGCACTGCAAGGACTGCCTGCTGTACTAGCGCACGTCGCGCATCACCCGCAGCAGCCGGTCGAGCAGCGCCTGCAGCGCGATCGACCGCGCGTCGTCGTACTGGCCGCTCGCCTCGTCCATGTAGACGCGCTGGCTGATTTCCAGCTGCACCGCGTCGACGCCGTCGTCGGGACGGCCGTAATGGCGGGTGATGTAGCCGCCGCGGAACCGGCCATTGCACACCCAGTCGTAGGTCGACTGCGAGTCGAGCACGGCCTCGAGCTGCGCCTGCAACGCAGGGCGGCAGCTGTCGCCTCCGGCGGTTCCCAGATTGAGGTCGGGAAGTCGTCCCTCGAACAGGAATGGCAGGTCGCTGCCCCGAATCGAATGTCCTTCCCACAGCCCCACGCGGCCGTGCGCGGCGCGCAGGCGCGCGAGCTCCGTCGCGAGGGCGTCGTGGTAGGGCCGCCAGTACCGGTCGACACGCTGGCGCACCTCGTCCTCGTCGGGTGCGCCGCCCTCGCGATAGACGTCGCGACCGCTGAAGCAGCGCGCGGGGCACAGCCCCGTCGTGTTCTGCCCGGGATACAGCGAGGTGTCGTCCGGCGGTCGGTTGAGGTCGACCACGTAACGCGAATACCGCGGCACCAGCAGCGACGCACCGAGCGCGTCGCGAGCGAACGCGTACAGGCGCGATACGTGCCAGTCGGTGTCGGGCGCGGCGCGCGCCTCGTCGGTCATGCGCGCGGCCAATGCATCGGGAATCTCGCTCCCGTCGTGCGGCAGGCTGACGAGCAGCGGCGTGCGGCCGCGGTACAGGGTGAACGTATCGGTGGTGAGGAGGTCGTCGTTCATCGCGGCGGCGTGCTCAGCGCATCAGCACGACTTCCTCGGCACTGGTCGGATGGATCGCGATCGTATCGTGCAGGTCGTCCAGGGTGATGCCCCGCCGCATGGCGACCGCAAAGCCCTGCAGCATTTCGTCGGCGGCGTCGCCAAGCAGATGCAGCCCGACGACGCGGCGGTCCGCGCCGGTGCAGACGATCTTGAACAGGCTGCGCTGGGGCGACGCCGCGAGCGCGTGCAGCATCGGGCGGAAACCCGCGCGCAGCACGTGCACGTCGTCGCCGAATGCCTCGCGCGCCTGCGCCTCGGTCAGGCCGATGCGGCCGATCGGTGGGTGGGAGAAGACCACGGTCGGCACGTCGTCCAGCACCAGCGCCTTGCGCGGTCCACCGCCGAACAGACGGTCCATCAGCCGGCGTGCGGCCGCGATGGCGACCGGCGTCAGCGCCGGCGACGGGGTGACGTCGCCGACGGCGTACACGCCCTCGACCGCCGTGCCGTTGAAGGCGTCGACCGGAATGAAGCCATCGGCGTCGAGCGCGATGCCCGCAGCCTCCAGCCCGAGGCCCTGCACGTTGGGCCGGCGTCCCGTCGCCAGCAGCACCGCGTCCACGGGCTCGCTCCATTCCCCGTTGCCGTCGCGCAGCCGGAGGCCGTCGTCGACGCGCTCGATCGCGGTGGTGGCGGTCGCGAACCGGCAATCGATGCCGCTCTGCCGGTAGTCCTCGGCCAGCTGGTCGCTGATCTCGGCGTCGAAGCTTTCCAGCAGCCGGCGTCCGCGCACGCGTAGCGAAACGTGGCTGCCCAGCGCCTGCAGCACGCCGGCCAGCTCGACCGCGACGTAGCCCGCACCCACGATCGCCACCCGTTCGGGCGCCGCGCGCCAGGCGAAGAAGTCATCGGAGAGGCCCGCGAGTTCGGCGCCGGCTAGGTCGGGCCGCACGGCATGCCCGCCGGTGGCGATCAGCACGTGCGAGGCACTCAGCACCAGGCCGTCGTCGGTGCGCACGCGGTGCGCGTCCAGCAGCCGGCCGCGCGTGGGCATGAGCGCGATGCCGGCCGCCTCGAGACGCCGCCGGTAACCGGCATGGATGCCTTCGATGTAGCGCTCCCGGTGCGCGACGAACGTGGTCCAGTCGAGCGTCGCGGGCGAGGCCTCGAAGCCCAGCACCGCAGCCTGGCGCAGCTTGCCGGCGACTTCCGCCGCCAGCCACATCGCCTTCTTCGGCACGCAGCCCACGTTGACGCACGTGCCGCCCAGCGCGCCGGGCTCGAGCAGCGCGACGCGGGCGCCGTGGCCCGCGGCGCGGAAGGCGCCCGCGAGGCCGCCTGAGCCGCCACCGATCACGATGAGGTCGAAGTCGGTGTGCGCGGACGCGTCGGTCATCGGTAATCCGTTGTCGGCGATGCGAGGCATCGATTGCGACACGTTAATGCGGCGCCCGCCTGCGCGGCGTCGCCGCGGCCGGACGACGCGGTCAGCGGGCGAAACGATCCGGCCGGTAGGGCGTCGGATCGATCGCGGGCGTCGCGCCGGTCATCAGGTCGGCGAGCAACTGGCCGGTGCCCGCGCTCATTCCCACGCCCATCATCCCGTGGCCCGTGGCGAGCCACAGGCCCGCGCGGCCGGGCACCGCGCCGATCAGCGGAACATCGTCGAGCGACATCGGCCGCCACCCGAACCAGCGCTCGCGCACGCGCGGGCCCACCGGCTCGCGCAGGTACTCGGCGGCGCCGCGCTCGAGCGCGCCGAGGCGGCGCTCGTCGAGGCCCTCGTCGTAGCCGGAGAACTCCATCGTGCTGCCCAGTCGGTAGCCGCTCGCCCAGGCGGTCACGCAGACCGCGCGCTCGCGCAGGACCAGCGGACGCCGCGGCACGCGTGACGGCGGGTCGTAGGTGATCGAGTAGCCCTTGCCCGGCTGGATCGTGCGGGCGAGCCAGCCGAGGCCTTGCGTGCGCGCGAGTCGCGGCGACCACGCGCCGGCGGCGACCACGACGTCGCGCGCGCGCAGCGGCCCCGACGTCGTGTCCACGACGGTGCCATTCGCGTCCTGCGCCAACGCCACCAGCGGCCGGTGCTCGTCGATCGCCACGCCCCGTTCGCGCGCCGCCCGTGCGAGTTCGGCGACGTAACGGTCCGGCCGCAGCGCCGCGTCGCCGTCGAACCGGATCGCACCGGCGACCCCGGGCCGCATCGCCGGCTCGGCCGCCTCGTAGGCGCGTCCGTCCAGTACGTCGACACCGATCCCGAGCTCGCGCAGCAGCGCCAGCTCGTGCTGCCCGCGCTCGAAGGCCCGCGGATCGCGGAACACGTAATCCTCGCCGCTGGGCGCGAACTCGCAGTCGAGCGCGTAGCGTTCGATCCACGCTTCGAGCCGATCGCGGGAGTCGCGCAGCAGCGCCGCCTTGGCACGGGCGCTTTCCTGCCAGTGCCGCGGATTGCAGCGCCCGCGCAGCGCCCAGAGCCAGCGCCACAGCGCCGGGTCGACGCGCGGCCGGATGTACAGCGGCGCATCGGGCGTGAGCATCATCGACAACGCCCTCAGCGCCATCCCGGGCGCGGCCAGTGGCGGCGCATGGCTGGGCGTGATCGTCCCGCAGTTGCCATGCGAACTGCCGCCACCGACACGGCCGGCGTCGATCACGCGCACTCCGCGTCCCGCCTCGGCCAGCGCCAGCGCGCAGGCCAGGCCGCTCACGCCGGCGCCGATGATCAGGACGTCGCAGATCGGTTCGGGCGCGGAGGCCATGGGAGTCCGGAAGTGGCGGAGGTCGGCGCGGAGCGGTCGCGGCCGGAATGCGCGCCGGGAAAGGTGCGTCGCGGATTTTCGCATGTCGCGCCGGGACGTCCGCGCCGGTGTACCCCCGCGCCGTCGCTCGATCGTCGCCGCGCTACGCCGACTCCGGGCCGCGCAGTCGGACTGCGGCGCCGCAGCATTTCGGACCGACTTGGCGAAATTTATGTGACGCACTACTCATAACAGGAAATGCATCAGCGAATCATGGCCGCTTTTCCTATGTTCGGCGTTACCGCACGCGCCGCGCCGACAGGATGCCGCCGGACGCTGAGGTCTTCCGCCCGAGCGGTCGAGTCCACAGCCCACGTCATCCGAATCCATTTACAGGGGTCTCCATGTCCAACACGAACTCGCGCGTCCTCGCCGCCGCCGTGCTCGCGGTCCTCGGTGTCTCGGCCTACGCGGTCGCCGGCAGCAGCGAAAGCTCCGCGGTGCAGCGCGCCCGCGGCCTGATGAACACCCACCGTGCCGATGTCCGCGGGACCGATGGCGACGAATTCGTCGTGCGCAGCACGATCGTCGACCGCGACGGCACCGAGCACGTCCGTTTCGACCGCACCTACCTAGGCCTCCCGGTCATCGGCGGCGACGTGGTCATGCATTCGCGCAACGGCCAGCTGAAGGCGGCGTCGCTCACCCTGAACTCCAGCGCCCGCCCGAACATCGCGCCGCGCCTGGACGCGAACGCCGCGATCGTCGAGGCGGGTGCGCAGTTCGGCACCGACTTCACCGGCACGCCGACGGCGCGCAAGGTCATCTACGCGCGCGGCGCCCGTCCGGTGCTGGCGTGGGAAGTCACCTTCGACGGCGAGACCGCCGACCAGACGCCGACGAACATGCATTTCATCGTCGACGCCGACTCGGGCCGCGTGCTCGACAAGTGGGACACCATCCACACCGCCGGCGCCACCGGCACCGGCCGCACGCTGTTTTCGGGCAACGTCGCGCTCGCCACCAACTCGACCGCCACCGGCTTCGAGATGCGCGACACCCTGCGCGGCGGCACGTACACCACCGACTTCAACAACGGTTCGACCAGCAAGCCCGGCACCGGCACGATCTTCACCGACGCGGACAACACCTGGGGCAACAACACGAAGTCCGACCGCGCCAGCGCGGGTGCGGATGCCCACTACGGTGTCGGCGTGACATTCGACTACTTCAAGAACGTGCATGGCCGTAACGGCATCGCCAATGACGGCAAGGGCGCGTACAACCGCGTCCACGTCGGCCGCAACTACGTCAATGCGTTCTGGTCCGACGGCTGCTTCTGCATGAGCTACGGCGACGGCGACGGCGTCACGTATGCGCCGTTGGTCGACCTCGACGTCGCGGGCCACGAGATGACCCACGGCGTGACCTCGCGCTCGGCCAACCTCACCTACTCGGGCGAGTCCGGCGGCCTCAACGAATCGATGTCCGACATCTTCGGCACGATGGTCGAGTTCTACGCGAACAACGCCAGCGATCCGGGCGACTACCTGATCGGCGAGAAGATCTACATCAAGTATCCGCAGGGCAACCACGCGCTCCGCTACATGTACCACCCGAGCCTGGAAGGTGCGGGCCGCTCGGTCGACTGCTACTCCTCGACCGTCGGGTCGCTCGACGTCCACTACTCCTCGGGCCCCTCGAACCACTACTTCTACCTGCTGGCCGAAGGCAGCGGCGCGAAGACCTTCAACGGCGTCGACCACACGTCGCCGACCTGCAACGGCTCGACGGTCACCGGCATCGGCCGCGACGCCGCGGCCAAGATCCAGTACCGCGCGCTGACGGTGTACATGACCTCCAGCACGAACTACGCGGGCGCCCGCGTGGCGACGCTCAAGGCGGCGACCGACCTGTACGGTGCCGGTTCGGCGCAGTACAACGCCGTCGCCGCGGCGTGGAGCGCGGTCAACGTCAACTGATCGGCGGATCCATCGCAAACCGGAACGGCCCGCTACGGCGGGCCGTTTCTTTTGGCGCCACGGGTGCGATCGCGCCCCGTACCGCGCCACCACGTGCGGCGGCCGGGGCCCGGTCGACCCACCGGGCCCCGGAAAAGGAAAGGCCCGCTCGCGCGGGCCCGTCCGGGACAGCCGACCGCGGTGGCGGCTCAGTGCTGGTGGCCGCCCTCGCCGTGCACGTGGCCGTGCTCGAGGTCCTCGGCGCTGGCCTCGCGCACTTCCACGACCTCGATCGAGAAGTGCAGGTCCTTGCCGGCCATCGGATGGTTGAGGTCGACGTCGACGACGGTCATGCCGACCTTCTCGATCGTCACCGCACGCGGGCCGAAGTTGGTGTTGAGAACGACCTGCATGCCCGGCTGCAGCGGCTGGCCCTCGAAATGCTTCTTCGGGATGCGCTGGGTCAGGCCGTCGCGGCGCTCGCCGTACGCCTGCGCGGCCGGCACGTCGACCTCGAACTTGTCGCCGGCCTCATGGCCCATCATCGCCTCCTCGAGGCCCGGGATAATGTTGCCGTGGCCGACCAGGATCGCGAGCGGCTCGCGGCCCTCGGAGGATTCCAGCGAATCCTGACCCTGCTCGGCGACGTTGTAGTGGAAGAGGACGACGCTGTTCTTCTCGATCTTCATGGGAATCCTGATGCCGCCGGCGATGGCGGGAGCGGGCCGGCGGTGCCGGTCGTGGACGCGGCGGCTGGCGGGACGGGCGGCCTTGCCGGCCCGTGAACGAGCCGTCAAGCTTGCCGACGATGGAAACCGCGCATTATCCCGGCAAGCGTTTGCGCGCGCCAGCGAGCCTGCTGCTGGCGGCGCTGCTCATCGGTTGCGGTGGCACGCCACAGACCGTGCGGCGCGCGCCACCCCATCGCCTCGTGCTGCCGGCCGTGTGGCCGAACGTGGCCCCGGCGCAGCCCGAGGCCGCCACCGCCGTGCTGATGCGCGCGCTTTCGCTGGTCGGCACTCCTTATAGATATGGTGGCAACACGCCCGAGGCCGGCTTCGACTGCAGCGGGCTGGTGGGCTACGTGTTCCACGACAGCCTCGCGCGCGCCCTGCCCCGCACCTCGGCGGCGCTGGGCGCCGCCGGCGACGGCATCGGCCTGGAACGCATGGCGACGGGCGACCTGGTGGTGTTCGGCGAAGGCTCGGACGTCAGCCACGTGGGCATCTACGTCGGCGAGGGCCGTTTCGTGCATGCGCCCAGCAGCGGCGGCACCGTCCGTCTCGACCGTCTGGATGCCCCGTACTGGCGCGATCACCTGCTCGGGGCCCGGCGTCTCCTGCGCTGACCCGGAAGCGTCCGTTCAAGCGGCCGCGTTATGGCCGTCGTCACGACGCTGAAGCCCATTTCTGGGACACCGGCCTCAACCCCGCGGCCGCTTCCTAACGACTTGCTAACCAAACGGCGGCGTTCGGCGGGCATGATGGCCCCGTGATGATTCAGTGAGACCCCGGTGATGACCCGGAACTATTTCAACCGCTCCTTCACCCGCGCCGCTCTGGCCGCCCTTCTGGCGCTGGCGGCGGTTCCGGCTTTCGCCGATCCGGCGACCGGCGGGATGGTGGCGGATCGCGCCGATTCCCCGGCCGATACGCGCGCGGCGCTGCCCGATTCCATGAGCCTGTCCGACCGCGCGCTGATGCTGGCGTCGGACATCAACCGCCTGATCGTGCCGGGCGCGCGCTCGGCCGCGACCTCGCAGGCACCGGCCAGCGGCCGCGTCCAGAGCGTGCTGTCGCGCGCCTTCGCGCTGCTGGGCACGCCCTACCGCTGGGGCGGCACCTCGACCGACGGCTTCGACTGCTCCGGCCTCGTCGGCTACGTGTTCCGCAACGCGCTGGGCATCGAGCTGCCGCGCGTCTCGCGCGACATGGCCAACACCGGCGCCTCGGTCGATCGCAGCCAGCTGACCGCCGGCGACCTCGTGTTCTTCAGCACGCACAGCAAGGGCGTCGACCACGTCGGCATCTACGTGGGCGACGGCAAGTTCCTGCACGCGCCGCGCACGGGCCGCGACGTCACCGTCTCGAACCTGGACACCGGCTACTGGAGCGGCAAGTTCATCCAGGCGCGCCGCGTCGCGGGCATCTGACGCACCGCGCGCTTCCGTCGAAGGCCGCCCCCGGGCGGCCTTTTTCGTTTCAGGCCGCGCTGGACGGCAGCCCTTCGATCATCGGCTCGATCGCGCGGCTCAGCGCCATCACCTGCTGCGCGTATTCGGCCAGGCGGCGGTCGTCCTCGTCGGTCGGCGTCCACGCGGGCACCGGCACGGGCTTGCCCTCCGGTGCGTCGAGCGCGACGAACACGATGACGCAGTGCGTGCACAACCGATCGCCGCTCGCGGCGTCCTTCGGATCCCGCGCGCGCACCTCGACCGCGAAATGCATGCTGGTCGTGCCGGTATGCACGAGCTTGGCCTGCAGGGTGACGAGGTCGGAAATCCGGATCGGGGCCAGGAAGCGGATGCCGCCGACCGCCACGGTCACCGAGTAGTGCCCGCTCCAGGCGACCGCGGCCGCGTAGCCGGCCTGGTCGATCCACTTCATCACGGCGCCGCCGTGCACCTTGCCGCCGTAGTTGACGTCGGTGGGCTGGGCGAGGAAACGCAGGGTCAGTTCGCGATCGCTCATGGGCGTCGGTGTACCACGCGACCGGTGGTCAGGCCGCTTCGGCCTCGTCGGGCGCCAGGCCGACGTCCGTCAGGCCCGCGTTGTATCGCTCGACGTCGAGCAGTCCGGTCTCGCGCGCGACCAGCACCGGCACCAGCACTTGGCCGGTCACGTTGGTCATCGTGCGCATCATGTCGAGCACGCGATCGATCGCGTACAGGTAGCCGATCACCTCCAGCGGCAGGCCCGCGGCGCTGAGCACGACGGTCGCCATCACCACCGCCGTGCCCGGTACGCCCGCGGTGCCGAAGCTGCCGAGCACCGAGGCGATCAGCACGATGAAGTACTGGTCGGCGGTGAGCGGCACGCCCGTGTACTGCGCGATGAAGACCGCGCACAGCGCGGGATAGATTGCGCCGCAGCCATCCATCTTGATCGACGCGCCGAGCGGCACGGCGAACGCCGCGTAGTCCTTGTCGACGCCGAGGTTGTGCGTGGCCGAGCGCAGCGACGCGGGCATCGCCGCGAAGCTCGACGAGCTGACGAATGCGACCTGCATGGCCGGGAACGCGCCCTTGAAGAAGCGCAGCGGATTGAGCCGGTGCGCGAGCAGCAGCCCGCCGTAGGTGATCACGATGTGCGCCGCGCAGGCGATGTACAGCGCGAGCACGAAGTTGCCCAGCGGCAGCAGCTTGGAGAAGCCGAACTCGCCCACCAGCGCGGCGATCAGGCCGAAGGTGCCGATCGGCGTCATCTCGAGCACGAACCGCGTGACCTGCACCATCAGGTCGCGGCCCTCGCCCATCAGCTCGCGCATGCGCGGCACGCGCTCGCCGAGCTTGACCATCGCGAAGCCCAGCAGCGCGGCCCAGAAGATCACCGGCAGGATCGAGCCCTTGCCGAAGGCGAGCACCATCTCGCCCGCCGCGTTCTTCTTTTCGCCGATGCCGGTCATGGCGGCGAACGCGTTGTCCGGCACCACCGACAGCAGCACGTTGGCCACGCTCGGCACGTAGCGAGGCGCGTAGTCCGGATCCACGGCGAGCCGCGCGACGCCGACGCCGGGCTGCATCAGCGTGCCGACGCCGAGGCCGATGCACACGGCCACGACCGCGGTCAGCGCGAACCACAGGAACGTGCGCCCGCCGAGCCTGGCCATCGACTTCTGGCCGTGCAGCGCGGAGACCGAGTTGACCACCGCGAAGAAGACCAGCGGCACCGCGATCATCTTGATCAGCCGCACGTAGAGGTCGCCGAGCGGCCCGAACCAGGTGGCCGCCGCCGGGCCCATCACCCAGCCCGCGAGCGCGCCGAGCACGAAGCCGGCGAGCACGCGCTTCCAGAAACGGATCTTCAGCCAGCCTTGGACGAGGGACATGGGCGGTCCGGTCGGGGTCGATACCGCACCATAGCGGAGGCCGCGTGGCGGAACGACGACGCGCGTGGCGTCGCAGCGTCCCGCGGGCGTGACACACCGCACACCCCGCCGCGCCGGGGCTCGGCGCGTACGCGGCGCTCCGCATAATCGGCGGTTCCCCCCGTTTCCGCCCGACCATGCCCCGATACACGCCCGCCGCACTCGCCTTCGCCGCCGCCCTGCTCTGCGCGGCCTGCACCACGACGCCCCCGAAGGCGACGACGTTCGCCGTCGACGTGCCCGTGATCGAGCGTCCGGGTGGCGAGTCGAGCGCCTGGTGGTTCCGTGCCGGTGCCGCGCAGGCCGCTGCACGCGGCGCGATGGGCGGCCGCGCGAAGAACGTCATCGTGTTCCTCGGCGACGGCATGAGCCTGACGACCGTCGCGGCCGCGCGCATCCTCGAAGGCCAGCGCCAGGGCCGCCCCGGCGAGGAGAACCGCCTCGGCTGGGAGGACTTCCCGTACACGGCGCTGAGCAAGACCTACAACACCGATTCGCAGACGCCCGATTCCGCCGGGACCATGAGCGCGATCGCGACCGGGGTGAAGACCCGCATGGGCGTGATCTCGGTCGGCCCCGAAGCGCCGCGCGGCGACTGCGGCGCGGGGCGCGCGCACCCCCTGGCCACGCTATGGGAACTGGCGGCGCGCGCCGGCCTCGACGTCGGCATCGTCACCACCACGCGCGTCACCCACGCCACGCCCGCGGCGACGTTCACCCACATCGCCGATCGCAACTGGGAATCGGATGCCGACCTGCCGGAGGCGGCGCGCACGGCGGGCTGCGTCGACATCGCGCGCCAGCTGGTCGAGTCGCCGCTCGCCGGACGGATGAAGGTGCTGATGGGCGGCGGCCGCACCAATTTTCTGCCGGCCACCGCGCAGGACCCCGAGTACGCGGACAAGCGTGGGCTGCGGCAGGACGGACGCGACCTCGTCGCCGAGTGGCGCACGCGCCATCCCGGCGGCGCCTACGTCTGGAACGCGGCGCAGCTGCAGCAGGCGCCGGTCGATGCGCCTCTGCTGGCGCTCTTCGAGCCCAGCCACATGAACTACGAGCACGACCGTCCGCGCGACGCCGCCGGCGAGCCGGACATCGCCACCATGACGCGCGCGGCGATCGCGCGGCTCTCGCGAAATCCGGGCGGCTACGTGCTGCTCGTCGAGGGCGGGCGCATCGACCTCGCGCACCACGAGGGCAACGCGTTCCGCGCGCTGGGCGAAACGGTCGCGATGAGCGATGCGGTGCGCGCGGCGGTCGAGGCGACGTCGGCCGACGACACGCTGATCCTGGTGACCGCCGACCACTCCCACACGATGACGTTCGTCGGCTATCCCGAGCGCGGCAACCCGATCCTCGGCAAGGTCCGCGGCATCAGCGGCGAAGGCGGCGGTGGCGGCGCGCTGGCGCTCGACGCCAACAAGCGCCCGTACACGACGCTGAACTACGCGAACGGCCCCGGCTACACCGGCGCGAGCGGGACGCAGCCCGAAGGCCCGAAGCGCCACCTGCACACCGCGCGGGGCTTCCAGCCGGCGAGGAACGGGCGCCCCGACCTGACGCAGGTCGACACCACCGATCCGTCCTACCTGCAGGAAGCGCTGGTGCCGATGGCCAACGAGACGCACGGCGGCGACGACGTCGGCATCTGGGCGCGCGGCCCCGGCAGCGAGGCGGTGCGCGGCTCGCTGGAGGAGAACGCGATCTTCCACATCCTGCTGCAGGCCGCGCCGACGCTGCGCGCGACCGTATGCCGCGCCGGCGGTTGCGATGCGAACGGCGTGCCGGTGTCGATGCCGGCCTCGCTGGCGCCCGCGCACTGAGCGAGCGAGCGATGGCGGCGCCTTGCGCGCTGCCGCGCGGTCAGAACGGCTTGGCGATCACCAGGTAGACGATCGCCACCAGCAGCAGCACCGGAATCTCGTTGACCAGCCGAAGCGTGCGCGACGACGGCAACGCGCCGCCCGCGGCCGCGCGCTTGAGCCAGCGCCCGGACAGGATCCAGAACGCGAGCACGACGAGCACCGCCGCGAGCTTCGCGTGCAGCCAGCCGCCGGCGATGCCGAAATGCAGCCACAGCGCCAGCCCGAACACGATCGCCAGGCCCATCATCACGTGGCCGAAGCGGTAGAGCCGGCGCCCCCTCAGCACGAGCCGTTCGCGCACCGGCGCGACGTCGCCCGCCTCCGCAAGGTTGACGAGGATGCGCGGCAGGTAGAACACCGCGGCCATCCAGGCGATCACGAACACCACGTGGAAGGTCTTGGTCCAGAAGTAGGCCATGGGCGCGGCGTCGGCGGTGAGGGGCCGGTAGGATGCCACGCGCGCGGAGCCCCACCCGCGCGCATCCACGACGACCCGCAGCGGACACGCCCATGGCCAAGCAGTACGACCGCGACTATTTCGAACGCTGGTACCGCGATCCCGCGCTGAAGCGCGAGGCGATCGGCGGCGCCGCGCGGCTGTCGCGTAAGGTCGCCATGGCGGTCGCCACGGCCGAGTACTGGCTCGAGCGCCCGCTGCGCAGCGTGCTCGACGTGGGCTGTGGCGAAGGCGCGTGGCAGCCGGTAGTGAAGAAGCTGCGCCCGAAGGCGTCGTACCTCGGCTTCGACAGCAGCGCATACGCGGTCGAGCGGTTCAGTCGGCGCCGCCACCTGCACCACGCCGCGTTCGGCGATTTCGCGATGCTGCGCCCCTGCCCGCCCGTCGACCTGCTCGTCTGCAGCGACGTCATGCATTACCTCGATACCCGCGAGCTGGACGCCGGCCTGCCCGGCCTCGCGGAACTGTGCGGGGGCATCGCGTTCCTCGAGACGTTCACCTCCGGCGACGAGGTCGCCGGCGACACCCACGGGTTCCGGCGTCGCCCGGCGCGCTTCTACCGCGAACGCTTCGAACGCGCGGGCTTCGCCCCGCTCGGCTCGCACCTGTGGCTCGCGCCGGGCCTCGTTGACGCTGCGGCGACACTCGAAACACCGCGCTGAACGGGGCGACCCGCATCACGTTCCGGCCTACCGGCGGCGGTTATGCTGCTCTGCAACAGGGGGATCCGATGCTCTATCAGATGCATGAAATCGGCCGGGCCTGGCTCGCGCCGATGACCTACTGGGCCGATGCGATGAGCAAGGCCTTCGGCGCGCAGGGCAGCTGGCTGCGCGGCATGCCGGGCGCGCCGCAGCTCTCGGCGGGCTACGAGCTTTTCTACCGCTTGGGCAAGGATTACGAGAAGCCGGCCTTCGATATCAAGGAAATCGATGTCGATGGCCGCGCGTATCCGGTCGTCGAGCGCGAATCGCTGCGCAAGCCGTTCTGTCGCCTGCTGCACTTCAAGCGCTACACCGACGACGCCCAGGGCGTCGCGGCGCTGGCGGACGATCCGAAGGTGCTGGTCGTCGCGCCGTTGTCCGGCCACCACGCCACGTTGCTGCGCGACACCGTGCGCACGCTGCTGCGCGACCACGACGTCTACATCACCGACTGGGTCGACGCGCGCATGGTGCCGGCCGCCGAAGGCCCGTTCCATCTCGACGATTACATCGCCTACGTCGAGGAGTTCATCCGCCACCTTGGCGCGGCGGACCTGCACGTGATCAGCGTCTGCCAGCCGACGGTGCCGGTGCTGGCCGCGGTGTCGCTGATGGCCGCGCGCGGCGAGGCCACGCCGCGCTCACTGGTGATGATGGGCGGCCCGATCGACACGCGCGAGAACCCGACGCAGGTGAACGACCTCGCCGTGCACAAGCCGATGTGGTGGTTCGAGTCGCAGCTGATCCATCCGGTGCCGCCGCCCTATCCGGGCGCGGGGCGGCTGGTGTATCCGGGCTTCCTGCAGCACATGGGCTTCGTCGCCATGAACCCGGAGCGGCATTTCCAGTCGCACTGGGATTTCTACGAGAACCTCGTGCAGGGCGACCTCGAGGACGCCGAATCGCATCGCCGCTTCTACGACGAATACAACGCCGTGCTCGACATGCCGGCCGAGTACTACCTCGACACGGTGCGCATCGTGTTCAAGGAGCACCTGCTGCCCCGGGGCGAGTGGGACGTGCGCGGGCAGCGCGTGGATCCGTCGAAGATCCGCGACACCGCGCTGATGACGGTCGAGGGCGAGCTGGACGACATTTCCGGGCGCGGCCAGACCCGCGCGGCGATGAAGCTGTGCTCGGGCATTCCGTCCTCCAACGTCGAGCATCTGGTGGTCGAGGGCGCCGGCCATTACGGCATCTTCAGCGGGCGCCGCTGGCGCACGCAGGTCTATCCGAAGCTGCGCGATTTCTTCGCGGCGCATTCAAAGCGCTGAGCCGCGATGGACGAAAAAAAACGGGCGCCTCGGCGCCCGTTTTCGTTTGCGATGCCGCGGGCTCAGCCCGCGTAGGCCGGCCCCGAACGCACCAGCATGTGCTTGGCGAGCTGGCCGTGCAGGTGGCCGATCGCACGTGCCAGGTGCAGCGTCGCGAACAGCAGCACCACGCCGCCGACGAACACGAACGGCAGTCCCCAGTAGTCGACGCCGCTGACTTCGAAGTTGTCGAACGGCACCCCGCCCGCCCAGGCGAACAGCGCGAGCACGGGCGCGGCGATGAAGCCCGCGGCGACCGACAGCAGCGTCACCGCGACGGTGAAGTACACGATGCCGAGCGGCAGCATCAGCAGCATGTAGAGCATCGTGCCCCAGGTGCGCGGGTCGACGAACATCGCCTTGATGCGCTCGAGCAACGGCGCGTCGCGGGTGACGTACAGCGGGCGGCGCGGCATGCGCTCGCCGAGCATCACCTCGACCAGCCGGCCTTCGACGAGCGACAGCACGCGCACCGATCCGAAGAACAGGATCACGAACGGGATGCCGATGATCAGCACCGACAGGCCGGCGCTGAGCGACAGGCCGGTGACCGTCCACGTGAAGTAGAAGATGCCGGTCGCGAGCGAAAGCAGCATGTAGAACAGCGCGGCGTAGGTGCGCGGCTCGGCGGCGACGCCGAAGAAGCGGCCCAGCGCGGAACGGCGTGCCGCCGGCTTCGGTGCCTGCAGCGCGGTCTGCACGCGCACCTCGGTGTCGCGGTAGATGTCGGCGACCTCGTCGGGCGCGCCGTAGCTGCCGGCGACGTCGGCGATGACCTGCGCCTCGCTGCGGCCGGGATTGGCGGCCATCTCGGAGCGCAGGTAGTCCTCGGCGTCGTAGAGCGCGTCCTGCACGAGCGCCGGATCGGCACCGGCGAGCGCGGCGCGCAGGCGGTCGAGGTATTCGGCGATCGTGGTCGGGGCGGCCAGGCCGGGGGCGAAGGTGTGGGCGGCGTTCATGCGGAGTCTCCCCGGAGGGCGGTGGCGTCGGTGGATGTGGAGTCGGAACGGGCGAGCGGGCCGAGCACGGCGTCGACCGAGTCGCGCGTGCCGCGCCAGGCGGCGGCCCAGTGCGCGAGCACGCCGCGGCCGGCGTCGTTGATGCGGTAGTAGCGGCGCGGCGGCCCGGAGACGGAGGGCTCGACGTGGCTCGACAGCAGCCCCGCCCCCTCCAGCCCGCGCAGCACGGGGTAGAGCGCGCTCTGCTTGCCGGCCAGCACGCCCTCCAGCTGTTCCAGCCGCTTGGCGATCTGGTAGCCGTACATGGGCTCGGCGGCCTCGCCGAGCACGGCGAGCAGGGCGAGCGAGACCGTCCCGGCGCTGAGCTCCTTCTGGAACTTGCGCAGGTGCAGGTCGGGATCGGCGGCGGGTTGGGCTGACATGGCGGAGCCTCTGCCTGATGACGACTTCACTGTAGTGCGAAGTCCGATATACCGAACCTGCCATTGGTCACTGAACCAACGTCACGGCCGCTTTGTCCCCGCCACGACACCGGCGGCGGTATCACCGGGACGAACCCACCACCGGAGCGCGCCATGAGCCGCGGCGACAAGTCCAGCTACACCGACAAGCAGAAGCGCGAGGCCTCGCACATCGAGTCCAGCGAGAAGAAGGCCGGCAAGTCCGACAAGGACGCCGAGCGCATCGCCTGGGCCACCGTCAACAAGCAGGACGGCGGCGGCAAGAAGTCGGGCTCGGGCCGCACGCACCACTGAGTCCGCCCGTTAGGTTGTCTCTCGACGCCCGGTCCCGCGCCGGGC
>NZ_SMRQ01000001.1 GCF_004359965.1 Cognatilysobacter segetis | reverse complement strand
GGGCGGACGCGTCGCGCTGCAGGGCAACCTGGACCCGGTGACGCTGTATGCGTCGCCCGAGGCGATCCGTCGGGAAGTCGGCCGTGCGCTCAATGCGTACCGCGACGGCAACGGCGGCTCGCGCGAGGGCCACGTGTTCAACCTCGGCCACGGCATGTCGCCGGACATGTCACCCGAGCACGTCGCCGTGCTGGTCGACGCGGTGCATTCGCTCAGCGCACGCTGAGCGCTGCCGCCTCGGGTCGCATCACGCGACCGGAGTGCTGCGGAGCTTCAGGCGTCGAGCGGCTGAGTGCGCCGTTCGAGCACCTCGCGCAGCATCGCGCCGGTGACCGGCTTGCGCAGGAACGCGTCGAATCCGGCCTCGCGCGAACGCGGCTCGGCGTCCACGTCGGCGCGCGCGGTCACCGCGACCAGCGGCGCCTCGAAACCGGACGCGCGCAACTGCCGCGCGAGCGCGAACCCGTCCATGCCCGGCAGGTCGAGGTCGAGCAGCGCCGCATCGAAGCGCTGCAGGTGGATCTCCGCCATCGCCGCGAGCCCGTGCGCGACGTGCCGGACCCGGTGTCCGCCCGCCTCCAGCAGGCCCTTCACCACCGCGGCCACGGTCGGATCGTCCTCGACGAGCAGCAGCGACAGCGGGCGCATCTCCGTCCGTGCCTGCGAGGCCGGCTCGGATGACGGCACCGCCTCGCGCAAGGGCAGGTCGACGTGGAAGGCGGCGCCCTCGCCCGGCGTGCTCTGCACGCCGATGCGGCCGCCCATCGCCTGCGCGAGTTCGGTGCTGATCGCCAGCCCGAGGCCACTGCCGCCGTACCGCGCGGCGGTGCGCGCGCCATCGGCCTGCTGGAACCGGCGGAACAGCTTCGCGCACTGCGCCGCCGACAGACCGGGCCCGGTATCGGCCACGACGAAACGCACGACGTCCGCCGAGCGCATAACCCGCAGCGTCACGCCGCCGCGCTCGGTGAACTTCACCGCGTTGCCCAGCAGGTTGAGCAGGATCTGGCGGATCCGGCTGCAATCGCCGTGCACGCCGCGCGGGACGTCGGCGGCGAGCTGGAGTTCGAAGTCGAGGCCGCGGTGCCGCGCGAGCGGCCCGACCAGCGCGCCGATCTCGTGCAGCATCCGGTGCAGGTCGAACGGTTCCTCGACCAGCTCGAGATGGCCCGAATCGATGCGCGCCAGGTCGAGGGCATCGTTGAGCAGCCGCAACAGGTGGTCGCCGGCAGTGCGGATCGCGTCGACATAGCCGCGTTGCGTGGCGTCCAGCGGCGTCTCGAGCAGGAGCTCGGTCATGCCGAGCACGCCCGTCATCGGCGTGCGGACTTCGTGCCCGAACGTCGCGAGGAAGCGCGTCTTCGCACTCGACGACGCCTCGGCGTGGCGGCGTTCGTCCCGCATCCGCTGCAGTGCATGGCGGCGACGCAGGCGGTCGCGGTACTGCAGCGCGAGCACGACCGCCGCCAGCACCGCCAGCAGGCCGCCGGCGCCGCGCGCCCACCACGTCTGCCACCACGGCGCGCGCACGCGGAACGCGACCTCGCGCGGCGGCGACCACACCTGGTCGGCAGTGCGGGCCATGACCTGCAGGCGGTAATCGCCCGGCGGCAGCTGGGTGAACACGCGCTCGCCGTCCGCGCCGGTCTCGACCCAGTCGCGATCGAAACCGGACAGGCGGAAGCGGTAGGCGGTGCTGCCCGCATCGCTGAAGGACATCAGGCGCGCACGCACGCGCAGGTCGCGGTCGTCGTGCTCGATCGTCGGGAACGCGGCCTCGTCGAGCGCGATGCGCGCACCGTCGCGGCTGACGTCCATCGATTCCAGCAGCAGGCGGGGCACGCGGCCCTCGGGCCGCACGACCGCCGGATCGAAGATGACCAGCCCTTCCGGCGTGCCGGCGAGCAGGCGCCCGTCGCCTGGACGCGGCACCGGCGGGCCCGCGAATTCCTGGCTGGGCAGTCCGTCGCGCACGCCGTACACGCGACTGCGGCGGGTCCGTGGATCCACGCGCACGAGGCCGCGGACGCTGGTCGCCCAGACGACGCCGCGCGCGTCGACGGCGAGCCCGCTGGGCGCGAGGCGCGGAAACCCGGTCGCGGCGTCGAGCCGATCCAGGCGCACGAGCTGCGCCCCGTCGATGCGGTAGCGCTCGACCGCGCCGTGGCGCGCGAGCCAGGCCTGGCCCGCCGCGTCGAAGGCGATGCCGTGCACGGCGCCGGCGCCGACGCCTTCGATTCGACGCGCGCGCGACGTCACGGGGTCGACGCGGAACAGGCCGGCCGACCCGGCGATCCAGACCTCGCCTGAAGGCGTCGTCGCCAGGCCCGCCACCGTCGCACCGGCCGGCAGCCCGTGGCGATCGCCGGGCACGAGGTCGTCCACCACGCGACCGTCCGCACTGCGGACCTGCACCCCGCCTTCCCCGCCGATCAGGAGACGACCCGATGCGTCCTCGGCCAGGAACGCGGGCTCGCCGCGCAGCGCGCCGTCGTGCGTGCCGGCGGGCCAGCGATCGATCCGGCCGGTGGACGGGTCGATCCGCGCGAGGCCGTCGAAGTAGCCGACCCAGACCCGTCCGTCGCGCGCCTCGCGCACCGCGGTGAGGATCACGCCCTGCGCGACGTCGGCAAACACGTGCTGCACCGCGCCGGTTTCACTGTCCACGCGATCGAGCACGCCGCCACTGCCGACCAGCCAGGTCGAGCCGTCGCGCGAGGGTGCGATCCCGCGCACCTGCGCGTTCGCGAGCGTGGCGGGATCGCCCAGACGGCGCGACAGCACGGAGAACTGGCGCCAGCGCGGCGGCAGGTACCAGAGGCCGTTGGTATTGCTGGCGAACCACAGCCCGCCTTCGTGGTCCTCGCGCGCGTCGACCCAGCCCGGCCGCACCAGCCCCTGCGACGCCGCGCTGTAGAGCGGCACGACGTCGATGCCCGACTCGACCTCGACGCCGAGGCCCTGCGGGATGTCGAACCAGTGCGTGCCCGCGCGATCGCGCAGCAGCATCTGCAGCGGCGCGCCCCCGCGCGAGGCGAACGCGGGCATCGACACGCGGCCGTCGGCGCGTCGCAGCGCGGCCCCGCGTGGCGTGCCGAGCCAGAGCCGGCCGTCCGCTTCGGTCGAGAGGCCGTCCACCGCCGCGGTCGGGAGACCAGCCATGTCGTCGCGGACGAAGCCGCGGCCGTCCCAGTGCGCGATGCCCTGCGCGGTGGCGATCCACAGCCGTCCGGCGCGATCGACCAGCAGCTCGCGCACGTCCGCGGCGGGCAGGCTCCGTGCGTCGCCCGGCACCGGCATGAACCGCTCGACGCGGCCGCCGTGCAGGCGGTGCAGCCCCGCATCGGCGGTGCCGAACCAGAGGCTGCCGTCGCGCGTGCCCGCGATCGACCACACCTCGACGCCGCCGACGCCCGGCGTGCGCCGGTCGAACCAGCGGAAGTCGCGGCGCTTCGCATCGAGCACGGCGAGCCCCGCGCTGCGGGTGCCGATCCAGACGCGGTCGTCGGCATCGACGAACACCGACCAGACGTAGTTGTCGCGCAGTCCCTGCTCGATGCGCCAGACGCGGAAGCCGACGCCGTCGAAGCGCGCGAGTCCGTCGCTGGTGGCGATCCAGAGGTAGCCGGCGCGGTCCTGCGCGAGCCCGTTGATACGGTTCGAGGGCAGCCCGTCGGCGACGGTGAACTGCCGCGGCCGCGGTGTCTCGGGCAGGCCGGCCCATGCCGCGCACGGCAGCAACGCCAGGCAGAGTCCCGCCATCCAGCCGACGATCGCGTCGCGCATCCTGCACCCCCGTCCATTCCCCGGGGCAAGGCTCACCCATCGCGGGGCGGTCGGCAACCGCGGCGGAACGGCGCGTTGCGTCCGCGCGGCGGCCCGTCACCCCGCCGTGCCTACAATCGGGCCGACCCCCGGAGCCGCGATGAGACACCTGCTTGCGCTCGCCCTGCTGATGCCGGCCCTGGCGGCCGCGGACGATTTCGCGATCGATCCGGTGCACACGCGCGTGATGGTCGCGGTCGACCATGCGGGCTTCTCGCGCGCGCTCGGCACGCTGTCGGGCAGCCACGGCCGCCTCGTGTTCGGCGACGGCTGGGCCGATGCGAGCGTCGACGTCACCCTTCCGCTCGACCGGCTCGATTTCGGCGACGCCGGCTGGAACCGCGCCGTGCAGGGGCTGCTCGATGTCGACCGCTCGCCGCAGGCCCGATTCATCTCCGAGACGGTGACGCCGCGCGACGCCACGCATGCCCAAGTCTGCGGGCGGTTCACGCTCCACGGCACGACGCGCCCGCTGTGCATGGACGCGACGTTCAACGCGCTGCGTCGCCATCCGATGCCGCCCTTCCGACGCACCGCCGGCTTTTCCGCGATCGCGCGCCTCGATCGCTTCGACTACGGCATCGACGCGTGGCCGTCGGTGATCGGTCGCGACGTCGAGATCCGGATCGAACTGGAAGCCAGCCGCGGCATCGGCGCGCCCGCACCCGACCTTCCCGACGAGGATTCCGCACGATGAGTCGCACGCCTTCCCCGCTGCCCGAGCGCTGGGGCGCGGTCAGCCAGCTGTTCCACTGGGTGAGCGCCGGCCTCGTGGTCGCGCTCGGCACCATCGGGCTGTACATGACCGAGCTGACCAGCCCGGTGGCGAAGATCCGCTGGTATGCGTTGCACAAGTCGCTCGGCCTGACGCTGCTCGCGCTGGTGCTGCTGCGGCTGCTGTGGCGCTGGACGCATGCGGTACCCGGCGCGATTCCCGGCATGTCGCGTCGTCTGCAGTTCGCGGCTGACGGCGTGCACGGCCTGCTGTACGCCATGATGATCGCCATGCCGCTCAGCGGCTGGCTGATCAATTCGACCGCGGGCTATCCGCTGCAGTGGTTCCGCCTGTTCAACCTGCCGGCGATCGCCGCGAAGAACGAGCACCTCAACGGCATCGCCAAGGAACTGCACGAATTCGGCTTCTGGACGCTCGTCGTGCTGGTCGTCGCGCACGTCGGCGCCGCGCTCTACCACCATCTTTTCCTGCAGGACGGCACGCTGCAGCGCATGCTGCCCGCACGCAGGCGCCCACCGGGGACCTCGCCATGAAACGACTGCTGCCATTGCTGCTCGCCCTCGCCATCGCGCCCGCCGGCGCGGCCGATTACGTGCAGGCGCCGGGCTCCACGCTCACGTTCGCGACGAAATACCAGGGCGAGGTCTTCACCGGCCGCTTCGCATCGTTCGCGACGCGGTTGAGCTTCGATCCCGCGTCGCTCGCCACTTCGAAGCTCGACGTCGCCATCCCGCTCGCCGGGGCCGCCACGGGCGACAAGGAACGCGACGACACGCTGCGCGGCAGCGACTTCTTCGACGCGGCGAAATTCCCGCAGGCGCATTACGTCGCCACCCGCTTCCGGGCGCTGGGCGGCAACCGCTATGCGGCGGACGGGCGGCTGACGCTGCGCGGCGTGTCGCGGCCGGTCACGCTGACGATCACGTGGACGCCCGGCGCGCGGCCGGTGCTCGCGGGGCAGGCGACGGTGAAGCGGCTCGACTTCGGGGTCGGCACCGGCGACTGGGCCGACACGGGCCTCATTCCAAACGAGGTCGCGGTCAGCACGCGCGTGCTGCTGTCGCCCGCGAAGTAGGCGCGGCCTTCGCGCTACCGATCCACCAGGCCGCGGACCGCGTCCGTGCCGAACGGCCAGTCGAGTTCGACACCGGAGGTCGCGTCGCGCAGCACCGGCACCCGCAGGCCGTAGGCGGCCTCGAGCGCGTCGTCCTCGTCGATGAACACGCTGTCGAACTCGGGCAGCCGCGCCTGCGCCAGCACGTCGAGCGCGAGGTCGCAGAGGTGGCAGTCGTCGCGCTGGAACAAGATGAACCGGCTCATGGGGATGCGCTGCAGTACGGAAAAGCGGTGGGCGGTACGGACGTAGAATAGCCGGCATCCCTTCTTTCCCTTTCGCTGGAGCCGCGGTGGCCGTCAGCACCTTCGACCTGTTCAAGATCGGCATCGGGCCGAGCTCCTCGCATACCGTCGGGCCGATGCGCGCGGCCGCGCGCTTCGTGGAGCGCTGGCTCGCCGAGAACGGCGACCTCGAGCGCACCGCCCGCGTGCGCGCCGAAGTGTTCGGCTCGCTCGCGCTCACCGGCCGCGGCCATGGCACCGACAAGGCCGTGCTGATGGGACTCGAAGGCCATTGGCCGAACGAGATCGACCCCGACATCATCCCGCCGGCGCTGGAGCGCATCCGCGCGACCAAGCGCATCCGGCTGCAGGGCAGGCACGAGATCGGCTTCGACGAGAAGCACGACCTCATCATGAACAAGCGCCAGAAGCTTCCGTTCCACACCAACGGCATGCGCTTCACCGCGTTCGATGCGAACGGCGAGGTGATCGCGACGCGCGACTACTACTCGGTGGGCGGCGGCTTCGTCGTCAACCAGGACGAGGCGGCGGAAGACCGCATCGTCGCCGACGAGACCGAGCTGCCGTATCCGTTCTCCACCGGCGACGAGTTGCTCGCGCAGTGCGAGCGCACCGGCATGTCGATCGCGCAACTGATGTTCGCGAACGAGCAGGTCTGGCGCTCGCCGGCGGAGATCGAGAGCGGTCTCGACGAAATCTGGAACGCGATGCAGAGCTGCGTCGCGCGCGGCATCCGCGAAGGCGGCACGCTGCCGGGCGGCCTGCACGTGGTGCGTCGCGCGCCGGCGCTGCATGCCGAGCTGTCGGGCAAGCCCGAGGCGGCGATGCGCGATCCGCTCACCACGCTCGACTGGGTCAACCTCTACGCGCTGGCGGTGAACGAGGAGAACGCGGCCGGCGGTCGCGTCGTCACGGCGCCCACCAACGGCGCGGCCGGCATCATCCCGTCGGTGCTGCACTACTACGATCGCTTCATTCCGAACGCGAACATCGGCGGCGTGCGCACGTTCCTGCTGACGGCAGCCGCGGTGGGCATCCTCTACAAGGAAAACGCCTCGATCAGCGGCGCCGAGGTCGGCTGCCAGGGCGAGGTCGGCGTGGCCTGCTCGATGGCCGCCGCGGGCCTGACCGCCGCGATCGGCGGAACGCCGGGCCAGGTGGAGAACGCGGCCGAGATCGGCATGGAGCACAACCTCGGCCTGACCTGCGACCCGATCGGCGGGCTGGTGCAGATCCCGTGCATCGAGCGCAACGCGATGGGCTCGGTGAAGGCGATCAACGCCAGCCGCATGGCGATGCGCGGCGACGGGCAGCACAAGGTCTCGCTCGACAAGGTGATCCGCACGATGCGCGACACCGGCCGCGACATGCAGGACAAGTACAAGGAAACCAGCCGAGGCGGGCTGGCGGTCAACGTCATCGAATGCTGAAACCGCGACGGCGGTCCATTCAGGCCGCCGCCGCCCTGCCCGTTAACGTTCTCGTGGCCACCGCCATGGAGACCCGCCGGACCCATGCGCATCCTCCCCGCGCTGCTGATGCTGCTGGCCCTCGCCGTGGCACCCCGCGCGCGCGCGCTCGAGCCGGACAAGGCCTTCCGCCACTACGTCAGCGATAGCTGGTCGATCCAGCAGGGGCTGCCGCAGATCAGCGTGCTGAGCCTCGCGCAGGACCGCACGGGCTACCTCTGGGTGGGCACGCAGTCGGGGCTCGCGCGCTTCGACGGCGTCAGCTTCCGCACCTTCACCCCCGAGAACACGCCGGGCCTACCGGGCACGTGGATCCGCAGCCTGCTGACCGCGCGCGACGGCCGCCTGTGGATCGGCACGTACAAGGGCCTGGCCGTGTTCGACGGCCACACGTTCACCGCCATTCCCACGCCCGCCGGCTCGCCTGCGCTGGACGTGCTGGCGCTCGCCGAGGACGGGCCGGGCCGCATCCAGGTGGGCACGTCCGCCGGCGTGTTCCGCGTCGAGCGCGACCGCCTGACCCCGGTGGCGGGCTCGCCCGCGCCGGCGCAGTCGGTGCTCGTGCGGCCGGACGGCCTCTGGGTGGGCAGCCGCGGCGCGGTGTTCCGCCGCCTGCAGACCGGGCGCTGGGAGCGGCTCGCCCTGCCCGCCACCGACACCGACGCACAGGTGAACCGCCTGCTGGATGCGCAGGGCACGCTCTGGGCCGCGACGTCGATGGGCGTGTTCCGCCTCGCGAGCGAGGGCTGGATGCCGTACGTCGAGCAGCCCGAGCTGGCCCACGCGCCGATCGACCTGCTCTGCGAGGACCGCGACGGGAACCTCTGGATCGGCGGCGACCTCGGGCTCGCGCGCATCCGCGGCGGCCACGTCGCCGAATACATCGCCGCGAACGCGCCGGGGGGCCGACCCGGCATGCGCACGGCACTCGAGGACCGCGAAGGGAATCTGTGGCTCGGCAGCCAGTGGCAGGGCCTGACGCGCGTCTGGAGCTCGTGGACGCGGCGCTACAGCACGGCGGAGGGGCTGACCGACCGCATCGTGTGGTCGCTCGCCAGGGATCCGGACGCGATGCGCTTCTGGGTCGGCGGCAACGACGGCCTGAGCCTGCTCGAGAACGGCCGTTACCGGCACGTGGTGGACGCGCGCGACCTGCCGCACCCGCATGCCTACAACCTGCTCGCCGAGCGCGGCCGCGTGTGGATCGGCACGCGTGGCGGGCTGCGCGTGCTGGAGGCGGGCGATCGCGCGCCAAGGTCGGTTCCGGCGCTCGCCGCGATCGGCGCCGCGCAGATCAACGCGATCGTGCGCGCAGGCGACGGCGCGCTCTGGATCGGCACCACCGAGGGCCTGTTCCGCCATGCCGGCGACCGGCTCACCCGTTTCGGCGCGGCCGACGGCATCGCCGATCCCCGCGTGCGGTTCGTGCTCGACACGCCCGACGGCGTGATCGCGGGCACGCAGGCCGGCCTGTTCCAGCAGCGCGGCGAACGCTTCGCGCGCGACACGACGCCCGGCCTGCCTGCCGCCGCCGACGTCACCGCGATCCACCGGCTCCGCGACGGCACGCTGGCGATCGGTACGTTGAACGAGACCACGTATATCCGCGCGCGCGGTCGCTGGCACGCGCTGGGCACGGCCCAGGGCATGCCGGCGAACGCCCCGTTCTTCCTGGCCGAGCACGACGGCTACCTCTGGATCGCCGGGCTGCGCGGCATCGCGCGCGTGCCGGTGGTCGACATCGAGGGGCTGGTGTCCGGCCGCCTTGCGCGCGTGCGCGGCGAGATGCTGCTCAACGAGCGCGGCGATCGGCTGGCGGGCCAGCAGGGTTACTGCTGCAACGGCGCGGGCACCGCGAAGGGCGCGCTGGTGGGCGACACGCTGTGGCTGCCCACGCGCGACGGCGTCGTCAGCATGGACACCACGGCGATCCGCAAGAACACGGTGGCGCCGGGCGTGGCCGTCGAGCGCATGCAGGCGGGCCGCGACTGGAAGGAAGCGTGGACGTTGCAGGGCCGTCCGCTGCCGGTCGGCGTGCGCGATGCGACGTTCGAGTTCACCGCGACGTCGTTCCAGGACCCCAAGAGCGTGCAGCTGCGCTACCGGCTGCGCGGCTACGACCCGGACTGGGTCGATGCCGACGCCGGCGCGCGGCGTGCGCGCTACACCAACCTGCCGCCCGGCCACTACGTGTTCGAGGTGCGCGCGAGCAACAACGCCGGCGTGTGGTCGCCGCGGCCCGCGACGCTCGCGTTTGACGTGCCGCCGGTGTTCATCGAGACGCGTGCGTTCATCGCGCTGTGCGTCGCGGGCCTCGCGCTGCTCGTGTACGGCGGATACCGGCTGCAGCGGCATCGCTACCGCCGCCGCCAGCGCGCGCTCGAGGCGCTGGTCGAACAGCGCACCGAGGCGCTCGCGCTCGCCAACCGCCAACTCGAGGACGCCAGCCACACTGACCCGCTGACCGGCCTGCGCAACCGTCGCTACATCGGCGCGCAGCTGCCCGCGGACCTCTCGTTCTACGACCGCCAGGTCGATGCCGGTCCGGCCGACGACAAGGCGATGCTGTTCGCACTCGTCGACATCGACCACTTCAAGCAGGTCAACGACCGCTACGGCCCTCGCGCGGGCGACCTCGTGCTGCAGCAGTTCGCGCAGGTGCTGTCGGGGCTCGTGCGCACCGGCGACTACGTGGCGCGCTGGGGCGGCGAGGAATTCCTGCTGGTGTTCCGGCCCATGCCCGAGCGCAACGTCGCCACGATCGGCGAACGCATCCAGCAGGCCGTCGCGTCGCATCCGTTCGAGCTCGGCAACGGCATGGTGCTGCCGCTGACCTGCTCCGTCGGGCTTTCGCAGTATCCGATCGTGCGCGGCGAGGACGGCGCGCGCTTCGGCTGGGAAGCGATGATCGAACTCGCCGACCAGGCGCTTTATTACGTCAAGACGAACGGGCGCAACGGCTGGGCCTCGTTCCGCACCACGCCGCTCACGGATGCGGCCGAGCTCGTCGAGCATATGCACGACGGGCTGCCGGGGATGCTCGCGCGCGACGCGCTGCGGATCATCGGCCGCATCGAGGGCCGACCGGTCGGCGAGTGACGCGCGTCAGCCCGCGCGTCGGTCGTCGCGCGTGATGGCGAGCACGTCGTCCAGCAGCGCGGCCGCGGTGACGTCGGCGCCCGCGCCCGGACCCTGTATCACCAGCGGCTGCGCGTCATACCGCCCGCACCGCAGCGCGACGCGATTGTCCGTGCCCTGCCCCGCCGCGAGCGGATCGTCCGGTGCGAGCGACTCGAGGCCCACGCGCGCCCGCACGCGGCCGTCGACGACTGCCAGCCGCGCGACATGGCACAGGCGTTTCCCGCGCCGGTACGCATCTGCGAAGCGCGCGCGCAACGGCGCATCGAGCACCTCGAGCGCGGCGTCGAGCGCCGGCAGCGGCACGTCCGCCAGCTCGCGCGGCACGAGCGACTCCACCTCGACCTCCTCGACCTCCAGTGCGAAGCCGGCGGCACGCGCGAGGATGAGCAGCTTGCGTCGCACGTCCTCGCCGGAGAGATCCTCGCGGGGGTCCGGTTCGGTGTAGCCGGCAGCGCGCGCGCGCCGCACGAAGCCGGAGAACGGTCGGCGTCCGTCGTACTGTGCGAACAGCCAGGCCATCGAGCCCGACAGCACGCCCGCGATGCCGGAAATCGCATCGCCGCCGTCGCGCAATGCGCGCAGGCTGCGCAGCAGCGGCAGGCCGGCGCCCACCGTCGCACTGTCGCCGTAGTGCGTGCGGGCCGAGCGGCGCGCGGCCTCGATCCGTCGCCAGCGCGACAGCGCGGCGCCCTGCCCGAGCTTGCTCGCGGTGACCACGTGCACCCCGCGCGCGAGCCAGTCGGCATGCCGCGCCGCGACCGCATCGCTGCCGGTGGCATCGACCACGAAGGCCGGGTAGGCCCCGTCGAATGCGACGGCGGGATCGGCGTGCGGTAGCGACGTCACGCGCGCCAGCCGTTGGCGTGCGTCCGCCGGCGCGATGTCGTCGCTGAGCGCGCGTCGCGAGTCGGCGACGTGGACCAGCCGCAGGGCCGGCGATGCCTCGTCGCGTCGCGCGATACGTTCGAGGAATGCAGCGCCGACGTTGCCCACGCCGAGCAGCGCGACCTCCGCGACGACCGCGCGGCGCTCCGCCGCCGCTTCGATACGCACCGGCGCGGCCATCAGGCGACCGCCGCTTCGCGTCGACACGCGCGCCGCGCGCGATGCAACGCCGCGTCGACGTCCTCCAGCAGGTCGTCCACGTGCTCGATGCCGACCGACAGGCGCAGCAGGCCATCGCCGATGCCCGCCGCACGCCGCGCCTCCGGCGACATGGCCGCATGCGTCATGGTGGCCGGGTGCGCGACGAGGCTTTCCACGCCGCCCAGCGATTCGGCCAGCGTGAAGCAGCGCAGGCCGTCGAGGAAGGCGCGTACCGCGTCCACGCCGCCGTCGAGCTCCACGCTCAGCATCGCGCCGAACCCCGCCTGCTGCCGCGCGGCGAGCGCGTGGCCCGCGTGCGTCGCCAGCCCCGGGTAATGCACGGCGCGCACGGCGGCATCGCCCACCAGCCGCTCGACGAGCGCCTGCGTGTTCTCCTGGTGGATGCGCAGGCGCGCGTCGAGCGTGCGCAGCCCGCGCAGGGTCAGGAAACTGTCGAACGGCGCGCCGGTCAGGCCGAGCGCGTTCGCCCACCAGGCCAGGCGCTCTTGCACGGCGGCGTCGCGCGCGACGGCCGCCCCGCCGACGACGTCGCTGTGGCCGTTGATGTATTTCGTCGTCGAGTGCACGACCACGTCGGCGCCGAACGCGATCGGCTGCTGCAGCGCCGGCGAGAGGAACGTGTTGTCGACCACCGCGAGCGCGCCGACGGCATGCGCGGCTGCGATCGTGGCGTCGAGATCCGTGATGCGCAGCAGCGGGTTCGACGGCGTCTCGATCCACACCACCGACGCGCCGGCGGCGAGCGCCGCGTTGCGCGAGTCGGGCCGCGTCAGGTCCGCGGTCACGAGTTCGAAAAGGCCCTTTGCCGCCAGCGCGTTGAACAGCCGCCAGCTGCCGCCGTACGCGTCATGCGGCACGACCACGCGCCCGCCCTGCGGCACCAGCGCATGCAGCACGAGCGTGATCGCCGACATCCCCGTCGACGTGACCACGCCGCCGGTCCCGCCCTCCAGCTCCGCCAGGGCGTCGCCGAGCAGGTCACGCGTCGGGTTGCCGCTGCGCGTGTAGTCGTAGGCGCGCTTGCGATCGAAGCCGTCGAACGAGAAGTTCGACGACAGCACCAGCGGCGGCGTCACGGCACCGAACGCGGGGTCGCGATCGATGCCCGCGCGCACCGCGACGGTCGCGCGTCGACAGGCCGTGCTCATGCGCCGGTCTCCAGCGATTCGACCAGTACGTCGGCGATCGCCGCGGTCTCCTTGAGGAAGGCGTCGTGCCCGTAGCGCGAGCGCAGCACGCGCAGCCGCGTCTCGCCGCGCAGGCCCTGCGCGAGCGCGTAGGCATCGGCCACCGGCACCAGGCGGTCTTCCTGCACCGCCACAAGCGTCACCGGCACCGCGATCGAGCCGGGCACCACGCGCTGCAGGTCGATGGATTCGGACAGCCGCAGGAAGCCGGTGGGGTGCGTACGCGCCGCATACGTCTGCGCGGCATGGTCGAGGTAGTCCTCGGCCGGCACGTGCACGCGGCCGTCCACCACCTGCGGCGCGCCGAAGCGCTCGTCGAACTCGTCGGGCGTGCGGTAGCTGAGCAACGCGAGCTGCCGTGCCAGCACCAGCCCGTCGATGCCGTCGCACTGCAGCGCGCCGAGCTGCACCGCGCGCCGCTGCAGGGCACGCCACGCACTGGAATACGGATGGGCCCGATGCACGCCGCTGATGGCGACCAGGCGACCGATGCGCGACCCGTGCCGCGACGCGAACTGCAGGCCGACCATCGCGCCATAGGAGCTGCCGACGAACGCATGCAGGCGGCGCAGGCCGAGGTGGTCGAGCAGCGCGGCGATCGCGTCGGCCTGGTCGGCCGGGTCGATCGGCGCATCGAGGCTGCCGTCGGCACCGATCCAGTCGAACGACACGATGCAATGGCGGCGCGGGTCGATGGCCCGGTCGACACCGACCTGCGCGTCCCACCAGCCCGCGGAATCGTCGAGCGCATGCGCCGCGACGTGGCGGTGCGCGGAAATGCCGCCGGTGACGAGCACGGCCGGCAGCGTTTCGTCGCCGACCCGTTCGGAGCGAATGCGGACGCGCCGCGTGCCCGCATGGCGCAGGGCAAGCTCGACGTCGAACTCGTCGCGGCGGGCGGGCGCGAGCCAGGAAGAAAGGTCGGGATCGACGATCGCGAACGGTGCGTCGGCGGCGTAGGCGGTGGAAACGAGGCTCATGGCGAAGGGCTCCGGGTTGACGGGGCCATCGAGCCTGCGACGCCCCACCGTACCCGGCAGGGAGCGCGACCATCTTCCGGCATGACGCCGCAGGAATTGGCACCTGGTGCTCTCGCACTGGTTGCCCCGGCGTCTGTGGGCCTGTCCCTCAGCCGGTCTCGATGGATGCCGCGCAGTCTGCCCGCGCCCTCCGCGACTGTCAATCGCTTCATGGCGATGAAGCGATGAATGGCCGCGCCCGGGCGCCCGGGACTCAGCCGCCGTCCGGATTCCGCCCCGTACACTTCCGCCATGTCCCGTCGCTTACTCATCGCCGCGCTGGCCGCGGCCCTTGCCGGCTGCGCCACGTCGCGCCCCGCCGTCGCGCCGCCCGCCCCCGCGACCCCGGTGGCGGACACCTCCGCCGTCACGGTCGCCGAGCGCTTCGTGTCGGTCGAGGACGCGGCCGACGAACTCGATTCCCCGGCCGCCTGGACGGCGGAGGACGGGCGCACGCGCGTGGTCGTCACCGCCAAGTCGACCCATCGGCTCGTCGTGTTCGATGGCGACAGCGGCGAGCGCCTGCGCGAGGTCGGCGGCAAGGGCGATGCCCCGGGCCGGTTCGATCGTCCCAACGGCATCGCGGTGCAGGGCGACCTCGCCTTCGTCGTCGAGCGCGACAACCATCGCGTGCAGGTGCTCGCCCTGCCCGACCTCACGCCGGTCGCCACGTTCGGTGCGTCGGACCTGCGCAATCCCTACGGCATCTGGATCCGCGAGGCCGAGCCGGGCGACCTCGACGTCTACGTGACCGACGCCTTCATGTACGGCGCGAAGTTCGACCAGCTGCCGCCTGCTCCGGAGCTGGCGGCGCGCGTCAAACGCTTCCGCGTCGAGGTCGACGGCGACCGCGTGCGCGCGCGGCTGTTGGGCGCGTTCGGCGACACCGGCGACGCGTCGCTGCACATCGTCGAATCGGTGGCGGGCGACGCGGCGAACGATCGCCTGCTGGTCGCCGACGAGGACACGCGCGCGCGGCCGTCGACGCTGCGCGACTACACGCTGGACGGCCGTTACACCGCGCGCAGCACGCCGCCCGGCGCGTTCGCGCAGCAGGCCGAGGGCATCGCGCTGTGGGACTGCCCCGGCGGCGCCGGTTACTGGATCGCCGTCGACCAGATCGCGCCGCTCGCCGTCTTCCACGTCTTCGATCGCACGACGCTCGCGCCCGTCGGCAGCTTCCGCGGCCGCGTGACTTCGCATACCGACGGCATCGCGCTGCACGCCGCGGGCACGCCGAGCTTCCCCGGTGGCGTGCTGTACGCCGTGCACGACGACCGGGCCCTCGCCGCCTTCGACCTGCGCGAGGTGGCGTCCGCGCTGCACCTGGCGGAGCAATGCGTCCTTTGACGCCCCGACGCGTCGCGACCCTGCTCGCGATCGCCGCCCTGCTCGCACTGCCGTTCGTGCAGGCGGGGAAGGTGTATCGCTGGGTCGACGCGCGCGGCGTGGTGCACTACGGCGACCACATGCCGCCCGCGCGGGCGGTGCAGCCCGCGCGCGTGCAGCGGGTGGAGACCGCCGCGGAGCCCACGCCGATCGCGGTGCTGCGCCGGCAGGCGTCGGGGCCGGGCATGCAGGCGATCGCGGAGAACCGGCTCGCCGGCCCGGTCGAGGTGCGCCTCGCGTTCGCGCAGCAGAACAACGTCCGCGCCGAACCCGACCTGCCGATGCGCACGGTGGTGCCCGCCAACCGCCAGTCGGTGCTCGCCTACGTCGGCACGCTCGAGCCCTCGCAGCCCGGCGACTTCGAACTGATCCTCGACGCGGTGCCGGGCGACCCCGCGGCGAGGCCGCGCGACGTCGAGTACCTCCTTCCGCTGCGCATGCGCGGCTGGCACATCGACCAGGGCTTCGGCGGCGGCTTCAGCCACGACGACGAGCAGAACCGTTTCGCGCTCGACCTCGCCGCGCCGATCGGCACGCCGGTGCTCGCGGCACGCGACGGCGTGGTCATGCAGGTGGAATCGGACTTCGCCCGCGCCGGGCTCGATCGAGAACGCTATGCCGGGCGCGCCAACCTGATCCGCGTGCTGCACGAGGACGGCACGATGGCGATGTACGCGCACCTCAAGGCCGAGGGCGTGCTCGTGCGCCCCGGCCAGCGCGTACACGCCGGCGACGTGATCGGCCTGTCCGGCAATACCGGCTTCACCTCGGGGCCGCACCTGCACTTCGCGGTGCAGGTCAACCGCGGGATGCGGCTGGAATCGATCCGCTTCCGCATGCGCGGGCCGCAGGGGCCGCTCAACCTCGGCGGCGACTGACCCTCAGGCCGCGCCGATCGCCTCGGCCTTCTCGCGCCACTCCGGCAGGCGCTCGATCTGGAACGTCGCGCGCAGGTATTCCTCGTCGATCGCCAGCCCGCCGACGAGCGCGCAGGCGACGTGCACCGCGCCCGGCACCCAGAAGCCCGACATGCGCACCGCCCCGGGCCGGTGGTGGTAGGCCACCGCCTCGACGATCGGCATCGGCAGGCCCCACAGACCGAGCAGGTAGGCGCCCGCCTCGGCGTAGTGCGGCCCGGTGTCGTCGGGGCCGCCCCGGTTGACGCCCGGCAGCAGCTTGCCGACCTCCGCCAGCAGCGCCGCGGTGGCGGCCAGCTCCGCGCTGGGCCCACTGAGCAGCTGGCCGGCCAGCCGCGAGGTGCGCAGCGCGCGCTCCTGCATGGCCTCGCGCTCGGCCGGCGGCATGGCGCCGTTGCCGAGCGCTTCGCTCGTCAGCACCAGGCGCTGCAGGATGCGCGTGCCCAGCCGCGTGACCGCGGTGCGCATGTCGGTGATCGCGCGGCCCGCCGAGAAGTACGCCGAATTGCTCAGGCGCAGCACCTTGGCGACCACCGCCGGATCCTGCGAGATCAGCGTCGCGATCTCCGCCGCGCCGACGTCCGGATCCTGCATCAGGCGCTCGAGCTCGAGGTACAGCGTCGGCGGCGGGGGCAGCGAGCCCACGCGGCCGATCGTCTGTACCAGCGTCGGGTTGGTCAGCAGGTCGCGCAGCTCCTGCACGCTTTCCACCGCCTCGATCAGCTCGCTGGCATCGAGCGGCTTGCGCAGGAAGCGGTGCGCGACGTCCAGCGCCTGCATCGCATCGGTGCCGTGGCCGCGATCGAGCAGCAGGATCCGCGCGGCCTCGGGATGCAGCGAGCGCACCTGCTCCAGCAGATGGGCGCCCTGCACCCGGCCGACCTGCATGTCGCTCACGAACACGTCGATCCGGCGATCGGCCGGGATCGTCAGCGCCTCGCCGGTGCCGGTCAGCCAGCAGACCGTCCAATCCAGCCCGAAATCGCGCAGCGCGAGCTCGAGCTCGCCTGCCCTGCCGCCTTCCTCACCGACGATGACGATGTACACCGGAGCTCCCGCGCGTTCCTTGTCTGGACGGGTTAACGGCCGGTGCGGGCGATCCTTCAGCCCGCCCGCGGGCCGGTCGTCGGCCGGCCGCTATAATCGCGGGCCTTCCCCGAGCCACCGCCGCGCCCCGTGCGCGCCGACGCCATGTCCGACGTTTCCCTGCAGGCGCTGCGCCGCCGCACGTTCGCCATCATTTCCCATCCCGACGCCGGCAAGACCACGCTGACCGAGAAGCTGCTGCTCTTCGGCGGCGCGATCCAGATGGCCGGCTCCGTGAAGGGCCGCAAGGCCGCGCGCCACGCGACCTCCGACTGGATGGCGCTGGAAAAGGAGCGCGGCATCTCGGTGACGTCGTCGGTGATGCAGTTCCCGTACGAAGGCCGCATCGTGAACCTGCTCGACACGCCCGGCCACGCCGACTTCGGCGAGGACACCTACCGCGTGCTCACCGCGGTCGACAGCGCGCTGATGGTCATCGACGTCGCCAAGGGCGTCGAGGAACGCACGATCAAGCTGATGGAGGTGTGCCGCCTGCGCGACACGCCGATCATGACCTTCATCAACAAGCTCGACCGCGAGGGCAAGAGCCCGATCGACCTGCTCGACGAGGTCGAGAGCGTGCTCAAGATCAAGTGCGCGCCGGTGACGTGGCCGATCGGCATGGGCCAGCGCCTGAAGGGCGTCGTGCACCTGGTCAGCGGCGAGGTGCACCTGTACGAGCAGGGCCGCAACTTCACCCGGCAGGATTCGACGATCTTCGCGTCGATCGACGATCCCGAGCTGGAAGCACGCATCGGCGCGCCGATGCTCCAGGAGCTGCGCGACGAGCTGGAGCTGGTCGAAGGCGCGTCGCATCCGTTCGACAAGGACGCCTACCTGCGCGGCGAGCAGACGCCCGTGTTCTTCGGCTCGGCGGTCAACAACTTCGGCGTGCAGCTGCTGCTCGACTTCTTCGTCGAGCACGCACCCTCGCCCAAGCCGCGCGCGACCACCGGTCGCGAGGTGGAACCGTCGGAAGACAAGCTCACCGGCTTCGTGTTCAAGATCCAGGCGAACATGGACCCGCAGCACCGCGACCGCGTCGCGTTCATGCGCATCTGCTCGGGCGAGTTCAAGGCCGGCATGAAGGCCTTCCACGTGCGCGCTGGCAAGGAGGTCAAGCTCGCGAACGCGCTCACCTTCATGGCCAGCGACCGCGAGATCGCCGAGGCCGCGTATCCCGGCGACGTCATCGGCCTGCACAACCACGGCACCATTTCGATCGGCGACACGTTCACCGAAGGCGAGTCGCTAAGCTTCACCGGCATCCCCAACTTCGCGCCCGAGCTGTTCCGCCGCGCCCGCCTGCGTGATCCGCTCAAGCTCAAGCAGTTGCAGAAGGGCCTGGCGCAGCTGTCCGAGGAAGGCGCGACGCAGTTCTTCCGCCCGCTCATGTCGAACGACCTGATCCTCGGCGCGGTCGGCATGCTGCAGTTCGACGTCGTCGCGTACCGCCTGAAGGACGAGTACGGCGTGGACGCCAGCTTCGAACAGGTGCAGGTGGCGACGGCGCGCTGGATCCGCTGCGACGACGCGAAGAAGCTCGAGGAGTTCCGCGAGAAGAACGCGATGAACCTCGCCATCGACGCCGCAGGCCAGCTCGTCTACCTCGCGCCGACGCGTGTGAACCTGCAGCTCGCGCAGGAGCGCGCGCCCGCCGTGACCTTCATGGCCACGCGCGAGCACGCGCACGCGGTCGGCATCGACTGACGACGCGTCCATTCGGGCGCGTACGCTAGGATGGCTGCATGGACGCCCTCCCCCGTGGCACGCCGCACCTCACGCACGTCGATGCGGCGCCGCTGCGCCACGGCGTCGAGGAATTCGCGAACGCGCTGACGCATGGGCTCGGCGCCCTGGCCGCGCTGGCGGGCGGCGCGATCATGGTCGGCCTTGCCGCGCTCCGCGGCGACGGCTGGCAGCTGGCGGGCGCGATCGTGTTCTCCGCGTCCCTGCTCCTGCTGTACGTCGCCTCCACGCTCTACCACGCGGCGCGAGGGCCGGCCGCCAAGTCCCGGCTGAAGGTGTTCGACCACTGCGCGATCTACGTGCTGATCGCCGGCACCTATACGCCGTTCACGCTCATCGACCTGCGCGGCACGCTGGGCTGGAGCCTGTTCGCCGCGATCTGGACGCTCGCCTTCAGCGGCGTCGTGTTCAAGCTGTTCTTCACCGGCCGCTTCAAGAAGCTCTCTACCGGGATCTACATCGCGATGGGCTGGCTCGGCATCGTCGCGATCCGCCCGATGCTGCGCGTGCTCGACGACGCGACGCTGTGGTGGTTGCTCGGCGGCGGCCTCGCCTACACCCTGGGCACCGTCTTCTACCTGCGCAACTCGCGCTTCTCGCATGCCATCTGGCACCTGTTCTGCGTCGCGGGCAGCGCCTGCCACTACATGGCCGTGATGCGGCAGGTGGTCTGAACCGTCCGCAACGGGTTCACCGGCACTTGACCCCTCCGCAGGGAAGGTGCGGCGACCTCCACGGAGTCCGCCATGCCGCCGCCGATCCGTCGCAGACTCGTCCTCGTGCTCGCGGTCATCGCGCTCGCGGCCTGCTCGAAGGAAAAGCGCGACGGCGAGCCGCGCATGCCGGCCGACGAGCCCCAGGCCGCGGAACATGCAACCGGCGTCAGCGCGGCCGAGGCCGATCGCGCGATGCGGGCCCCGGCAACGGCAGCGGACCTCCCGGCCCCCGGGCCGGCGCCGACCGCGTTCGCCTGCGAGGGCGGCGTCAAGGTCGAACTGGGCTACCTCGTCGCCAAGGTCACCCTGCCGGACGGCAGCACCGCGCAGATCGCGCGCGACCCCGGCGACGCTGCTCACTTCGGCGACGACAGCCTCGCATTCCGCACCCGCGACGGCGCCGGTGAACTGAGCCGGGGCGGACGCACGCTTCCCTGCGCCGCCGACTGATGGCGACGACCGCGCCCGGGCCCGTCGAGACGCCGCCGCCCGACCGCGGCCACACCTCGCCGCTCGCAGCCATCCTCCGGCATCCGTTCCGTACCCTGCTCGCGCTGCTCGCGGTCGCGATCATCCTGCTGATCGTGTTCTGGGACTGGAACTGGTTCCGCCGCCCGATCGAGAAGATCGTGCATGCGAGGACGGGGCGGACACTGCACATCGCCGGCGATCTCGACGTCGACCTCGGTTGGATCCCGACGATCACCGCCGAGCGCATCACGTTCTCCAACGCGCCGTGGGCCAAGCGCCCGCTGATGGCGAAGACCGACAAGGTCGCGCTGCGGCTTGAGCTCAAGCCGTTGCTGAAGCGCCAGGTGCGCATCCCGTCGATCCAGCTCGACAAGCCCGTGCTGAACCTCGAGACCGGCAAGCACGGCCGCAACTGGGTGTTCGGCGATCCGAACCGCCACAGCGACGTGCAATTCCGCGGCCTGTGGATCGACGACGGCCATTTCGAATTCCTCGATCCGGTCCGTCGAACCGACATCAGCATCGCCGTCGCCAGCGAACCCGGTAACAACTCGGCGTCGCCGCCGATCACCGCGAAAGGCACCGGGCACTGGCAGGGCAACCCGTTCACCCTGCAGGGTCGCGCCGAATCGCCGCTGCGGCTCAAGTCGCGCGACACGCCGTATCACGTCGACGTGCGCGCCGCTGCCGGCCGCACGCATGCGCATGCCCGCGGCACGCTGCTCGACCCGCTGCGGATGCGCGACTTCAACCTGCAATTCGCGCTCAGTGGCCAGAACCTCGACGACCTGTTTCCGCTGCTCGGCATCGCGCTTCCGCCGACACCGCCGTACTCGCTCGACGGTCGACTCACGCGCGACGTCAACGGTGCGAAGACGTCGTGGCATTACGACAACTTCAAGGGCCGCGTCGGCGACAGCGACCTCGCGGGCGATGCCACCTTCATCACCGGCGGCAAGCGGCCGTTCCTGAAGGGCCGGTTCGTGTCGCGTCGCCTCGACTTCGACGACCTCGCCGGCTTCGTCGGTGGCGCGCCCAAGGCGGGCGGCGGCGAATCCACGAATCCGGAGCTCGCCGCGAAGGCCGCGCGCAATGCCGCACGCACGCGCGTGTTCCCGGACGACAAGTTCGAACTCGACAAGCTGCGCGCGATGGACGCCGACGTGACCCTGCGCGCGACGCGCATCGATGCGCCGTCGCTGCCGCTCGATGACATGGACGCCCACCTCAAGCTCGAAGGCGGCCTGCTGCGGCTGGAACCGCTGAACTTCGGCGTCGCCGGTGGCGACATTCGCTCGGTGATCCGAATGGACGCGCGCGAATCGCCGATCCGCACGCGTGCGCAGGTCAGCGCACGCGGCCTCAATCTCGGCCAGTTGATGCCGCGCGTGGAACTGGCAAAGGAAGCCGTGGGCAAGGTCGGCGGCGAAGCCACGCTGTCGGGAAGCGGCAACTCGGTCGCCGCGATCCTCGGCTCGTCCGATGGCAGCGTCGGCGTGGGCATGGGACGCGGGCGCATCAGCAACCTCGTGATGGAGCTCGCGGGCCTGGACGTGCAGGAATCGCTGAAATTCATGCTGACGAAGGATCGCCAGATTCCCGTGCGCTGCGCGTTCGGCGACTTCGGGGTCAACAACGGCGTGATGACCTCGCGTGCGCTCGCGTTCGACACCACCGACACGATCATCATCGGCGAAGGCAGCATCAGCCTGCGCGACGAGACGCTCAACCTGAAGCTCAGGCCGCGCCCGAAGGACCGCAGCCTGTTCTCGTTCCGGTCACCGCTCTACGTCACCGGCAGCTTCAAGCAGCCCGCGTTCCATCCGGACATGAAGCGGGTCGGCCTGCGCGCGGCGCTCGCGCTGGCGCTCGGCAACATCGCCCCGCCCGCCGCGCTGCTGGCCACGCTCGAGCTCGGCGGCGGCAAGGACGCGGACTGCGGCGGACACTACGCGCGCTGAGCGTCCGCCGGCGCCGGGCGCGTCTCGTCGACCAGATACAGCGGGCGCTGCTTGGCTTCGTCGTACAGGCGCCCGAGGTACTCGCCGATCAGGCCGAGCGCGATCAGCTGCACGCCGCCGAGGAACAGGATCACCGACATCATGGTCGGCCAGCCGGCGACCGGATCGCCCCAGAACAGCGCCTTGACCACGATCCACATGCCGTAGCCGAACGCGACCAGCGCGGTCAGCAGGCCGAGATAGGTCGCGAGCCGCAGTGGTGCGGTGGAAAAGCTCGTGATGCCCTCGAGCGCGAAGTTCCACAGGCGCCAGAGATTGAACTTCGAATCGCCTGCGATGCGGCCGTCGCGCTCGTACGGCACCGCGACGCTGCGGTAGCCGACCCAGCCGAACAGCCCCTTCATGAAGCGATGGCGCTCGCGCAGCTGGCGCAGCGCATCGAGCGCACGCGGCGACAGCAGCCGGAAATCGCCCGTGTCGGCCGGCACGGGCGTCTTCGAAAGCCGTCCGATCAGGCGGTAGAAGGCGTGCGCCGTCGCGCGACGCAGCCAGCCGTCGCCCGCGCGAGCGATGCGCGTGCCGTGCACGTCGTCATAGCCCTCGCGCCACTTCGCCACGAAGGCGCCCACGAGTTCCGGCGGATCCTGTCCGTCGGCATCGAGGATCAGCGCCGCGCCGTCGGTCACCTGGTCGAGACCCGCGGTCAGCGCGGCCTCCTTGCCGAAATTGCGCGACAACCGCAGCAGCGTCACGCGCGGGTCGGCGAAGGCGATGTCGCACAGCACGCGCCAGGTGGCATCGGTGCTTCCGTCGTCGACGTAGAGCATGCGCGGCTCGATGCCGTCGAGCGCCTCCAGCGCGGCGACGATGCGCGGATGCAGCACCGGCAGGCTCTCGGCCTCGTTGTAGGCGGCGACGACGACGGTCAGGCGATCGGTGGGCATGCGTGCATCCTAACTGTCGCGGCGCGGGCTCAATCCAGGCGCTGCAGGTAGCCGCGGCCACCGATCATGCGCATCTGCCGTTCGATCGCCCGCGCACGCCGGGCGACGTAGGGGCCCGGCCGCGTGACGCTGTAGCGCTTGGGTGCGGGCAGCACCGCGGCGAGGCGCGCGCATTCCGAAGGCGTGAGCCGCGACGCATCCTTGCCGAAAAAGCGCACCGCGGCCGCCTGTGCGCCGTAGACGCCGTCGCCGAACTCCACGACGTTCGCGTACACCTCGATGATGCGCTGCTTGGGCCACATCGCTTCGATGAGCAGCGTGTACCAGGCCTCGATGCCCTTGCGCACGTAACTGCGCCCGCTCCACAGGAACAGGTTCTTCGCGAGCTGCTGGCTGATGGTCGAGCCGCCGCGGATCTTGCGTCCACGCGCGTTCGCGCGCTCGGCCTTCTGGATGGCGTCGAGGTCGAACCCGAAGTGCTCGGCGAAGCGCTGGTCTTCCGCGGCGACCAGGGCGACCGGCAGGCTCGGCGCGATCCGGTCGAGGTCGCGCCAGGCGTAGTGGATGCCGAAGCCCATGTCGCCCCGCGCCCACGCCTGCATCTGCCGGATCGCCATGAAGCTCGAGAACGGCGGGTCCACGACGCGCAGCGTCGCCACCTGCAGCACGGACACCACGACGAAGATCACCGGCAGCCACAGCAGCCGACGCAGCCATCGGCGCAGGCGCCCGCCTTGTACCTTCTTCATCGTGCCCCCATGTCGTCGCACCGCCTTGCAGCCCCGACGGGCATTATCAGGCAAGCATCGCCCCCACGACCCCGATGAACGACTCCTCCGATCCGATCCGGCGCGACCAGCTCCAGCGCTTCCTTCTCCATCGCGCGGGCGTGCGCGGCGTGCACGTGCGCCTCGACGAGACGTGGCGCCACATCCGCGAGCGCGAGCAGTACCCCGCCGCCGCGATGGAAATGCTCGGCCAGGCCAGCGCGGCCGCCGCGCTGTTCACCGGGCACGCGAAGGTCGATGGCCGGCTGTCGGTGCAGATGCGCAGCGATGGCGCGATCCGCACCCTGTTCGCCGAGTGCACCGCCGCCGGCACGCTGCGCGGCATCGTGCAGCTCGCCGACGGCGAGGCCGAGGTGTCGCCCGATCTGCGCGACCTCGGCCACGGCGGCATCCTCGCGATCACGATCGAGAACCAGGGCCCGGACGGCGACCCCGTCCGCTACCAGGGGCTCGTCCCGCTCGAAGCCAGCCGCCTGGATGGCGCGTTCGAAGACTACTTCCGCCAGTCCGAGCAGCTGCCCACGCGCCTCCTGCTCGCCGCCGACGGCGACGCGGCCGCCGGCCTCATGCTGCAGAAGCTGCCGGGCGACGAAGGCGACGAGGACGGCTGGAACCGCGCCGGCGCACTGTTCGACACGCTGTCGCCCGCCGAATTGCTCGCGACCGACGGCGAGCGCCTGCTGCACCGGTTGTTCCACGAGGAAGAACTCGAAAGCATGGGCGCCCGCCCACTCGAGTTCGGCTGCTCATGCTCGCGCGCGCGGGTGGAATCCATGCTGGTCGCGATCGGTCGGGATGAGGCACGGCTGGCGGCCGCAACGGGCGAGGCGCACGTGCGCTGCGAGTTCTGCGGGCAGTCCTACACATTCAGTGCGGAGGAGATCGAACAGTTGTTCCTGACCGAGAGCCGCGAAATGGAAGCGCCGAGGCGGCTCCAATGACCCGCCCGCGGGCCCGATTGTTAAAGATCTATAAACCCACTATAGTCGGGCCGTCTTCACACGCCCGGAACTTTTCGGCCCTGCGCCGGTCCTAGCCCCCGTGACGCTCTCCGCCCGCCCGATCCGAATGCTTCTCGCCGCCGGCCTGCTGCTGGCGACGGGCATCGCGTCCGCGCAGGTCGCACGTTCACGCGCGCAGGCGCTACCGGTCTGGAACCAGAACAGCGGCAAGGTCGAAGCCGTGCTGCTTCTGGAGCCGGTGTCGAACTCCTCCACATGGCAGTTCGGCAACACGCGGCTGGACAGCGCGCTCGGCGTCGGCAACGGCGACACCCTGGGCCTGCTCTGCGATCGCAAGGCCGGTCTCGGCAGCGCGATCGGCAGCCTGGCCGACAACTGCCTGCTCGCCTCCATCGGCGGCGCCCGCGATGCGCGCCAGACCTCGGCGGGCGCCACGGTCAGCCGTAAGGGCACCCGCCTCGGAATCGGGATCGGCAACAGCCGCGACACGCTGCCGTCGTGGCTGTCCGGCGGCAAGGCCAACTCGCGCGTCAACCAGAATGCGCTGACGCTCATCGGCGAAAAGAACATCGGCCGCGTCGCCACCGTCTCCATCGCCGGCACGCTGGCGCGGGCGCGCCTGGTCGCACCGTCCGCGGTCCCCGAACTGGCGGACCGCTGGGACATCAAGACGCTCAGCGTGGGCACCACGGTGGGCCGTTTCGGCGCCAACGTGATCGGTCGGGTCGTCGACTCGCCGCTGCAGCCCGACCGCTGGGAAGGCCTCGACCTCGGGCTCAGCTGGCGTACGCCGTGGAGCGGCCAGCTCAGCGTCGGCGCCGAAAACGTCGTCACGCGCGGGCGCAATCCGTTCGCCCCGAACACCGCGGAGAAGGACGAGGGCGCCGTGCCGTACGTCCGCTACCAGCAGGATCTCTGAAGCGCCCCGCCGGCGTTTCTGGAAGGCCGCCCACCCGGGCGGCCTTTTTCGTTAACGGTACTTTAATTTCCTGATAGCCCTCGCTACTATCGGCCCGACCTTGCCGGATTGCGTCCCCAAGAGCTCAGCCGGAGAGGTTCCCATGGGAAACACCAAGCCTCACTTGGAGAGAGAGAATGACCTTTAAGACCACCAGGCTCCGCGACGCGATCACCCTCGCGCTCGCCGTGGGCTCCGTCGCTGGTACGGGTGCCGCGTTCGCGCAGGACACCACGCCCACGACGGGCGGAAACACGAATGCACAGGAACTCGGTCGCATCGAAGTCACGGGCTCGCGCATCCGCAAGGCCGAAGCCGAGACGCAGCAGCCGATCATCACGCTGAGCCGCGAAGCCATCCAGCAGCAGGGCTTCACCTCGGTCGCCGACATCCTGCAGAACCTGACCTCGGCGGGTTCGCCGGCGATCAGCCGCGCCGACGCGCTCGCGTCGGGTGAGGACGTCGGTGGCTACTACATCGACCTGCGCAACCTCGGCGCGCAGCGCACGCTGGTGCTGGTCAATGGCAAGCGTCTCGGCGTTTCGACGTCGGGCCTGCAGGACCTCGGCCAGATCCCGGTGTCGGCGATCCAGCGCATCGAAGTGCTGAAGGACGGCGCGTCGGCCATCTACGGTTCGGACGCGATCGCGGGCGTGGTCAACGTCATCACGCGTCGTGAGTTCGACGGCGCCGAAGCGAACGTCTACCTCGGCGGCTACGACCAGGGCGACGGCTTCAAGCAGTCGTACGACGTCACGCTCGGCGCGACCAGCGACCGTGCGAGCGTCACGCTCAGCGCCGAATACACGAAGGAAGATCCGGTCTTCGCACGGGATCGCTGGTTCAGCGCGTACGGCAACTCGGGTCCGGACTATCCGTTCTCGGGCTGGAGCCTGATCAGCCAGAACGGCGTGTGGCTCGGCAACGTCAACGGCGCAGGCGTGTTCACCGCACCGACCTGCTCGAGCGGCCTCTGCACGGTCAACGCCGGCGCTGATCCGCGCAACCCGGCGAACTACCACAGCATCACGCCGGCCGAGCGCGCGAACGCGAACCAGCAGATGATGCTGCAGACGGGTATCGAGCGTCGTTCGGTGTTCGTCAGCGGCACGCTGAACATCACCGACAACACGAAGTTCACCGCGGACATCGGCTACAACAACCGCGTCACGAACCAGCAGATCGCCGGCTACCCGTTCAACTACGGTTTCGGTCTCGTCTCGTCGCAGAGCTACTTCAACCCGAACCCGGCCGCCGGTGACGCGTACTTCTACCGTCGCCTGTGGGAAGTGCCGCGCCAGACGCGCAGCGAGCTGGACACGCTGCGCATCGGCCTCGGCCTCGAGGGCGTGCTGAACTTCGGCGAGCGCCAGTGGGATTGGGACGTCGGCTACCTGTCGAACCGCAACAAGTCGAACAAGTATGCTCACGGCGACGCGAGCACGCTGGCGTCGAACCTCGCGATCGGCCCGTCGTACTTCAACCCGACCACCGGTCGCGTCGAGTGCGGCAGCGCGGCCAACCCGATCGCGTACGGCACCAACTTCGGCAGCGGTCAGTGCATCCCGTTCAACCCGTTCCTGCCGTACGGCCGGACCGGCCAGGGTTCGCTGTCGAACCCGGACCTCCAGGCGTTCCTGTTCCCGGAATTCCACGACGCCGGCCTGACCACGACCAAGATCTACAGCGCCAACCTCAGCGGCAGCCTCTTCACGCTGCCGGCGGGTGACCTGGGCGTTGCGTTCGGCGTCGAGCATCGCGAGGAAGACGGTCGCTTCGTTCCGGACGCGTTCGCGCAGGCCGGCCAGAGCACCGGCCTCCCGGCGACCACGACGGCGGGTGCGTACTCGCTCAACGAAGCGTATGTCGAGCTCGATATCCCGGTGCTCGCCGACGTCGCGTTCGCGAAGGAACTGAGCTTCAACGTCGCCAGCCGTTATTCGGACTACTCGAACTTCGGCGACACGCTGAACAGCAAGTTCTCGATGCGCTGGCGTCCGATGGAAGGCCTGCTCGTCCGCGCCACGTACGCCGAGGGCTTCCGCGCTCCGTCGATCGCCGACCTGTACGGCGGCATCGGTGGCAGCTTCGAGTCCTACACCGATCCGTGCGCAGCCGGTCAGCCCGGCGCGGGCAGCCCGGCCTGTACGGCCGCCGGCGTCCCGGCCACGTACGTGCAGCTCGGCCAGGGTAACCAGCCGTGCACCACGCTTCCCTGCCAGACGAACTTCCAGTTCCTGAGCGGTTCGAACCCGAACCTGCGTCCGGAAACGGCGACGTCGAAGACGGCCGGTGTGGTGTGGAGCCCGAAGTGGGTGTCGGGTCTGGACCTGTCGCTCGACTGGTTCAACGTAAAGATCGAGGACGTCATCACGTCCGACTCGGTCGACTCGATCCTCAACGACTGCTACGTCAGCAACCTGCCCTCGCGCTGCGCCGGTATCGTCCGTAACCCGACGACGCATGTCATCACCGACATGTTCTTCGGCCTGACGAACCTCGGTGCCATCCGCACGGAAGGCTACGACTTCGGCGTGAACTACCGCCTGCCGGAAACGGCGTTCGGCAAGTTCAACGTGAACTGGCAGACGACGTACACCAGCAAGTACGACCAGCTGTCGGACAACAATCCGGACACGCTGTGGGTCGGCTACGTCGGTACGCCGGGCGTCTTCCGCATCCGCTCGAACCTGGGTATCGGTTGGCAGATGGGCGACTACTCGCTGTCGTACATGGCCCGCTACTACTCGGGCATGAAGGAAACGTGCGCCTCGGCGCCGCGTCCTTGCGACGATCCGACGCATCGTGACGTGTACGGCAACCTGGCCAAGCAGAACCACACGGGTTCCAACACGTTCCACGACCTGCAGGCTTCGGTGAAGCTGCCGTGGAATGCGACGGCGTCGATCGGTGCGAACAACATCACGAACCACTACGGTCCGCTGATGTTCACCACGCCGAACAGCGACTTCCCGTACTACGGCGGTTTCGATATCGGTCGCACCTGGTACCTCAAGTACCAGCAGCGCTTCTGATAGCGATTGCACCATGCTTGACTGCCACGGCCCCGAAAGGGGCCGTGGTTTTTTGTGGCGTTGGGTTTTAAAGGTGGCGACGACACGCCGCCGGCACGACCGTTGCTGGGTTCAGCGCAGCGGCAGCAGCGGAGCCAGTTGCCCGCGATAGGGCTCCCACTCGCGCCCCCGGTCACGCTGGATACCCGTACGCACGTCGGCCGCACTGGCGGTCGCTGAGTGGCCCCGCCCCGACGTCGGGTCGAGCACGGCGGCATCGAACGGTAGGCCGCAGTAATCGAGGATCCGGCGCGCCTGCGTCTCGGGGTCGCTGACGAATTCCTCGTAGACCACGTCGAGGATCCGACCGGGCAGCAGCGTGCGCCAATGGGCCATCAACGCGTCGTAGCGCCGGTAGTAGTCGGCGACGTCGTCGACCGAGTTCGAGTAGCCCGCGGTGCCGCGGACGTACGTGCGCAGGTTCGAGAAGCAGGTGGCGACCGGGTCACGGCGCAGGTGGATGATCCGCGCTTCGGGGAAAGCGTGCGCGATCAGACCGATGCCGAGGAAATTGGACGGAAGTTTTTCGGTGAGCCAGCCGCGACCGCGGGCGCGCCATCGCGCGTAGTCGAGAACGCGAGTGCGTACCGCCTCGAAGTCCAGCCGCGGCGCCAGGGCGAGCAGCTGCTCGTCCACGACGTCACGCGACTCGTAATCGGCCGCTTCGCGAAGCGCGGCCGTGAACTGGAACGTCTCGCCGCCGTCCATCACGTCGGGATGCCGCGTGACCACGCGTTCGATCAGGCTGGGTCCCGAGCGGAACATGCCGACGATGAAGACGAGCGCGACATCGCCGGCGGGGCGCGGCCGCGGCACGAACGCGGGAAGGCGTGTGCGCCGGATCGCCTCGAACAATGCCGCCGTGCGGGCGCGGTCGTAGGGATCGAGCCTACCCGCGACCCGCATGCCGGCTTCCAGGGCCGTCCACGCTTCCTCGAACCGCCCCAGCCGATGCAGGTGCCGGTGCAGGGAGAAGTGCGCGTAGGCCTCGGCCTCGGTGTCGGGAACGATCCCACGCAGCGCCTCGCGCAGTTGCCGGACGCGCGGCGCGGCTTCCGAGCCGCTCGACTGCATGGCGATGAGCCAGTGGGCATTCGCCATGCGTGGCTCGATCGCCAGAGCGCGGTCGAGCGCCTGCAACGAAGCCTCGCGCCGCCCGGCGAACATGTCGAGCATTCCCGCGAGGTAGTGCGCGTCCGCGAAGCCCGGCGCGCGTTCGAGCAACGCCTCCACGCGTTGCTCCGCCCGTTCGTGCAGGCCGGCGGAGCTCGCGATCAGCACGGCCTCCGCGTCCGCCTCACGTGTCGACGCGCCGCCGCTCTCGGTATCGAGCACGCGCTCGATCTCGGCCGGCATTTCCAACCGCCGCAGCAACCGCAGCAGGCGCAGGCGCGCCTGGGCGTCGGGCTGCGTGCCGCTGTCGACGGCGCGGCGCGCGAGCTCGCAGGCTTCGGCGTATGCACCGAAGGCGAGCGCCACTTCCGCCGCCAGCGCCAGCGGCGCCGATGGCGGGTCGCCACCCAGCAGGGGCGCGAGCGTTGCGGCAGCGTCCCGCCACCTTTCCGCGTCGACGAGCGACCGCGCCTGCAGGTAGCGCTGACCGTCGGTGGCTGTCATGCGTTCGTCGATGCTCCGCTGTCCGCAGCCAGGCACCCGACGGGCGACCGGCCCACGCGGCCCGTCAGCCCTCGAGCGACGCGCGGATGCGCTGCTGCTCGCGGTGCAGCGCGTCCGGCATGCGCGGGCCGTACCCGCGCAGGTAGTCGCCGATGCTGTCGAATTCGGTCCGCCAGCCGTCGCGGTCGAAGCCGAACAGCTTCTCGCGGGCTTCGGCCGACAGCTCGACGCCGGCGAGGTCGACGTCGCCCTTGCCCGGCAGTGCGCCGATCGGCGTGTCCACCGCACCCGCGCGGCCCTCGACGCGCCCGATCATCCACTCCAGCACGCGCAGGTTATCGCCGAAGCCCGGCCACAGGAACTTGCCGTCGTCGCCCTTGCGGAACCAGTTGACGTGGAAGACCTTCGGCAGCTGGGTCTGGCCGTTGTCGAACGACAGCCAGTGCGCGAAGTAATCGGCGAAGTTGTAGCCGCAGAACGGCTTCATCGCCATCGGGTCGCGGCGCATGACGCCGACCGCACCGGTCGCCGCGGCCGTCGTCTCCGAACCCATCGCGGCGCCGACGAGCACGCCGTGCGTCCAGTCGCGCGCCTCGAACACGAGGGGCACCAGTGAGGCGCGGCGGCCGCCGAACACGATGGCGCTGATCGGCACGCCCTGCGGGTCCTCCGCCTTCTCGCTGTAGCTCGGGCACTGCTTCGCCGACACGGTGAAGCGGGCGTTCGGATGCGCGGCCGGGCCGTTGTTGCAATCGTAGTCATTTCCGCGCCAGTCAATGGCGGGCTCGCCTTCGCCGAGGCCCTCCCACCACGGACGACCGTCCGCGGTCACGCCGACGTTGGTGAAGAGGGTGTTCCGCCGGATGGTTTCGAGCGCATTCGGGTTGGACTTCGCCGACGTGCCCGGCGCGACGCCGAAGAAGCCGGCCTCCGGGTTGATCGCGTACAGGCGGCCGTCGGGGCCGGGGCGCATCCAGCAGATGTCGTCGCCGATCGTCCAGACCTTCCAGCCCTTCTCGCGGTAGCCCTCCGGCGGGATGAGCATCGCGAGGTTGGTCTTGCCGCAGGCCGACGGGAACGCGGCGGCGATGTAATGCGTCTCGCCTTGCGGGTTCTCGATGCCGAGGATCAGCATGTGCTCGGCGAGCCAGCCTTCCCGGCGCGCCTGGTGCGAAGCGATGCGCAGCGCATGGCACTTCTTGCCGAGCAGCGCGTTGCCGCCGTAGCCCGAGCCGTACGACTTGATCGTCAGCTCTTCCGGGAAATGCATGATGAAGCGGCGGTTCGGGTCGAGTTCGCCGGTCGAGTGCAGGCCACGGACGAACGTGCCCTCGCGCTCGATGCGCTGCAGCGCGGGCTCGCCCATGCGCGTCATGATGCGCATGTTGGCGACGACGTACGGGCTGTCGGTGATCTCCACGCCGCAGCGCGAGATCGGCGAGTCGATCGGACCCATGCAGTACGGGATGACGTACATGGTCCGCCCTTCCATGCAGCCGTCGAAGAGCGCGTCCATCTGCGCATGGCCCTCGGCGGGCGACATCCAGTGGTTGTTCGGGCCGGCGTCGTCCTGCCCGGACGTGCAGACGAAGGTCAGGTGCTCGACGCGCGCGACGTCCTCCGGATGCGACCGGTGCAGCCAGCTGCCCGGGTTGGTCTCTTCGTTGAGCCGGATGAGCGTGCCGTCGGCTTCCATCTTGGCGATGAGCGCGGCGTTCTCGGCATCGCTGCCGTCGCACCAGTGGATGGCGGCCGGCCGCGTCAGCGCCGCGACCCCGGCGACCCAGCGCGCGAGGCTTTCCAGCGTGGTCCCGCGGCCCTGCACCTCGGGGGCGCGTTTATCGACGTCCTGGACGAGGGCATTCATGCGGAACCTCCTGTTGTTGCGATAGGGAAAGTCGTGAAGCGGCGGATCCTCACGGGATCAGCGTGGCCATCATGTGCTCGACGAAGGCTTCGAACTCGTCGCGCGGCAGGCGCGTCTGGTTGAGCTGCAGGTTGAGCTGCAGGAAGCCGACGTAGGCCGCGTACGCCAGCCGCGCGCGGTGCAGCGCGGCGGTCGGGTCGAGCCCGGCCTGGCGGAACGAGGCCGCGAGCCATTCCAGGCGGCGGTGCGAGACGCGGCCGATGACGGGCGCGACGATCGGGTGGTCCAGCGCCTTGAGCAGCGCCGAATAGATGATGTGCGAGGTGTACTCGTGGGCGACCAGGTCGAACAGGCGGCGCAGGCGCTGGCGCGGGTCGGCGATCTGCTCGAGCTGGCCGAAGATCGCTTCCTGCTCGGTTTTCTCCCAGCGCTCCAGCGCGGCCACGAGCAGCGACTCGCGCGAGGGGAAATGCCAGTAGAAGCTGCCCTTGGTGACGCCCAGGCGCCGCGCGAGCGGTTCGACCGCGACCGCCCCCACGCCCTGCTCCGCGATCAGGTCGAGCGCGGCCTGCGCCCAGTCGTCGGCGCTCAGGCGCCCCGTGCGGTCGGACTTGGCGGGCGAATCGGTCGTCATGTGACCAGTGTATCCGTACGGGTCCGGCCGGGACAGTATGCGTTAAGCCGCTGCCGCGTCCGGCCGCTTGGATGCGTTGACATGGACCGATCGTCGTAACCATACTCGTGCGTATGTCGGGCGTTTCATGCTGCCGATTGAAACCGCCCGGCGCCGACCCGATCTTCCCGACCATCCCGCGCGGATCCCGCATCCGCTGGAGCGCTCCATGAGCATCGCCGCCCCGTTCCTCGTCCTGCTGGTCCTCGGCGGACTGGCCGCCTACCACCGCATGCGGCTGGCGCCGTGGGTCGCGATGTCGGCCGCCGGCCTCGTGGTCTGCTGGCTGTTCGGCGCGAGCCCCGCCGCCACGATCGTCGCGGCCGTGCTGCTGGCGATCGTCGCCATGCCGCTGCTGGTGCCGGGCATCCGCCTGGGCTTCGTCACCAAGCCGCTGTTCGCGGCCTACCGCAAGGTGCTGCCGCCGCTCTCGGAAACCGAGCGCGTCGCGCTGGAAGCGGGCACCGTCGGCTGGGAGGGCGAGCTCTTCGGCGGCAAGCCGGACTGGAACGTCCTGTTCGCGCAGCCGAAGCCGACGCTCCGCGAGGACGAGCAGGCCTTCCTCGACGGCCCGGTCGAGGAGCTCTGCCGCATGGTCGACGACTGGGAGATCACCCACGTCCACGCCGACCTGCAGCCCGAGCTCTGGGACTACATCAAGACGAACAGGTTCTTCGGCATGATCGTGCCGAAGGAGTACGGCGGCCTCGGCTTCACCGCGCTGGGCAACCACAAGGTGATCGAGAAGCTGGCGTCGATCTCGTCGGTGGTGAGCTCCACCGTCGGCGTGCCGAATTCGCTCGGCCCGGCCGAACTGCTCATGCACTACGGCACGACCGAGCAGAAGGACTACTACCTGCCACGCCTCGCCGACGGTCGCGAAGTGCCCTGCTTCGGCCTGACCGGCCCGTGGGCGGGCTCGGACGCGACGTCGATTCCCGACTACGGCATCGTCTGCATGGGCGACTGGAACGGCGCGCGCGTGGTCGGCGTCAAGCTCACGTTCGACAAGCGCTACATCACGCTGGCGCCGGTGGCGACGCTGATCGGCCTCGCCTTCCGCATGTACGACCCCGACCACCTGCTCGGCGAGAAGGACGACATCGGCATCACGCTGGCGCTGCTGCCGCGCGATACTGTGGGCGTGGAGATCGGCCGCCGCGCGATGCCGCTGAACTCGCCGTTCCAGAACGGCCCCATCCGCGGCAAGGACGTCTTCATCCCGCTCAGCCAGCTCATCGGCGGCGAAGCGTATGCGGGCAAGGGCTGGCAGATGCTGGTCGAGTGCCTGTCCATCGGCCGGTCGATCACCCTGCCCTCCACCGCCTCGGGCGGCGCGCGCATGGGCGCGCGCGTGCCGGGCGCCTATGCGCGCATCCGCAAGCAGTTCGGCCTGTCGGTCGGCCGGTTCGAAGGCGTCGAGGAAGCGCTCGCGCGCATCGGCGGCAACGCGTACACGATCACCGCGCTGGCCGAAGCCTCGGCCGCAGCGGTGGCGCGCGGCGAGCTGCCGGCGGTGCCGTCGACGATCTCCAAGTACCACTGCACCGAGATGGGCCGCGAGCTGGTCAAGGACGCGATGGACATCCACGGCGGCAAGGGCATCATCCTCGGCCCGAAGAACTACCTCGGCCGCGCATGGCAGGCCTCGCCGATCGGCATCACCGTGGAGGGCGCGAACATCATGACGCGCTCGCTGATGATCTTCGGCCAGGGCGCGATCCTCTGCCATCCCTGGGTGCTGAAGGAGATGAAGGCCGCGAACAACGCCGACGCCGCGCAGGGCCTGCGCGAATTCGACGCGGCGCTGTTCGGTCACATCGGCTTCGCCATCTCGAACGCCGTGCGCTCGCTGTGGTTCGGCATCACCGGCGCCACGCTCGGCAAGGCGCCGGGCGACGAGTACACGAAGCGCTACTTCCGCAAGCTCAACCGCTACTCCGCCGTGCTCGCGCTGCTGGCCGACACCTCGATGCTGCTGCTCGGCGGCAAGCTGAAGTTCAAGGAGTCGCTGTCGGGCCGGCTCGGCGACGTGCTCAGCCAGCTCTACATCGCCAGCGCGATGCTCAAGCGCTACCAGGACCAGGGCAGCCCCGCGGCGGACCGTCCGCTGCTCGCTTGGGCCTTCCACAACGCGATGCACAAGCTCGAGCTGTCGCTCTCGGCCGCGCTGCGCAACTTCCCGGTGCGCCCGGTGGGCTGGCTGCTGTGGGCGCTGGTGTTCCCGCTGGGCCGCCGCGCGGTGGCGCCGAGCGATCGCCTGAGCCGCAAGGTCGCGTCGATCCTGATGACGCCGGGCGAGGCGCGCGAGCGCATCGGTCGCGGCGCGTTCCTGACGCCGGGCCCGAACAACCCGGCCGGCCGCGTGGACAGCTATCTGCCCGCCGTGGTCGCCGCCGAGCCGATCGAACGCAAGTTCCAGAAGGCGCTCAAGGGGCACGAGGTCGAGGCGCACGACTTCGCCTCGCAGCTCGCGCTCGCCGTCTCGCGTGGCTGGATCACCGCCGACGAGCGACGCCAGCTGGAGCAGCTGCGCGAGATGACCATCGACACGATCAGCGTCGACGACTTCGAGGCGTCGGCGCTGCGGTCCTCCGGCTACGCGGCTGCGGTCGCGTCGCCGGGCGAGCGCGCGGCGGCCTGATCGATCCGCGACCGGTCTCCCTTGAGGCCGGTCGCGCCGCCGACCATGCACGAACGCGCGTCGAACCGGCTCCTCGCGCTTTACCGGCGGCTCGCGCGTTTTGCGCTCGGCCGCTGGCTGTTCGGGCGCCTGGTCTGCGTCCGTGCGCCCTACTTCGCGACCATCGCGCCGCGCTTCGACCGGCTGGAGCCGGGCGTGTGCGAGATCTCGATGCCCGACCGCCGGCGCGTGCACAACCACCTCGGCACCGTCCACGCGATCGCGCTCTGCAATCTCGCGGAGCTGGCGGCCGGCGTGGTGACGGATGCGACGCTGCCGCCGTCGATGCGTTGGATACCCAAGGGCATGCAGGTCGACTACCTGAAGAAGGCGCGCGGCCGTATGCGGGCGGTGGCCCTGCCCGCCGTGCCGATCATCGCGTCGGAGGCGGCGTACGAACTGCCGGTCGACGTCGAGGTCCGGGACCCGTCCGGCGATGCGGTGTTCCGTGCGCGCATCGCGATGTGGGTCTCGCCGAAGCGGCGCTGAGCCTCAGCGCGGCGCGCGCAGCGTGAGGCGCGAGATCTCCGGCGGCACGCCGATGCGCATCGGGAAGATGCTCGTGCCGATGCCGGGCGACACGAACAGGCGGCGATCGCCCTCGTCGTACTCGCCGCGGATGTAGCGGTTCTCCGGCTTGCCCCACTGCGCGGGCTGGCCGACGCCGGGCAGCGAGATCTGCCCGCCGTGCGTGTGGCCCGCCAGCACCAGCGAGGCACGCGACGGGATGCTCGGGAACAGCGCCGGGTTGTGCGTGATCACGATCGCGGGCGCGCCGTCGGCCGCGACGCCCGAGAAGGCGCGGCGCACGTTGTGCGGCGCGGTCCACATGTCGCCCACGCCGACGATCCACAACGGGCAGCCGCGCAGCGTCACGCGGCGCGACTCGTCCTCGAGCACCACCACGCCCGCCGCCTCCAGCGCGCGCCGGATCGCGAGGCCGCCCTTCCACCAGTCGTGGTTGCCCAGCACCGCGTAGACGGGCTTGCGACGCGTCAGCGCGCGCAGATGGGGCGCGGTCGTCGAGGCCGGGATGTACGTACCGCCGAAGACGCTCAGGATCACGTAGTCGCCGGTCATCACCACCGCGTCGGCATCGCTGGCATCCAGCCGCGCCACCAGGCGATCGAGGTTGGCGACGCCGTTGTTCGGCGAACCGGTGTGGATGTCGGTTACGTGGTCGAGGCGCAGGCCCTGGCAGGCAGCGGGCCATCGCGGGATGGAGATCGCGTAGTCCTGCTCGACGAGTCGCCGCGGTTCCACGAACAGGCCGTAGAGCAGCACGATCAGCGCCGCGGTGATCCACAGGATGCCGAGGTCGGCCAGCCAGTGCCGACGGCTCGCGCGCGGCGTCGTCATGCGTCCTGCGATACGCGCGCACCGGCGCCGCGCGACAACCGCCAGCCGATGCCCGCGGCCGTGCCCGCGGCGGCCACGCCGATCATCGCCACCGCGCCCACGCCGGCGCCCAGGGCCTTCATCGCATTCATCGTCAGCGCCACCAGCAAGTCACCGAACCGCCAGACCGCGGTATCCACGGCGTTCTGGCCCTTGTAGCGCTCGGTGCGCGCGACCTGCGTGAACAGCGCATGCCGCGCGGGCTCGGCCATGCCGTAGCCCAGCGCGCGGCTGACGATGGCCGCGATCGCGACGGCCGGCATCGCGCCCACCAACGGCGCATACGCATCCGGCGAGAACACCACCAGCGCCAGCGCCGCCATCGCGATGCCCGCCCAGAGGATGAGCACGCGCCCCGCGCCGATCGCCGGCATCAGCCACCAGGCGATGCCCACCTGCAGCAGCATGGTCAGCACGTTCGAGGCGAAGTCGACACTGGCGGCGACCGCCGTGCGCGCGGTGTCGCTGGTGAACGTCGCGTGCGAGTAGTCGGCCAGCAGCGCGTAGTTGATCGTGCCGATGCCGTCGGCCAGCACCAGCAGCAGCGCCATGTTGCGCATGAAGGGGCTCGCCAGCACCTGCTTCAGCCCGTCGAGCATGCCGCCGCCGAGCGGCGCGTCGTCGGACGTCGACGGCCGCTGCTCGCGTGCGTGGCGGCCGAGCACGAGCGAGCAGAACGTCGCCAGCCCAAGCAGCGCGGCCGACACGCCGAGCAACGGCGCCACGCCGACGACGCCCACGAGCGTGTGCGTGATCGCCGGCCCCGCGAGCGCGCCGGTGGTACCGGCGAAGCCGATCAGCGGGAACAGCCGGCGCGCCTGCGGCGGCGTCCAGATGTCGGACATGAAGATCCAGAACACCGACACCACGAACAAGTTGAAGACGCTCACCCAGACGAAGAACACCACGCCGAGCGCGCGCGGCGACAGCAGCCCCGGCTGGGCGAAGAACGGCATGAAGCCGATCAGGCAGGCGACGAAGACGCCGTACACCACCGGCACCATCACCCGGCGCCGCCAGCGCGAGACCAGCGCCGCGAACAGCGGCGTCAGCGCGAGCGTCACGAGGAACGTCGCCGCGTAGAACCACGGCAGCTGCGTGGACCCGACCGCCGCCGACAGCTGCTCGCGGACGGGCCGGATCACGTAGTACGCGGTCAGCACGCAGAAGAAGTAGACGCAGGACAGCAGCAACGCGGGCCATTCGCCGCGACGCACGCGAGTCGGGTCGGGGCCGGCGGGCCCGGAGTCGGGGGTCATCGATGCGGCGTCCGCGGGGGGATGCGAACCGTACTCCGCGGCCGTCCGCGCCGCCAGCCCGCCGGCGCTATGCTGCGGGCGCATCGTGGAACGGCGGCGCGTCGGCGCCGCAACGGGGCTCGCATGTTCGACTACGTGATCGTGGGCGCCGGCTCGGCGGGCTGCGTGCTGGCCAACCGCCTCAGCGCCGATCCGGCGGTGCGCGTGCTCCTGCTCGAAGCCGGCCCGCGCGACCGTCATCCGTTCATCCATATGCCGGCGGGCATCGCCAAGCTGGTGAACATCCGCCGGCTCAACTGGGACTACAGCACCGAGCCCGAGGCGCAGCTGCACGGCCGCCGGCTGTGGTGGCCGCGCGGTCGCGTGCTCGGCGGCTCCAGCTCGATCAATGCGATGTGCTACATCCGCGGCGTCCCCCGCGATTACGACGACTGGGCCGCCGAAGGCGCGACCGGCTGGTCGTGGCGGGACGTGCTACCCGCGTTCCTGCGCAGCGAAGCGAACTCGCGCGGCGCCAGCGCGCTGCACGGCGCGGACGGGCCGCTGAGCGTCGCCGACCTGCGCCATGTCAATCCGCTCTCGCGCGTCTTCATCGAGGCGGGCACGCAACGGGGCGAGCCCCGCAACGACGACTTCAACGGCCCCACGCAGGAAGGCTTCGGCCTGTACCAGGTCACGCAGAAGGACGGCGCGCGCTGCTCCAGCGCCGTCGCCTACCTGCGTCCGGCACGCGCGCGACCGAACCTGGTCGTGCGCACCGGCGTACTCGTCACGCGCGTGCTGTTCGAGCGGCAGCGCGCGGTCGGCGTGGAGTACGTCGAAGGCGGACAGGTGCGGCAGGCACGCGCCGATGCCGAAGTGCTGCTCAGCGGCGGCGCGATCAACTCGCCGCAGTTGCTCATGCTGTCGGGCATCGGCCCGGCCGACGCGCTGCATGCGCACGGCATCGACGTCCGCCACGACGCGCCGGACGTGGGCGCGAACCTTCAGGACCACCTGGATATCTGCACGCTGCACGCGAGCACGCAGCCGGTCACGTACGACCGCGCGAGCGACCTGCGCATCGGCTTCGACTATTTCCTTCGCGGCCACCGCGGCGCGGGCACGTCGAACGTCGCCGAGGCCGGCGCGTTCCTCCGCTCGCCGCTGGCGACCGACGAACGCCCCGACATCCAGATGCACTTCGTGCCCGCGCAGCTCGACGACCACGGCCGCCATCGCCTGCCCGGCGACGGCTACACCGTGCATGCGTGCTTCCTGCGTCCGCGCAGCCGGGGCCGCATCGAGCTCGCGTCGTCCGACCCGGCGGCGAACCCGCGGATCCACGCGAACTACCTGTCGGATCCGGAGGGCTTCGATGCACGCATGATGGTCGAATGCGCCCGGCTCTCGCGCGAACTGCTGCTGCAGCCGGCATTCGACGGCTACCGCGGCGCGCCGGTGATCCCGCCGCGCAACGACCTCGACGACGCCGGCCTGCTCGACTTCGTGCGCACGAAGGCGGAGTCGGTCTACCACCCCGTTGGCAGCTGCCGCATGGGCAGCGACGCAACGAGCGTCGTCGACCCGCAGTTGCGCGTGCGCGGCGTCGACGGCCTGCGCGTGGTCGATGCGTCGGTGATGCCGCGGCTGATCGGCGGCAATACCAATGCGCCGACGATCATGATCGCCGAGCGTGCGGCGGACTGGATCCGCATGCGGAGCACGGCCGCCGTATCGATTTCTTAACGATGCGGTGACGGCGAGGCAACGCCCATCGCCACCACCATGGCCTTCCAGCGGCCGTTAGCAACGCGTTACGCATTCATTAAAGCGGCAGGCTTGTCGTCACTGTTCCTGACGAAAACACGAATCTGAACGGGTTTTTGGCTGGCATCGCGTCGTCTCGACGCTATGATCGAAACGTGAAGGCACTGTGGAAGTCCGCGCCCATGACTGAAGTTCTCCGTCCCCGTCGCCACACCTGGCGCGTTGGTGCGCTCGCCTTCCTGCTACCGGTCGCGCTCGGCACCGGTGCGGGTGCGCAAACGCCGCCCGCCGCATGGGCGCCGTCCGCGCCCGTGGCCGCCGCGCCGCAGGTGGTGCGCAATCCGCTGCCGATCGCCGCCGACTTCAACGTCGCGCAGATCGAGTCGCTCGCGCAGACGCTGGTCGCGAACCAGAAGGTGCCGGGCCTCGCCATGGCGATCGTGCACAAGGGGCGCGTCGTCAGCGTGCGCGGCTTCGGCATCACCGACGTGTCGGCGGCCGAGCCGGTCGACGCGCACACCGTGTTCCGCCTCGCGTCGCTGTCGAAGGCATTCGCCGGCACGCTCACCGGCCTGCTGGTCAACGACGGCTCGCTGCGCTGGGACAACAAGGTCACGCAGTACCTGCCCAACTTCCAGCTGAGCGATCCGAACGCGACGCGCAACGTGACCGTCGCCAACGTCGTCAGCCAGAGCACCGGCCTGCCGCGCAATTCGCTCGACCGCGACCTCGAGGCCTATACGCCCTACTCGACGCTCACGCATCGACTGGCCAACGTGCCGCTGTCGTGCCAGCCGGGCACGTGCTACGGCTACCAGAACGTCGCCTTCAGCCTCATCGGCGATGTCGTGTTCGCGGCGACCGGCAAGTTCTACGGCCAGGAAGTCCAGCGCCGCATCCTCAAGCCGCTCGGCATGAACGATGCGAGCGTCGGCATGGAAGGGCTGGAGGCGAGCCCCCGCTGGGCGCATCCGCATGTGCACGGCCGTGGCGGCTGGGTGCCGGTGATGCCGAAGTCCACCTACTACCCGGTGCTCCCGGCGGCGGGCGTCAATGCCAGCGCCACCGACATGGCGCAGTGGCTGCTCGCCCACACCGGCTACCGTCCCGATGTGCTGTCGCCCTCGCTGCTCGCCACGCTGCACCAGCCGCTCGTCAACACGCCCGGCGAGACGCGTGCGTCGGCCTGGCGCCGCGAGCGCCTGAGCTCGGCGGGGTATGCGATCGGCTGGCGCGTCTACAACTACGCGGGCAACACGCTGGTCTTCCACGGCGGTGCCGTGCAGGGCTACCGCGGCGCCGTGGCGATGCTGCCGGACCGCGACTTCGGCGTTGCGCTGCTCTGGAACAGCGAGAGCTCGCTGCCGTCCGCGCTGGTTCCGACGATCCTCGACCGCGCGCTCGGCATTCCCGGCAGCCGCTGGATGAAGGAAGACTTCGACGAGCCGACGCAGTTCGTCAACAACGACGAGGACGGCGCCGGCGCGAGCGCCAACAAGTCCACCGCCGCCCCGCACTGACGCCGGGCGCGATCGAACCAGGACAACGGCCGGCATTCGCCGGCCGTTTCGTTTTGCAGTGCGCACGGCGTCCGATGCGGCCGGCGCCCGTCGACCGGTCGTGGTCAGCGGTCGCTGCGCGGCCCCCGCGATGGCGGCAGTCGTCCCTGTCGCACCGGATGCGGGCAAAAAAAACTCTCCCCCGCCTGGGCTGCGGGAGAGAGTCGGGTGTCGCGGTAACCGGGTGTTGTTTTAGATCATCGGCGCCGGGGTCGCCGGCATCGTGGTCATCGCGTCGGACGAACGGGTGTTGCGACGGGTCGTCTTGCGCGCGCCGCCGGCCTTGCGGGCCGTCGACTTGCGGGCGCCGCCCGACTTCTTCGCGGTGGCCTTGCGGGCACCGGCCTTCTTCGCCGTCGCCTTGCGAGCGCCGCCGGCCTTCTTGGCGGTGGACTTGCGCGCGCCGGCCTTCTTGGCCGTTGCCTTCTTGGCGGTGGCCTTGCGGGCGCCGCCCTTCTTGGCGGCGGTCTTGCGGGCGCCGCCCTTCTTCGCCGCCGACTTGCGGGCGGTCGACTTCTTGGCGGTGGCCTTGCGGGCGCTGCCCTTCTTGGCGGCGGTCTTGCGGGCGCCGCCCTTCTTCGCCGCCGACTTGCGGGCGGTCGACTTCTTGGCAGCGGCCTTGCGAGCACCGCCCTTCTTGGCGGCGGTCTTGCGGGCTGCGGTCTTCTTGGTCGCGGCCTTCTTGCCTGCGGCCTTCTTGCCGGCGGCCTTCTTGGTCGCCTTCTTGGCGGTGGACTTCTTGGTGGCTTTCTTCGTGGCCATGGGGTGGCTCCTCGTTAGTGGTCTATCGGGGTGTTGCCCAGTTCAAGACGACGTCGCGGGAACAGCCCGGCGACTGGCCGCCACATCCTGGAACCGATGTGGCGGAAGCAGCGGCGGAATACGGATGCACCCGCCGAAATCGACAGCACCTGTCTGGTTCGCATCCACGTCGTACGCATGAAAATGCCCGGCCCGCGAGCGGCGGGTCGGGCTGCTTCGGAATGCGACGTGTGCTTTCGCGAGGGAAACGGAACCTGCGTCCACCGGTTTGGCATGCCGGGCGGAGTTCCGTTTTGTGTTGCGCGTTGTCGCGTCTTTATTTGCCACTCGCTTTCGCAGGTTTAGCTGCTGGGGCGAAACCTAATCAGCGTTTTTTTTCATGTCAACAACTTGAAGCGATTTTTTTTACCGCTCGTCGTCCGCGCCCGGCCGGGCGAAGCGCGTCGCGCGCGTCGCCATCGCCCGTCGACGAATACCGCGTCGCCGCGCTGCCGAACCTCGAATGAAAAAAAACATCGGAAAACGCGGCGTTTTGTTTACGCGCGCAGCCTTCGTGCGAGTGCGCGCGAACGGCGTCGGCGACCGCTCGGGCATCCCCAACGGATGCCGAACGGACGCGATGCGCGATGTGTTCGCGATGCGAAGAAAACGGCCGGCTTGCGCGTCGCACAAGCCCGTTTGCGCGGACTCTGCGCGAACCCCGAACGCGTCGCGCGCATGTCGATCGGGCCGCGTCGCGTCCCCGCACGCGGTGCCTGGTGCACGACGAAGCGGATCGACCGATGCCTCGCGTGCGTCGGGCAGGCGCGGCGCGCGCATCGATCGCACGCTGCCGAGTCGACCGGCCGTGCCGTGGTCGCGAACGCAAAAAACGAAGAAGGCCGCGGACTTCCGCGGCCTTCCGGAGATCGAACTTGAAATCGGCGATCAGTGGTCGTCGTCCAGCTGCTCGGCGTAGTCGTCCGGCTCGAGCAACTCGTTGAGCTGCTCGGCGTCCTCGATCTCGAGCTGGAACAGCCAGCCCTCGCCGAACGCGTCCTCGTTGATGGTTTCGGGCTTGTCGCTCAGCGCGCTGTTGACCGCGACGACCTTGCCCGACACCGGCGCGTACACGTCGGATGCCGCCTTGACCGACTCGACGACCGCGCAGGCATTGCCGGCTTCGACGCGGTCACCGACCTGCGGCAGCTCGACGTAGACGAGGTCGCCCAGCAGCCCCTGCGCGTGGTCGGAAATACCGACGGTCACCTTGCCGTCGCCTTCGACGCGGGCCCATTCGTGGGTCTTGAGGAACTTCAGGTCGCCAGGGATCTCGCTCATGGGGGCTCCGGTGCAGTGGGGTTCGCGATGATGCGGTGGGTGACGCGATGCGCGGCTAGTTTAGCCAAGGGGCGCGGACGCGACAGCCGCTCGTCCGCGCCGGTGGATCAGACGAGGCTCGCGCCCTCGCGGACGAACGGGTACTTGACCACGCGCACGGGCACTTCGCGGCCGCGGATGTCGACGCGCACGTCGCCGACCTCGCCTGCCGGCACGCGCGCGAGCGCGATCGCCTTTCCGATGGTCGGCGAGAAAGTGCCGGAGAGGATCTCGCCCTCGCCCGCCGACGTCAGCACCTTCTGGCCGTGGCGCAGCACGCCCTTCTCGTCCATGACGAGGCCGACCGTCTGGCGCGCGGTGCCGGCAGCGAGCTGCTGCTCGAGCGCGGCGCGACCGATGAAGTCGCGGCCCTCGTCCATCGCGACGGTCCACGCGAGGCCCGCCTCGTAGGGCGACACGTCCTCGTCCATATCCTGGCCATAGAGATTCATGCCGGCTTCGAGGCGCAGCGTATCGCGCGCGCCGAGGCCGGCCGGCTTGACGCCCGCGTCGACCAGCCGATCCCACACGCGCACGGTCTGGTCGGCCGGCACCAGCACCTCGAAACCGTCCTCACCGGTGTAGCCGGTGCGCGCGACGAACAGCTCGAGTCCGTCGTCGGTGACGCCGGTGCCGGCGGCGAAGCGGCCGAGCTTGTCGATCGCCGCGCGGTCGGACTCGCGCAGCAGGCCGATCACCTTGGCGCGGGCGTTCGGACCCTGCACCGCGATCATCCCGTAGTCGTCGCGCTCGCGGACCTCGACGTCGAACGCGGCGGCCTGCTGGCGGATCCACGCCAGGTCCTTCTCGCGCGTGGCGGCGTTGACCACCAGACGGAAGAACGACTCGTCCATGTAATAGACGATCAGGTCGTCGATCACGCCGCCGCGCTCGTTGAGCATGCAGGTGTAGAGCGCCTTGCCCGGCTTCTTGAGCTTGTCCACGGAGTTGGCGACCAGCCGTCGCAGGAACTCGCGCACGCGCGGGCCGCGCAGGTCGACCACCGTCATGTGGGAGACGTCGAACATGCCGGCGTCGCGGCGCACCTGGTGGTGCTCGTCGATCTGCGAGCCGTAGTGGATGGGCATGTCCCATCCGCCGAAGTCGACCATCTTGGCGCCGTGGGCGCGGTGGGTCTCGTTGAGGACGGTCTTGTTCGTCATGGGCGGCGGTCGCGGCGTGGGGAAGCCGCGATTATCCCGCGCGGCGGCCCCGAGGTGGGCGACGCCCGCCTCGCCGCCGGAAGCTCAGTCCTGCGGCCGCACTTCCAGCGTCATGCCGCGCACGCCGATGACGCGCACGCGCTCGCCGGCGGGCAGGTCCGGGCCCTCGACGTCCCATAGCGCGTCGGCGATCTGCACGCGCCCGCGGCCGGCGACGATCGGCGTCGCCAGCGGTACGACGTGGCCCACCAGCTGTTCGGCGCGGCGGTTGAGCGACGGCCGGTCGCTCTCGACGTCACGGCCGCGGCTCATGCGCCGGTAGACGAGCACCGAGGCGATGCTCAGCACCGAGAACACGACGATCTGCCAGACCGGCGCGAGATCAGGGACGAGGAACACGATGCCGCAGGTGATCGCCGCGGCGATGCCCAGCCAGAGCATGAAGGCGCCGGGCGCGAGCACCTCGGCGGCGATCAGCGCGAGCGCGAGGATCGCCCAGACGGTGGTCTGCATCTGCCACTGCATGGCGGCCTCAGCGCGGCACGGCCGGCGGGCGCGCGCCGGGCTGGCGGTCGAGCGCTTCCTTCGCGAGCTCGGCGATGCCGCCGATGGACCCGATGATGCCGCTCGACTCCATGGGCATCATCACGAACTTCTGGTTGGGCGCCTCGGCCAGCGCCTTGAAGGCCTCGATGTACTTCTGCGCGACGAAGTAGTTGATCGCCTGCACGTTGCCTTCCGCGATCGCGTTGGACACCAGCTGCGTGGCCTTCGCTTCGGCCTCCGCGAGGCGCTCGCGCGCTTCGGCGGCACGGAACGAGGCCTCGCGCTGGCCCTCGGCCTCGAGGATCACCGACTGCTTCTCGCCCTCGGCCTTGAGGATCGCCGCCTGGCGGAAGCCCTCGGCCTCGAGGATGTTCGCGCGCTTCTCGCGTTCGGCCTTCATCTGGCGCGCCATCGAGTCGACGAGGTCGCGCGGCGGCGCGATGTCCTTGAGCTCGATCCGGTTCACCTTGATGCCCCAGGGGTGCGTCGCCTGGTCCACCGCCACCAGCACCTTCGTATTGATCTCGTCGCGCTTGGACAGCGACTCGTCGAGGTCCATCGAGCCGATCGCGGTGCGGATGTTGGTCATGACGAGGTTGAGGATCGCGATCTCCAGCGTGGCGACCTCGTAGGCGGCCTTGGCCGCGTCGAGCACCTGGAAGAACACGATGCCGTCGACCTTGACGACGGCGTTGTCCTTGGTGATGACGTCCTGGCTCGGCACGTCCAGCACCTGTTCCATCATGTTGATCTTGCGGCCGACGCCGTAGACGATCGGGAACAGGAAGTGCAGGCCCGGCTCGAGGGTCTTCGTGTATTTGCCGAAGCGCTCCACCGTCCACTCGTAGCCCTGCGGCACCATGCGCACGGTCTTGAACAGCACGACGACGACCAGGAACGCCAGCACCAGCCCGACGATCGATCCACCCATGACACTCTCCCCTGTGATGGGCCGAGTATAGGCCCGTGCCGGGCTGCGACGCTTTCGCCGCCCCGTGCATCTGGAGTGTTGATGCCGCCCCTCCTGACCGCCGTCGAGCCCGCCCCCGCCGTTGCCGCCCCCGCGCGCAGCAGCTTCGCGATCGACGTGCCGGTGGCCCTGATCGACCGTGCGCGCCGCGGCGAGCACGCGGCCTTCGAGCAGCTGTTCCGCTGGTTCGAGCGGCCCGTGTTCAACCTGGCGCTGCGGCTTTGCGGCAACCGCGACGACGCGTCGGACGTGCTGCAGGACACGATGCTCAAGGTGTTCGGCGGAATCGCGACGTTCCGCGGCGGCAGTCCGTTCTGGGGTTGGCTGCGGCAGGTTGCGGTCAACGAGGCGCTGCAGAAGCTGCGACGCCGGCGGCTGCTGGACGACGAGCTGCCGATCGGCGAGCACGAGTTCGAGGACATCGCGCCGCCGCCCGCGGCCGCCGCGGATGCCGCCGCCCTCGGCCGCGCGCTGCTGCGGCTGCCGCCGTCCACCCGCAGCGTGCTCTGGCTCTACCACGCCGAGGGCTACACGCATGACGAGATCGCCGCGCTGATGCAGAAGTCGGCGAGCTTTTCGAAATCGCAGCTCGCGCGCGGCGGCCGTCGCCTGCGCGCGCTGCTCGAGCAGAACGAGGAGGCCGACCGTGCCTGATTCCCCCCTACCACCGCGGCCCGCACACATGGACTGGCGCCATGCGTTCGCTGCGCTGCCGGTCGAAGCGCCGTCGACCGACGGCTGGAACACGATTGCATCGCGACTGCCGGTATCCGCGGCTCCGCGCGCGCCGCGGCGGCCGCACATGCGCTGGCAGGCCGCCGCCGCGGTCCTGATCGCCGCGATCGGGGCGCTCGTGCTGCTCACGCGGACGGTCGACGCGCCGCGCGCGACGGACGGCGCAACGCGCCTCGCGATGCGGGATGCGGTCGCGCCCTCGACCGACCGTGCGACCGCGTCGCCGACCGCTCGCACTGCCCGTTCCGCGCCTGCGATCGCCGCGCAGCCGCGATCGATGCCCGTGCCGGCGGCACGCGATACGCCCACGACGCATGCAGCGCCGCGCAAGGCGACACGCCTTGCCGTCGAATCAGTGGCGCAGCGCCGCACGGATAAGTCGCCGGCTGCACAGCGTTCGGCCCGGCCCACCGACACCACACTCGCGGAAGCGGCCGCGAATGGTGCCAGCGCGCACGTCGCGACCGACACCACGTTGCAGGCCCTTCGTGCCGAATCCGCACGTCTCGAAACGCTGGCCGCGCTCGCACGCGACGACCGCCTCGCCAGCGGGCCGTCGATGGTGCTGGCGGCCAATGCCGAAGATCGCGTGCGCCTCATCGATGCCGTGCTGTCCCGAGGCGATGTCGACGACGCACGCCAGCTCGACCTGTGGGCACGCCGCGTGGACGCGCTGCGCGAACTCGCCGGCGTCGAAGGCACCACCCGTTGGCTCGCCGCGCAGGGCGAGTCGCTCCAGGGCGCGATCGCGCTCGTCGACTGAACATCCAACCGAGGTTCTCATGCACATCCGAATCGTCAGGACAGCGCTGCTGGCGACCGCCCTCGGCGGCGCGATCGCCCTCACCGCGTCGGCACAGCCCAGCGGCAATGCCGCGAAGGAAAAAGAGCTGGAGGCCGCGCGCGCGGCCCTGCAGGCCGCCGCCCGCCGCGTCGCCGAGCTCTCGCGCGAGCTGGGTCGCCCCGGCGAAGGCGCCTACGTGTTCGAACAGCGCATGCTGCAGAAGCCGGCGCTGGGCGTGCTGCTTGACGCCGACGACAGCCGCGGCGTGCGCATTTCCGGGGTAACGCCCGACAGCGGCGCAGCCAAGGCCGGGCTGCGCGCGGGCGACCGCATCACGAGCGTCGACAGCAAGGCGGTGGCGGGCACGAATGGCGAGGCGCGCCTCGCGGACCTGCGCGCCCGGCTCGCGAACCTCAAGGAAGGCCAGCCGGTGCAGGTGGGTTACGAGCGCGACGGACGCGAATCGACGGTATCGGTGTCGCCGCTCCGGACCGCTTCCCTGACGATGTTCGCGCCCGACGGCAGCCGCCTTATGCCGCATGGCGCCGTGCGCGTGCTGCACGGCGCGGACGGCGCGCTAAAGATCGAATCCGACCGCGTCGACATCGCCCCCCCGCCCGGCATGCCGCTGCGCATCGAGCAGCGCGAGCGCGACGGGCAGGTCGTCCGGCGCCTCATCATGCGCCCGCGTGCGGCCGCGCCCGACGGCGAAACGCGGCGCGTGCGGGTCATGGGTCTACCGGGCGTTGCGCCCGAGGTGCGGCAGGAGGTGATCCGCCTCACGCGCGATCCCGACTGCAAGGACAAGCCGGAATGCGACGCGGTGGAGCTCGCCGAGGCCTTCCGCTGGAACGGGCTGAACCTTGCGTCGGTCGACGCGCAGCTCGGCCGCTACTTCGGCACCAGCGACGGCGTGCTGGTCGTCAGCGCCGCACCGGATCTTGCCGGCCTTCAGTCCGGCGATGTCATCCGCAAGGTCGACGGCCGCGAAGTGGCGATGCCGCGCGAGGTGATGGACGTGCTGCGCGCGAAGCCCGCAGGCACGGAGGTAACGATCGAATACCTGCGCGACCGCGAGCCCCGTTCCGCGCGCATCAAGGTGCCGAAGGCAATGCGCATCCCGCTGCCGCCGCCGGCGCCGGCGCCGCCCGCCGATGCGCCGATGCCTCCGCTGCCGGCACCGCGGCCACCGGCGGACGTGAGCGGTCCGGTAGCGCCGCCCGCGCCGCCGATCGCAGGCGTCGCGGCGATCGCGCCGCTGCCGCCTCCGCCGCCACGTCCGATCGACTGATCGAATCGCGGAGCGCCGGCGCGCCGGCGCTTACGCGGCGGCCGCCTCGATGCGCTGCCACTCCTCTTCGTCGAGCGCGTCCACCAGGGTCAATGCCTGCAGGTTCGCCAGCAGCTGCTCGACGCGGCTCGCGCCGAGGATCACCGTGGAAACGTGCGGATTGCGCAGGCACCACGCGATGGCGAGCGTCGCGGGCGGATGGCCGAGCGCCCTCGCCGCCTCGGCGAAGCGACGCGCGCGTTCGGGGCGCCGCTCGTTCTCGTCACCGACGACGATGCGCTTGAGCCAGCCCATGCCCTCGCGCTCCAGCCGGGCCGGTGCATCGCCCGCCGGGTCGGCGTATTTACCCGTCAGCAGGCCCGATGCCAGCGGCGAGAACGTCGTGGTGCCGAGGCCGAGCTCGGCGTAGAGCGGCGCGTATTCGAGTTCCACGCGTTCGCGGTGCAGCAGGTTGTACTGCGGCTGCTCCATCGTCGGCGCGTGCAGGTGGTGCGCCTTCGCGATGCGATGCGCCTCGCGGATCAGGTGCGCCGGCCACTCCGAGGTGCCCCAGTACAACACCTTACCCTGGCGGATCAGGCCGTCCATCGCCCACACGGTTTCCTCGACCGGCGCGTCGGGATCGGGGCGATGACAGAAATAGAGATCGAGCGCATCCACGCGAAGGCGCCGGAGCGCCGCGTGGCAGGCATCGTGCACATGCTTCCTGGAAAGCCCGCGTTGCGTGGGTCGCGGCTCGTGGGCCGAGCCGAAGAACACCTTGCTCGAGACGCAGTAGCCATCGCGCGGCAGCCGCAGGTCGGCGATGACGTCGCCCATCACCGTTTCGGCCTCGCCGTTCGCATAGCCCTCGGCGTTGTCGAAGAAGTTGATGCCGTGGTCCCAGGCCGCGGCGACCAGGTTGCGGCATTCGCTCCGCGGCACCTGGTTGCCGAAGGTGAGCCAGGCACCGAACGACAGCGCGGACAACTGCAGGCCGGAGGATCCGAGGCGGCGGTAGTGCATGGGCGTCTCCCGTGGTTGCGCCGCATCGTACCCGCGCCAGGCGTGACGCCGGTCCGGTAATCGATTGCACCGCGCGCCGTTCATCGCAACGGTCCACGCGGCCGCTACAATGCGCCCTCCTCTCGGGGAGTAGTCCGCCGTAGCCACGACGGCCCGCGCGTCAACACACTCGGCCAGCCGGCCGTGGTGCGCGGAGGATCGCGATGCGATCCGGGGCAAGACCGAAGGCGATGCGCGACCGCCGGGCCGTGCCTCGCCTTCGTGCGTCTCGCCCGGCTCCGGAGGCTCCTTGAACGCATTGCTCGTATCGACCGGCACGGTCGCCCTCGCCGAAATCGGCGACAAGACCCAGCTGCTCGCCCTCATGCTCGCCGCGCGCTACCGCCGGCCGTGGCCGATCGTGGCGGGCATCGTCATCGCCACCGTGCTGAACCACGCGCTCGCCGCCGCGCTGGGCGACTGGCTGTCGACCCTGCTCACGCCGGACGTGCTGCGCTGGATCGTCGCGGGCAGCTTCATCGCCGTGGCGCTGTGGACGCTCAAGCCGGACACGCTCGACGACGGCGAGGGCGGCCCCGCGAAATACGGCGCGCTGGTGGCGACGACGATCGCCTTCTTCATCGCCGAGATCGGCGACAAGACGCAGGTGGCGACGATCCTGCTCGCGGCGCGCTTCCACGATTTCGGACAGGTCGTCACCGGCACGACGCTGGGCATGCTGCTGGCCAACGTGCCGGTGGTGCTGCTGGGCAGCCGCTTCGCCGATCGCCTGCCGCTCAGGGCGGCGCGGCTCACCGCCGCGGCGGTCTTCGCGGTGCTGGGCATCTGGGCACTGGTCGCCGGAGTCGGCTAGTCAGGTTCCAGGCGAGCGTCCGGCTTCACCACGGCCGCTTTTGCCTCTACGCTGCGGCGACTTCCGCGCCGCAGCCAGGACCGCCCGTGAACCTGAAATTCCGTCTCACCCTGATGAACTTCCTCCAGTTCTTCATCTGGGGGGCCTGGCTGATCACCATCGGGCGCTACTGGTTCGAGAACCGCCACTGGTCGGGCACCGACTTCGGCCTCGTGTTCTCCACGATGGGCTTCGCCTCGCTGTTCATGCCGGCGCTGATGGGCGCACTGGCCGACCGCAAGATCAACGCGGAGAAGCTCTACGGCGCGCTGCACATCGCGGGCGGCATCCTGCTCGCCTGTGTGCCGCTGGTCGACAGCCCGCGCGGGCTGATCGGCCTGATGATGCTGACGATGTGCTGCTACATGCCGACGCTCGCGCTCGGCATCGCGGTCGCCTACAACGCGCTCAAGAGCGAAGGCATGGACGTCGTGCGCGACTACCCGCCGATCCGCGTCTGGGGCACCGTCGGTTTCATCGCCGCGCTCTGGACGACCAGCCTGCTCAAGCTGGAAACCTCGCCCGGCCAGTTCTACATCGCGGCCGCCGCCGCCATCGCGCTCGGCCTCTATTCGTTCACGCTGCCGCCCTGCCCGCCCAAGCTGCGCGCCGGCGACAACCGCTCGCTGGTCGACGTGCTCGGGCTGTCGTCGTTCCGCCTGTTCCGCAACCGCAACATGGCCGTGTTCTTCATCTTCGCGATGCTGTTGGGCGCCGCGCTGCAGCTCACCAATGCCTACGGCGGCACGTTCCTCGGCGAGTTCAGCAACAACCCGGCGTTCGCCGATCGGCTCGCGGTGAAGTACCCCGCGATCATCATGTCGATCTCGCAGATCAGCGAAACGCTGTTCATCCTGACCATCCCGTTCTTCCTGCGCCGGTTCGGCATCAAGACGGTGATGACGATCTCGATGATCGCGTGGTTCCTGCGCTTCGGCCTGTTCGCCTATGGCGATCCGGGCGCCGGCCTGTGGATGATCGTGCTGAGCTGCATCGTCTACGGCATGGCCTTCGATTTCTTCAACATCTCCGGCAGCCTGTTCGTCGAGCAGCAGAGCGATCCGGCGATCCGCGCCAGCGCGCAGGGCCTCTTCATGGTGATGACCAACGGCATCGGCGCCGTGCTGGGCAGCCTCGTGTCGGGCTACGTCATCGACGCGTTCTTCACCGCCCCGGGTGGCGCCAAGGACTGGCACGGCATCTGGTCCGCGTTCGCCCTGTACGCGCTCGCGATGGCAGCGCTGTTCGTGCCGCTGTTCCGCCATCGCCACGATGCCGGCGCCGTCCGCGTGCCCGTGCACGGCGGCACCGACGTCGCCAATCCCTGACATGGGCGGCTCGGTCGCGGTGGTCGGCAGCTTCAACGTCGACCACGTGTGGATGCTCGACCGCCTGCCCGCCGCGGGCGAGACGCGCTCGGGCCGCTACATGAGCGGCCCCGGCGGCAAGGGCTTCAACCAGGCGATGGCGTCGGCGCGCTCCGGCGCGGCGACGCGTTTCGTGTGCGCGCTCGGCGCCGATGCGGGCGGGCAGTACGCGCGCGCGCTCGCGGTCGCCGACGACATCGACCTGCGCGACGCGGCCAGCGACGCGCCGACCGGGTCGGCCGGCATCTTCGTCGACGCGCAGGGCCGCAATTCGATCGTGGTCGCGCCGGGCGCGAACGAGTCCGTCGACGAATCCCACGTGCGCGACGCGCTGGCCGGCGAATCGCCGGCCGTGGTGCTGGCACAACTCGAGACGCCGTCCGCCGCAGCCGCAACCGCCTTCGCGATCGCGCGCGAAGCCGGCGCGCTCGCGATCCTCAATCCGGCGCCGGCGAACGCGGAGGTGGCGGCCTCGCTGCTTGCGCAGGTCGACGTGCTGACGCCGAACGAGAGCGAGTTCGCGGCGTTGGCGAACGCGCACCTCGACACGCACCTCGACGGCGCGGCCGTCGCCGCCACGGCGGACGACGCCCTGCACGCGCTCTGCCGGCGGCTGCTGCCGGACGGGACGGTCGTGGTCACACTGGGCGCCGCGGGCGCCTTCGTTTCGCATGCCGACGGCGCCCGCCGCGGCGATGCCGACGGCCACTACCGCCTGCCGGCCCGCGCTGTCGACGTGCGCGACACGACCGGTGCCGGCGACGCGTTCAACGGAGCACTCGCCGCATCGATCGCCGGGCGGCCGCAGCAGCCGTTCGCGATGCATGTCCGCTATGCGATCGCCTATGCCGGCCTGTCGACCGAGCGGCCGGGCGCCGCACTGTCGATGCCGGCGCACGCGGACGTCACCGGCCGCTTCGCCGCCGCCTGATCCGGCGGCGGGGCCGCGCCCCGGTAAACTCGCCGCATGCGCATCGGCCCCCACGAGATCGCGCCCCGGGTGATCCTCGCGCCCATGGCGGGCGTCACCGACAAGCCCTTCCGGCTGCTCTGCAAGCGGCTGGGCGCCGGGCTGTGCGTGTCGGAAATGACGACGTCGGACCCGCGCTTCTGGTCCACCGCGAAGTCCCGCCACCGCATGGACCACGTCGACGAGCCCGCGCCGATCAGCGTGCAGATCGCCGGCACGGTGCCCGAGGTGATGGCGGAGGCCGCGCGCTACAACGTCGACCACGGCGCGCAGATCATCGACATCAACATGGGCTGCCCCGCCAAGAAGGTGTGCAACGCCTGGGCCGGCTCGGCGCTGATGCGCGACGACGCGTTGGTGGGCCGCATCCTCGATGCGGTGGTCAACGCCGTCGACGTGCCGGTCACGCTGAAGATCCGCACCGGTTGGGCCGCGGACGCGAAGAACGCGCTGGCCATCGCGCGCATCGCCGAGTCGGCGGGCGTCGCCGCGCTGGCGATCCACGGCCGCACGCGCGACCAGCAGTACACCGGCGTCGCCGAGTACGACACGATCGCAGCCGTCAAGGCAGCGCTGTCGATCCCGGTCGTCGCGAACGGCGACATCGACTCGCCGCGCAAGGCGGCCGAGGTGCTTGCCCGCACCGGCTGCGACGCGGTGATGATCGGCCGCGCCGCGCAGGGCCGGCCGTGGATCTTCCGCGAGGTGGCGCATTACCTGGCGACCGGCGAGGCACTTGCGCCGCCGTCGCTGCCGGAGATCCGCGACGTGCTGCTGGGGCATCTCGAGGCGCTGCACGCGTTCTACGGCGAGACCTCCGGCGTGCGCATCGCGCGCAAGCACCTGGGCTGGTACGCGAAGGACCGGCCGGAGAATGCGGCGTTCCGCGCCGTGGTCAACCGCGCGGAAACCGCCGAGGCGCAGCTGCGCCTCACGCGCGACTATTTCGATGCGCTGATCGCCGGCGTGGCGCCTGTCGCGCAGGCGGCCTGAGGCGCGGCTCGGAACCGGTGCCAGCCGTTGTCACCGTCGCTTAGCGCGCCGCGTCGATGATGGCCGCACCCGGAGTACGCCATGACCGACACCGCCGACACCGACCACGTCTACCTGCACGGCTTCTCGCGCACCGAGCAGGCCCGCCTGCTCAAGCAGGCGCGCATCGCCGAGTCCACCATCTTCTCCAACATCGACTACACGGGCGTGCGGCGCCTGCTGGAGGTCGGCAGCGGCGTCGGCGCGCAGACGGAGATCCTGCTGCGGCGTTTCCCCGAGCTGCAGGTCACGTGCGTCGACCTGAGCGATGCGCAGCTCGGCGCCGCGCGCGAACATCTCGGTGCCATGCCCTGGCTCGACGGCCGCTATACGCTGCAGCAGGCCGATGCCTCCGACCTGCCCTTCGAGCCGCGCAGCTTCGACGGCGCGTTCCTGTGCTGGGTCCTGGAGCACGTGCCCTCGCCCGCCCGCGTGCTCAACGAGGTCCGGCGCGTGCTCACGCCGGGCTCGACGGTCTACATCACCGAGGTGATGAACTCCTCGTTCCTGCTCGATCCGTATTCGCCTAACACGTGGCGGTACTGGATGGCCTTCAACGACTTCCAGCACGAGCACGGCGGAGATCCGTTCGTGGGCGCCAAGCTCGGCAACCTGCTGCTGGCCGGCGGCTACCGCGACGTCGCCACCGAGGTGAAGACGTTCTATTTCGACAACCGCGAGCCCGGCCGCCGCAAGGTGATGATCGCCTTCTGGGAGGAGCTGCTGCTGTCGGCGGCCGACAACCTGATCGAGGCGGGCGCCGTCACGCCCGACGTCGTCGAGGGCATGCGCCGCGAGATGCACCAGGTGCAGAACGACCCGAACGCGGTGTTCTTCTATTCCTTCATCCAGGCCCGGGCGACCGTGTTCTGAATCGACGTTGACCCGGCCGCGGCGGGGCCCTGCGCAGAATGCACGCGCCCGGCCGAGCCTGTATCATGCGCGGCCATCCTTTCATCCGAATACAAGGATATAGCCGATGTCCAGCTACCTCTTCACCTCGGAATCGGTCTCCGAAGGCCATCCGGACAAGATCGCCGACCAGATCTCCGACGCCGTCCTCGACGCGATCCTCGCGCAGGACAAGCGCGCCCGCGTGGCCTGCGAGACGATGGTGAAGACCGGCGCCGCGATCGTCGCCGGTGAAGTCACGACGTCGGCCGGGGTCGACATCGAGTCCCTCGCACGCAACGTGATCAACGCGATCGGCTACGACAACTCGAACGTCGGTTTCGACGGCCACACCTGCGCGATCATCAACATGCTCGGCAAGCAGTCGCCGGACATCGCCGCGGGTGTGGACCGCACGCACCCCGAGGAACAGGGCGCGGGCGACCAGGGCCTGATGTTCGGCTACGCCTGCGACGAAGCGCCCGAGTTCATGCCGGCGCCGCTGTACTACAGCCACCGTCTCGTCGAGCAGCAGGCCAAGGTCCGCAAGAACGGCACGCTGAACTGGCTGCGCCCGGACGCGAAGAGCCAGGTCACGCTGCGCTACGACGCCCACCACACGGTCGTCGGCCTCGACGCCGTCGTGCTGTCGACGCAGCACGACCCGGACATCGCGCAGAACGACCTCGTCGAGGCCGTCTACGAGGAGATCCTCAAGCCGGTGCTTCCGGCCGAGTGGCTGTCGGCGCTGCCGAAGCACAAGGTGCACATCAACCCGACCGGCATCTTCGTGATCGGCGGCCCGGTGGGCGACTGCGGCCTGACCGGCCGCAAGATCATCGTCGACACGTACGGCGGCATGGCCCGCCACGGCGGCGGCGCGTTCTCGGGCAAGGATCCGTCGAAGGTCGACCGTTCGGCCGCCTATGCCGCGCGCTACGTCGCCAAGAACATCGTGGCCGCCGGCATCGCCGAGCGCTGCGAGGTGCAGGTGTCGTACGCGATCGGCGTCGCCGAGCCGACCTCGATCTCGGTCACCACGTTCGGCACCGGCAAGATCTCCGACGAGCAGATCGAGAAGCTGATCCGCGCGCACTTCGACCTGCGCCCGTACGGCATCGTCAAGATGCTCGACCTGATCCACCCGGTCTACCAGCCGACCGCCGCCTACGGCCACTTCGGCCGCGCGCCGTACGAGCTGACCTACACCGGCCAGGACGGCAAGTCGGAGACGGCGACGGCCTTCTCGTGGGAGAAGACCGACCGCGCCGACGCGCTGCGCAAGGAAGCCGGCCTGTAAGGTCGACCTCCGCACCCCGCACCGTCGGGGCGAAAGAAAAAGGGCCGCGCGATGCGGCCCTTTTTCGTTGCGACGGTGCGATGGAATGTCGCCCGGTCCAGTTCGGGAATGCGGGAGGTGGCGCCGGCCGCCTCCCCGTGCTCATTTCGCGGTGGCCGCCCCCGTCGCCGCGGTCGGCGTCGCGTTCTTCACGTAGCGCGTCAGCCAGTCGTCCGACTCCGCGAGCATCGTCATGATCGACTCGCGTGCGCGGTAGCCGTGCGCCTCGCGCGGCAGCATCACCAGCCGCGCGGTGCCGCCCGTGCCCTTGATCGCCGCGAACATGCGCTCGCTCTGGATCGGGAACGTGCCGGAGTTGTTGTCGTCCTCGCCGTGGATCATCAGCAGCGCGTCCTTGATGTCCTTGACGTAATTGAAGGGCGACATGGTCGCGTACGTCTCGCGCGCGTCCCAGTAGTTGCGCTCCTCGGCCTGGAAGCCGAACGGCGTGAGCGTGCGGTTGTACGCGCCGCTGCGCGCGATGCCGGCCTTGAACAGGCGCGTGTGCGCGAGCAGGTTCGCGGTCATGAACGCGCCGTAGGAATGGCCGCCCACCGCGATGCGGCCGCGATCTGCGACGCCGCGTCGCACGACCTCGTCCACCGCCGCCTGCGCGCTCGACGTGAGCTGCTCGAGGTAGGTGTCGTTGGGCTCGCGGTCGCCTTCGCCGACGATGGGCATCGACGGATCGTCGAGCACCGCGAAGCCGCGCGCGAGGAACGGCAGCGGCCCCCAGTAGCTGACCGCGTTGAAGCGGTATGGCGAGCCGGTCACCTGCGATGCGGCTGCCGCGGATTTGAACTCCGCCGGATACGCCCACATCAGCAGCGGCAGCGGCTTGTCCTTGCCCGGCGTGAAACCCGGCGGCAGGTACAGCGTGCCGGTGAGCTCGACGCCGTCGGCGCGCTTGTAGCGGATCTGCTCCTTGCGGATGTCCTTGAGTTGCGGCGTCGGGTGCTTGAACGCCGTGAGCGCGCGCAGCGCGCCGGCGGCGTCGCGCACGAAGTAGTTCGGCGGATTGGCGGCCGACTCCTGCGTCACCAGCAAGCGCGCGCCGGCATCGTCGAGCACCGCGACCGGCGCGGTGTAGTTCGGCGCGTCGGAGCGGAACAGGCGCGTGGCGGCAAAGTCGACGAGGTTCACGCGGTCGACGAACGGGCGATCGCCCTCGGGCGACGCACCGGCACCGATGCGGAAGAACGCCGACCCGTCGCGGGTGAACTGCAGCCGCGGCAGGTAGCTGCCCGTGCGCGTGGTGACGGCGTTGCCGGGATCGGCGTAACGATCCTCGCTGGAGCCTTCATGCACGAGCCGCGGCGCCGTCGCGGGCGCGTCGGGCGCGACGAGCCACTGCTTCTGCTGACGCGTCTTCCACCAGTACTCGTCGACCAGCGCGACATCGCCGCGGCCCCACGTGACACCGGCGAAGCGCGTCGCCAGCTTCGCGAGGACCGCAGGCTTCGCCGAGAAAGGCGCCGCCTGCTGGTAGACGACGTCGCGCACGGCGGCCGCCTTCGCCGGGTCGCCGCCGTCCTGCGCTTCGGCCCAGACCAGCGTCGCCGGCGCATCGCTGCGCCACTCGATGTCGCGCACGCCGGTCGGCACGGCATCGTTGCCATTGGGCAGGCCTTCGAACAGCGGCAGCTTGGCGATCGTGCGTTCGCTGCGGCCGTCGAGGCCGATCACGTCGATGCGGCGCGGAAAGTACGACAGCGGCACGATGTAGGAATACGGCCGGTCGATCGATTGCGCGAGCAGGTGGCGGCCGTCCGGCGACGGCGCGAGATCCACGTACTTCGCGGGTTCGCCGATGCGCGTGACGCTGCCATCGAGCGACACGAGGGCGGGCTGCACGGTGAGGTAGTGGTCGAGCACGCGCGCGTCCTGCTCGCTGCGCAGCATGTCCTGGTACGTCCGCAGCTGGCGCACGGTGCCCGTGCCCGCGGTTTCCTGCACGTTCGGACCCGTCGGCGCGGTGTCGCCGGCCGGCGCCTCGCCCTGCCCCGTGGGCCGCAGGCTCACGAGCAGCCGCTTCGAATCCGGCATCCAGCGCGGCGCTTCCATCACCGTGTTCAGGCCGCTGGCGACACGACGCGCCTTGCGCGACTGCACGTCGACGACCCACAACTCGTTGGCGCCGCTGACGGGATCCTGCTGGTTGAGCGCGAGGTACGACTGGTCGGGCGACCACGTGGCGCCCGCGAGCGACAGCGGCTCCGGCAGACCGTCGATGCGGATGTCCTTGCCGGTCGCGACGTCCTTCAGCCAGAAGTCGCCACCGAACGAGAAGCGGCTCGGCGCATAGCTGCGGGCGTTGATGCGGATGCCGGCCAGCTTGAGCTCCGGCTGCGCGACCAACCGGATCGAGGGCAGCGGCGGCACCTGCATCATCGCGGCGAGATCGCGCTGCGGGCCGAGGATCAGCTGCGGCGGGCGCGGCGCGTCGACGATCGCCTGCAGCGCCGGCGCGGGCAGGCGGTAGCCGCTGTCGGCCGTTGGCGCGGCCGCTGCCGGCGCGGGCTGCGCCGCCAGCGTGCCCATGCAGGCGAGCGAGATCAGTGTGGGAAGAACGAGGCGGCGCAGGACGGGAGCAGCGGTCGGCACGGTCGGATCCGGAAGTCGAACGAAGCCCCGATGCTTCGCGTACCGCCGCTTCGGTGTCAATGCGCCGGAAGTGCCGGTCGGGCGACGGGCGTCGAGGTTCGGGACGTCGCATGCCGGAAAGGCCCGCACGTGAACGCCTCGGCACGCGGCGGCGCTGCCGATGCAACGGCGAGCCTCCGTCGATCGCGGCGCGGTACAATCGCCGGGCCCATCGAGGGGCGCTGCGACCGTCGCGCGGGCATCCGCGCCGAGCCTTCAACGAAGGCGAAGACGGCCAGGCTCGATGGCGATCTTTCCAACGGCGCCCGTGCAGGAACCGGATGCATCCACTGCCGGTTCCCCACGACCACGGAGCTACCCATGAACGCTATGCCCAAGACCTTCTCCACCGAAGGCGATTACAAGGTCGCCGACATCTCGCTCGCCGACTGGGGCCGCAAGGAACTCGATATCGCCGAGCAGGAGATGCCGGGCCTGATGTCGATCCGCCGCAAGTACGCATCGAGCAAGCCGCTCGCCGGCGTGCGCGTCACCGGCTCGCTGCACATGACCATCCAGACCGGCGTGCTGATCGAGACGCTGAAGGACATCGGCGCCGACGTGCGCTGGGCGTCCTGCAACATCTTCTCGACGCAGGACCACGCCGCCGCCGCGATCGCCGCGTCGGGCACGCCGGTGTTCGCGTGGAAGGGCGAGTCGCTCGAGGAGTACTGGGACTGCACGCTCGACGCGCTGACCTTCCCGGGCGGCCTCGGCCCGCAGCTGGTCGTCGACGACGGCGGCGACGTCACCCTGCTGATCCACAAGGGCTACGAGCTCGAGAACGGTTCGACGTGGGTCGACGAGCCGGCGTCCTCGCACGAGGAGCAGGTGATCAAGAACCTGCTCAAGCGCGTCAAGAGCGAGCGCCCGGGCTTCTGGCACACCGTCGTCAAGGACTGGAAGGGCGTGTCCGAGGAGACGACCACCGGCGTGCACCGTCTCTACAAGCTGGCGGAGGAAGGCTCGCTGCTGGTGCCGGCGATCAACGTCAACGACTCGGTCACCAAGTCGAAGTTCGACAACCTCTACGGCTGCCGCGAGTCGCTGGCCGATGGCCTGAAGCGCGCGCTCGACGTGATGCTCGCGGGCAAGGTCGCGGTGGTCTGCGGCTACGGCGACGTCGGCAAGGGCTCGGCGGCGTCGCTGCGTGCGTACGGCGCGCGCGTCGTGGTCACCGAGATCGATCCGATCAACGCCTTGCAGGCCGCGATGGAGGGCTTCGAGGTCAACACCGTCGAGTCCACGCTCGGCCGCGGCGACATCTACGTCACCACGACCGGCAACAAGGACGTCATCACGCTCGATCACATGAAGCGGATGAAGGACCAGGCGATCGTCTGCAACATCGGCCACTTCGACAACGAGATCCAGGTCGACGCGCTGTACCAGTCGGGTGCGCAGCACACGAACATCAAGCCGCAGGTCGACAAGTACACGTTCGAGAACGGCAACTCGATCTTCCTGCTCGCCGAAGGCCGCCTGGTGAACCTGGGCTGCGCGACGGGCCATCCGAGCTTCGTGATGTCGAACTCGTTCTCGAACCAGACGCTCGCGCAGATCGACCTGTGGGCGAAGAAGGACGAGTACGAGGCGAAGGTCTACATCCTGCCGAAGAAGCTCGACGAGGAAGTCGCGCGGCTGCACCTCGAGAAGATCGGCGTGAAGCTGACCGTGCTCACCGACGAGCAGGCCGAGTACCTCGGCGTGGACAAGGACGGCCCCTACAAGCCGGACCACTACCGCTACTGATCAAGGCAGCGGTACCGCGACACGGAACGGGCGCCCACGGCGCCCGTTCCCGTTCCGGGGGCGGCGTCGGCCAGCACGCGCCGGATGATCACGGGATGAAATCCCGGACCTTCTGCGCACCCCGAGACGTTCAGCATTCGAATTCTGCGACTGCGCGCACGGAGCGGGACTACGGGTGCGCGACGATGGGACCGGGGATCCCGTTCGGACTGACAGGCTGTGAATCGTTTTCTCGTCGCGGCGACGGCCGCACTTCTCGTGGCCGCCGGCGGGGTGCACGCGGCCGGTATTCCGGACGCCGAGGTCGACAATGCCGCCGTCCGGGTGTCGCCCACCGAACAGGCGTTGCGGGTGGACGGTGTCATCGGCCCGCGTTTCGAGGCGGACGTGCGACGTGCGCTGGACGCGAATCCCGCGGTAAGACGGCTGATCGTCACCGGCCCGGGCGGGATGCGCGCGCAGGCCTTGCGCGTCGCGGAGCTTGCCAATGCGCGCGGCCTGACCGTCCGGGTCGCGGGTCGCTGCGCCAGCGCCTGCGCCCTGCTCTGGGCGGCCTCGAAGTCGCGCGAGATGACCTACGACGCCGGGATCGGCCTGCACCGCAGCGGGCTCGACCCGTCGCTGGGCCTGCCGGAAGGCGTGCGCGCGATGCTCATGGCGCGCAACGACCGCCAGACCGACGACGTGCTGCGCCAGGCCGGCTTTCCGGAGCGCGTGATCGCAGCGGGCGCGTCGACGCCCGCCACGTCCATGAGCTGGTTCAGTCCCTACGAACTCCGGACCGGCGGTGTGCCGTTCGACCTGGTGGACGCCGCCGGCCGCACCGCGTCCCTGGATCGTCGGACGGGGCGCGTCGTCGGGGCGACGGTATCGCGCTGATCGGCATGGCCGGTGCGCTGGCCCATGCGGCCGGCGCGGCTGCACGGCGGAACTTAGGTTTCTATCCATCGCGATAGAAAGATAGAATCAGCGCTTCCGACGCCGGGGGTGCCATGGTTCCGATCAGCTTCGAGTTCTACCCTCCGAAGACGGCCGAGCAGCACGCGCAGCTGGACCGGACCGTGGCCAAGCTGCGCGACGCGGGTCCGGACTACGTCAGCGTCACCTTCGGGGCCGGCGGCTCGACCCTGAGCCACACGCCCGAGACCATCCAGAAGCTGCGCACCGGCGGCCTCGACGCCGCCCCGCACATCACCTGCATGGGCGGTTCGCGCGAGGAAATCCGGGGCCTGCTCAAGCTCTACCGCGCGCTCGGTGCCAAGCGCCTGGTCGCGCTGCGCGGCGACCTGCCCTCCGGCATGGTCAGCGCCGGCGAGCTGCGCTACGCGGACGAACTGGTGCGCTTCATCCGCGAGGAAACCGGCGACCACTTCCACGTCGAGGTCGCGGCCTACCCCGAGATGCACCCGCAGGCGCGCGATTCGCAGGCCGACCTGCGCAACTTCGTGGGCAAGGTGCGCGCGGGCGCGAACGGCGCGATCACGCAGTACTTCTACAACGCGGACGCCTATTTCCGTTTCGTCGACGATGTTCGCAAGCAGGGCATCGACATCCCGATCGTGCCCGGCGTCATGCCGATCGCCAACTTCAGCCAGATCCGCCGCTTCTCGGACCTGTGCGGCGCCGAGATCCCGCGGTGGATCACCCAGCGCATGCTCGCGTACGCCGACGACGCCGACAGCATCCGGGCGTTCGGCGCCGAGGTCGTGGGGCAGCTCTGCCGCCGCCTGGTCGATGGCGGCGCGCCGTCACTGCACTTCTACACGTTGAATCTGTCGAAACCGACGCTAAACGTGTTGTCGCATTTACGCTGAAAACCCGGGTTTCGTTCGGAACCGGTTCATTCCCGGCCACTTCGTCACACTTCGCGTTGACGAAACGACGTTGAGCATTTCACGCATCCGCTGACGCAGGTGCGTGCCATGAAAACTTCGATGTCCGTGTTCACGTTCGCGCTCGGCCTCGGCCTGCTGATGCCGGCGTCGCCGGACGCACATGCGAGCTTTACCGGCATCCAGAAGTGCCGCGCGCCGGACGGCACCAGCGTCTACACCGACAAGCCGTGCAGCTTCGTCGGCGCGAAGGCGTCGGACATGTCCGCCGACCTCGGCATGCGGCTGGCGAGCGAAGCCGCCCGCGAGCCCGAGGCCTATGCCGACGCGGCGATGTCCGATGCCGTCGTTTCCGCTTCACCGGCCGGTCGCCGCTCGCTGCAGGCGGGGTGCGCGCGCACGCCGACCCAGCTCGCGATGGACATCGAGGGCTCGATCGGGCTTCGCGACGTCAACCGCCTCGCCGAGAGCTGGCAGTGGGCCGGCATGACGCAGTCGCAGGCCACGCCGGTGATGAAGCGGCTCGAGCGCCTGGCGAAGTCGAACGTGCAGTCGACGCGCTATTTCGACGCGCAGATCGGCTTCGGCATGCAGCTGGCGTCGGCCGACAACGACGTCGACGGCCGCGCCGGCATCCTGCAGGTCAGCGTGGGCGGCGAGAACGGCATGCACGCGCTGGAACTGAACGTGGAACGGTACGCGGGCTGCTACTTCGTCCACTTCTGACAGCGGTCGCGTGCCGCGACGCGCCGGCGGCCGTACGCTAGGCCCATGCTGCGCCGCCTGTTTCCGCTCCTCGCACTGCTGCCGCTCGCCACGCCGTCGCCGGTATCCGCGCAGGTCCGGCGCTGCGTGCTCGACGACGGCACCACCGTTTTCACCGACCAGCGCTGCGACGTGATCGGCGCCACCGAGCGCCCCACGTCCGGCGCGTCGACCGCGCAGCTGCGCTCGTACCGCCCCGCGTGCCCCCGCACCCTGCGCGACCTCGCCTTCGAGGTGTCGTCCGCGGTGGAGTCGCACGACGTGAACCGCCTGGCGGGCGTGTACCTATGGACGGGCATGGGGACGCACGCGGGCTATGCGCTGATGGACCGCCTGCAGGCCGTCGTCGACCGTCCGCTGGTCGACGTGCAGCCGATCTGGCCGGGTGTCGACGACGAGCCCTACCCGACCACCGTGCCGACGCGCCCCCCGGTCGGGCTGCGGCTCGAGCAGACCTCCAAGCGCGGCAGCACGCCCGTCCGGACCGTGTTCGCCCTGCGCAAGCAGCTGGACTGCTGGTGGATCGTGGAAGGCGGGGCTCGACGCGCACCCGCGCCGTCGAGCGAGCCGGTCGAGGTCGTGGACTGACGGCGTACGGCCGCCTCATGGGACAATGCGCCGTTTCCCACTCCCCGGACGCCGCGCATGCAATACCCCGAATGGATCTGGCACAACGGCTCGATCAAGCCCTGGGCCGAGGCCACCACCCATGTCATGTCGCATGCGCTGCATTACGGTTCGTCGGTCTTCGAGGGCATCCGCTGCTACGAGACGCCGAACGGCCCGGCGATCTTCCGCCTGACCGACCATAACCGCCGCCTGTTCGCCTCCGCACGTATCTACGACATGGTGCTGCCGTACTCGCTCGACGAGCTCAACGCCGCCTGCCGCGAGGTGATCCTGCGCAACGGCCTGACGCGCGCCTACCTGCGCCCGCTGGCCTATCGCGGCCTTGGCGGCTTCGGGCTGTCGGCCGAGACGCCGATCGACGTGTCGGTGGCCTCGTGGTTCATGGGCCCGTACCTCGGCGAAGGCGTGCTCGAGCAGGGCATCGACGCCTGCGTGTCGAGCTGGCAGCGCTTCGCGCCGAACACCATACCCGCGGGCGCGAAGGCCGGCGGCAACTACCTCTCGGGCCAGCTCGTCGCCCGCGAGGCGCGCCGCCTCGGCTTCGGCGAAGGCATCGCGCTCGCATCGACCGGCCTGCTCAGCGAAGGCGCCGGCGAGAACCTGTTCCTCGTGTTCGACGGTGCGCTGCACACCACGCCGGTCAGTGCCGCGCTGCTCAACGGCATCACGCGCAACACGATCATGACGCTCGCGCGCGACGCCGGCATTCCGGTGATCGAGCGCGACCTGCCGCGCGAGTACCTGTATCTCTGCGACGAGCTGTTCATGTGCGGCACGGCCGCGGAAATCACGCCGATCCGCTCCGTGGACGGTCGCCAGGTCGGCAACGGCCAGGCGGGCCCGCTGACGCGCCGGATGCAGTCGATGTTCTTCGGGCTGTTCGAAGGCACGACGCCCGATCGCTACGGCTGGCTGGAACCGCTGCAGGGCTGAGCCGTACGCAGGACGAAAAGGCCGGCGAAATGCCGGCCTTTTTCATGTTTCGAGGCGGGCCGCTGCGCTCAACCGAATGTCAGCGTCGCGACCACGCCGCGCACGTCGCCCGGCGTCACCCGCACGTCCCAGCCGTACAGCTCGCACAGGCGCCGCACGATCGACAGGCCGATGCCGCCGCCCTGCGAGTGGCCGGCATGCGTGCCGCGATAGCCGCGCTCGAACAGCCGCGCCGCGTCCTCCGCGCTCAGCCCCGGCCCCGAATCGACGACCTCGACGGACCTGGGCTGCAGCCGAACCACGACTTCGCCTTCGGCCGTGTACTTCACCGCGTTGCCGATCAGGTTGTTCAGCGCCACCGTGACGGCGGCCTCGGGCGCGTCGGCCATCAAGCCGCGATTGCCCTCGATGCGCAGCGTCACCGGCTTGCCGCCGAGCTGCGCGCGGTGCGCGTCCAGCAGTTGTTCGGCGACGCGCGCGACGTCGGTCGTGCCCTGCCCGCGCTCGTTGCGCGAGAGCAGGAGCAGCGCGCTGATCAGGTCGGTGCACTGCTGCTCGGCGCGCTGGATGCGCAGCAAGCGGTTGCGCGACTTCTCGTCGAGGTCGGACTTGGCCAGCAGCAACTCGATCGCGCCGCGGATCACCGCCAGCGGCGTGCGCAGTTCGTGGCTCACGTCGGCGTTGAATTCGCGGTCGCGCTGCACCACGTGCGTGAGCCGGTTGGAATATTCGTCCAGCGCGGCCGCGAGCTGGCCGACCTCGTCGTCCGCGAAGTCGTTCGCCAGCGGTTCGCTGAGTTCCCCGCGCGAGCGCTTGAGCCGGTTCGCGAGCTCCAGCACCGGGCTCATGACGCGCGATGCGGACCACCAGCCGATCACCAGCGACAGCGCGGTGAAGAACACGACCACGCCCGCGAGTTCGCGATTGGTGCGGCGCCGGCCTCGCTCGGCCTCGGTCAGGTCCATCGCGAGGAAGAACCACGCCTGCGGCGTCTTGCGCACGGCCAGGCGGTAGGCGAACGGCGTGCCGTCGTCGTTGTTGCCGCTGACGGTGTGGATGCCGTCGCCCAGGGCGAACCACTCCGGCTGCTCCTCGCGCAGGCGCTCGAACTTGTCGGGCGTCACCACGCGCGCGCGGTACTGGTTGACCGGAACTTCCGGCTCGCCGGTCGGGTTGGCGAAATAGAGCCGCCCGATCTCGTCGATGTTGCGGTTCATCACGTCGGTGACGAGTTCGTCCTCGACGCGGTCGCGCACCGAGTTGGTCGCCAGCGCGAGCATCAACGAAAGGCCGAAGCCCAGCAGCACGAAGCCGAGGATGATTCGGCTGCGCAGGCGCCGGCGGTATCGGGTGCGCGCACGCGGGCGCGCGGACGGGCTGACGTCGGCCATCGTCGATCGGGTCGGGCGGAAGCCGCCAGTCTAGGGGCTCGCACCGGCCGCCACGAGGGCCGGTGCGATCGTCGTCAAACGGTCGACCCTTCGGGCGCCGCGATGCGGTAGCCGATGCCGTGGCGCGTCTGGATCAGCGGATTGCCGAACGGCTTGTCGACCACCGAGCGCAGGCCGTGGATGTGCACGCGCAGCGAGTCCGAATCGGGCAGTTCCTCGCCCCATACGCGCGTTTCCAGTTCCTGCCGCGTGACCACCGCGGGCGAGGCCTCCATCAGCGCCTGCAGGATCTTGAGCGCGGTGGGGTTGAGCTGGAGCAGCTTGCCGCCCCGGCGCACCTCGAGCGTGTCGAGGTTGTACTCGAGGTCGGCGACGTTGAGCACGCGCGTCTGCACGCCACGACCGCGACGCGAGAGCGCCGCCAGGCGCACCTCGACTTCCTGCAGCGCGAACGGCTTGATCAGGTAGTCGTCGGCGCCCGAGTCGAAGCCGGCGAGCTTGTTGTCGAGCGAATCGCGCGCCGTGAGCATCAGCACCGGCGTCTGCTTGCGCGCCTCGTTGCGAAGTTTTCGGCAGACCTCGAGGCCGTCGAGGCCGGGCAGGTTGAGGTCGAGCACGATGGCGTCGAAGTCGTGCACCACCGCGAGGTGCAGGCCGGTGATGCCGTCGGCGGCGAAGTCGACGGTGTGGCCGCGGTCCTCGAGGAAATCGCCCAGATTGGCGGCAATGTCGGGATTGTCCTCGATGACAAGGATTCGCATGGAGGTTTCCTGGGGCTGGAGCCGGCTGCCGCCCGTCGCGGCGGGCGACGGCGTCTGGGCGGGGCGTGGGTCGTGGGTGCGCATGTGCATCGCTCGATTGTGTCAGACGGCTGTTCATGCATCGTCTTCACATCGGACCGGCGGCGCGCAAAAAAGTGCCCGGACGCAGGCGCCCGGGCAAAAAGTGTTACCCCGATTACCGCGGCCCGCCGAGGAGCCACCCCGGGATGAGCTGCGGAACGGGCACGCTACGCCCGAAACCCTTAAACGATGGTTAAGGACTGTCGGGGATTTTCGTTAGCAATTCGTTATTTCCGACGGCGGGCACGGGCCGGCTTCGACGGCCGCCCTCCCTGTGCAACAAAGGCCACGATTTCGCCCGCAATGTCCTTTTTCGAGGCACTTTCGATGCCTTCGAGGCCGGGCGAAGCATTCACCTCGAGCACCAGCGGCCCGCGGTCCGAGCGGATCAGGTCGACGCCCGCGATCCCCAGCCCCAGCACCCGCGTCGCCCGCACCGCCACCTCGCACTCCGCATCGGTCGGCTGGACGCCCACCGCGCTGCCGCCGCGATGCAGGTTCGACCGGAACTCGCCCGCCGGCGCCTGGCGCCGCATCGCCGCGATGACGCGGTCGCCGACCACGAAGCAGCGCAGGTCGGCGCCCTTCGCCTCCTCGATGAACTCCTGCACGAGGAAATTCGCGTACAGCCCGCGCAGCGCCTCGGTGATGCCGCGCGACGCGGAGAGTTTCTCCGCGAGGATCACGCCCGTGCCCTGGGAACTTTCGGTCAGCTTGATCACGTGCGGCGACGGACCGAGCAGCTTGAGCAGGTCGCCGGTGTCGTCCGGGTTATCGCCGAACACCGTCACCGGCATGTGGATGCCTTCGGACGCGAGCAGCTGGTGCGCGCGCAGCTTGTCGCGCGCCTTGAGAATGGCGTCGGACGGGTTGGGCGTGCGGGTGCCCATCAGCTCGAACTGGCGCAGCACCGCGGTGCCGTAGCGCGTCACCGATGCGCCGATGCGCGGGATCACCGCGTCGACGCCCGTGAGCGGTCGGCCCTTGTAGTGCATCGCGAAGTCGCCGCTGGCGATGCGCATGTAGCAGCGCAACGGGTCGAGCACGCGAACCGTGTGGCCCTGCTCGCGGCCGGCCTCGACGAGGCGGCGCGTGGAGTACAGCGAACTGTTGCGCGAGAGGATCGCGAGCTTCATGGACGGGCCGTGGGTGGAAGCGGCCGGCGGGGCGCGCGGCCGTGGAGGAAGGAGCGTGCGGGATCGACGGTGAAGTGACCGGACAGCGCCGTGCGGCCCACGAGCATCGCGAAGCGCATGCCGCGGCGATCGGCCAGGTTGACCTCGATCATCCGTTCGACGCCCGCGAGCCGCAGTCGCGTGCGCAGGAATACGCGCAGGCTGCGATGGCCGCCGGAATCGACGACCTCGCGCTCGTCGTGCACGGGGGCATGGACCTCGACGGCCTCGCGACCGCGCGGGGTCAGGCGGAACCCGACCCATGGCGCACCGGCTTCGACCGTGCGCCACTGCGCATCGACGTGCAACGCAGACGACCGCGCGCCCGTGTCGACCTTGGCGCGCAGCGCCGGAAGCCCGAGGTCGGGCAGCGCGATGCACTCGCGCCAGCCGACCAGCGTGGAGGACGACGTCGTGCTCACTGGGGTTCCCCGGGCGCGGAAAAAGAAAACGGCGACCAGTGTGACCGGTCGCCGTTGCGATTCTGTGGAGCGGGTGATGGGAATCGAACCCACGTTAGCAGCTTGGGAAGCTGCAGTTCTACCATTGAACTACACCCGCGCGGGGCGAAGTCTAGGCCGCGCGCGTGCCGGTTGGCAACGCGCGCGGCGTTCGATCAGAAGCTGCTTCCGACGGTCACGTACAGGGTCGCGTCGTTGCCGCCCTCCTGCATCTGCGTGAGGCTGGCGCCGACGTCCGCGTTGAGGCCGAACACGCTCGTGCGGGCGCCGAACTGCAGCGTGGCGTACGTGTCGTCGAACGCGACGCCCGGCACGGCGTAATCGCCGGCGGTCGAAAGCGTCTGCGAGCGCGCGAACGCCTCCTCGGGCTGGTCCTCGAACTCGCGGTCGACGGTGAGGCGGGCATACGGCGTGACGCTCCCCGCGTCGACGTGCGCCTGCCAGCCGACCTTGCCGATCAGCGAGTTGAAGGTCTGGTCCGGGTAGGCCAGCGCGGTCGACAGCGTGCCCTGGTCCTCGGCGAAGCCGTCGATGTCGATGCGCTGCGACAGCACGCCGACCACCGGGCCGTGCTTCAGCGCACCGCTGCCGAACTCCCAGCCGCCCTCGGCGCCGACGGTCAGCACGTTGCCGCTGGTATCGCCATGGTGGACGCGGGTCGCCTGACCGAGCTCGACGCGACGGTCGAGGTCGTACGTGTTGCGGCTGTAGCTCAGCTGGCCGTCGACCCAGGCCGCGCCGCTGCGCCAGCCCACGTAACCGCCGAGGGTGGCGTCGCGCTGGTCGAACTCGCCCATGCGCTGGCCCCAGTCGAACGAGCTGCGGCCGAAGCCGGCGAAGCCGCCATAGACGAGGTTGCCGGACTTCCAGTCGACGCCCGCCGTGAGCGCGGGACCGGCGCCGTCGTAGACGTCACCCTTGCCGTAGCGCTGGAAATCGCCGCGCACGTTCGCCCACCAGCGCATGCCCTCGCCTTCGCTCGTCGAGCGGGCCATGGCCTGGCCGCCGACGACATCCGCGCGCGCACGGTTGATCACCGAGGTGGTGTGCGTGAGCAGCTGCACCTGGCGCGGCGCTTCGAGCACGGAGATCGCGTAGTCGCCGAGGATCTCGTGGCCCGCGAGCGACGGATGCACGCCGTCGGCGAACAGGTAGGTGTACGGCGAATTGGGGTTCGCGTAGGTGGTCGGGTTGCAGGTCAGCGACGACGCGGTGATCTGCGGGTTGCACGCCGTGCCCGTGACGTTGGCGATGCCGAACTGCGACGGATTGGCGACCACCTCGCCGAGCAGGTGGAAGGTGTCCAGCGGGATCACCCGCAGGCCGGCGCTCGACAGGCCGCCGAACAGCGCGGTGTTGTACTGCGTCGAGAGCGCGGTGAGCGTCGCGCGCGCGGTCGCGCCCTGCGCGATGGCCGACGGGGTCGAGCCGATGTCGGGCAGCGTCGGCACGAGGATGTAGCGGGCGCCCGCGCTGCTGAGCTGCTTCACCAGCGCGACCTGCGTGGTCACCGCGGTACCGAGCGTGGCGTTCGCCGGTGCGCCGGCGGCGATCGCGAAGATGTCGTTCGCGCCGCCCCACACCGTGTAGAGCGCATTGGCGTCGGCACGGCCGCCATTGGCGGCGAGGTAGGCGTTGACCTGCGTCTGCAGCGACGGCACAGCGCCGAACGGGCTGCTGTTGGTCGTCGCCACGCGGGCGCCGCCGACCGCGAAGTCGGTCCCGGCGGGGTTCTGCACGCTGCCGTTGGCGCCGTAGTACGGATTGGCGGCGGTGCCGTAGAAATCGGCGAGGTACTCGGCCCAGAGCAGGCCCGGGTTGGTGGTGAAGCGGCCGAGGATCGCCGCCGACGGGCCGGCGGTCTGCACCAGCGCCGGGCGGAACGCGCCGGTGTCGGTCAGCGAATCACCGAAGAAGATCGTCTGCGAGTACGTCTGCGCGAAGGCCGGCATCGCGGCGAGGGCAAGCGCGGCGGCCAGGGCGGTACGGACAGGTTTCATTTCGTTGCGTCCTTGAAAACGTTGGGAAACCGCCGGCGTACGCGGGCGGATGGCGGCATCGAAGCATGTGAAGGAGCCGTTAGCAAGCGGCGAACGGCAGGGGCGCCGAGGGGTGCGGCCGGGCGCCCGGCGGGGCGACAATGCCGCCATGGGACCCAAACTCCGATTGCTGCTCAACGGCGAGCCCCGAGAACTGCCGGCCGGCGCCGACGTGTCGGCCCTGCTCGAGACGGAAGGCCTCGCGACGCGGCGCGTTGCCGTCGAGGTGAACGGCGACATCGTGCCGCGCAGCCGCCACGCCGGCCATCGACTCGCCGACGGCGACCGGGTCGAGATCGTGCACGCGCTCGGCGGCGGATGAGCCGCGGGTTGCCGCATCGCGGGTCCGACCGCCTTGCGCTTCGCGCGATCGCGGCCGCGCGGGCTTGTCGTCGGACGCCGCCCCGCTGCGCCACGACGACCCCGGCCGCGGCCGGCGACGATGCGATAATCCCGGCATGACCGATTTCGCCTCGTCCGATCCGCTCGTCATCGCGGGCACCCCGTTCACCTCCCGCCTCCTCACCGGCACCGGCAAGTTCGCCGACCTCGAGCAGACCCGCCTGGCCACCGAGGCCGCCGGCGCGCAGATCGTGACGGTCGCGATCCGCCGTACCAACATCGGGCAGAACCCCGGCGAGCCGAACCTGCTCGACGTGCTGCCGCCCGACCGCTTCACGATCCTGCCCAACACCGCCGGCTGCTACACCGCCGACGACGCCGTGCGCACCTGCCGCCTCGCGCGCGAGCTGCTCGACGGCCACAAGCTGGTGAAGCTCGAAGTGCTCGGCGACCAGCGCACGCTCTATCCCGATGTCGTGCAGACGCTCGCGGCCGCTGAAACGCTGGTGCGCGACGGCTTCGACGTGATGGTCTACACGTCCGACGACCCGATCCTCGCCAAGCGTCTCGAGGACATCGGCTGCGTCGCCGTGATGCCGCTGGCCGCGCCGATCGGCTCCGGCCTGGGCATCCAGAACCGGTACAACCTGATCGAGATCATCGAGAACGCCAAGGTGCCGATCATCGTCGACGCCGGCGTCGGCACCGCGTCCGATGCGAGCATCGCGATGGAGCTCGGCTGCGACGGCGTGCTGATGAACACCGCGATCGCCGGCGCGAGGGATCCGGTGCTGATGGCGCATGCGATGAAGCTGGCCGTCGAGGCCGGGCGCGCCGCGTTCAAGGCCGGCCGCATCCCGCGCAAGCGCTTCGCGAGCGCGTCGTCGCCGGTGGACGGGCTCATCGGCTGATGACGGAGCCGCACGTCCCGCACGCCAAGCCGTTCACGGTCGAGGAAGGGCATCGCCGCATCCGCAGCTTCGTGCTGCGGCAGGGGCGTTTCACCGATGCGCAGCAGCGCGCGTTCGACGAGCAGTGGCCGCGCTACGGCCTCGACTACGCCGGCGCGCCGCGCGATTTCGACGCCGCGTTCGGCCGCCGCGCGCCGCGCGTCCTGGAGATCGGCTTCGGCAACGGCGAGGCGCTGCGCTTCGCCTGCGCCAACGACCCGGCGCGCGACTACATCGGCATCGAGGTGCACGCCCCGGGGGTCGGCCGCCTGCTCAACGCGCTGGCGGCCGACAACGCGCAGAACGCGAAGCTCTACCACCACGACGCGGTCGAGGTGCTGGAGAACGAGATCGCCGACGGCTCGCTGCAGGAAGTGCGCATCTACTTCCCCGACCCGTGGCACAAGAAGCGCCACAACAAGCGCCGGCTCGTGCAGCCCGCGTTCGCCCAACTGCTCGTGCGCAAGCTTGCGCCCGGCGGCCTGCTGCACCTGGCGACGGACTGGGAGGACTACGCCGAGCACATGTGGGACGTGCTCGACGCGACGCCCGGCCTCGTCAACCGGGCCGGCCCGCGCGGGCCCCTGCCGCGGCCGGAGTGGCGTCCGGACACCCACTTCGAGACGCGTGGCGTGAAGCTCGGCCACGGCGTGTGGGACCTGATGTACGACCGCCTGGGATGAGCGCCCCCGTCGCCCCTGCCCGCCCCGCCCGCGCCCCGTGCGCGACGTCGCGAGCCGGCTGAGCGATGGACGACACCGCCCTTCCGCTGACGCAGGACATGGTGCTGGTGCTGGCGATCGCCGGCTTCACCATGATCATGTTCCTGTTCGAGCGCATCCGCGCCGACGTGGTCGCGCTGGTGGTGCTCGTGCTCCTCGGCCTCACGGGCCTCGTCGATCCGGAGGCGCTGTTCGGCGGCTTCGCCGGCAACGCGGTGATCTGCGTGATGTCGACGATGATCCTCGGCGCCGGCCTCGATCGTACGGGCGCGCTCAACCGGCTGGCGGGCTGGCTGCTGCGTCGCGCGCACGGTGACGAACGTCGTCTGCTGCTGCTCGCCACCGCGGCGGCCGGCGTCAATTCACCGCTGATGCAGAATCCGTCGATCATGGCGCTCTACATGCCGGTCGCGGCGCGGCTGTCCTCGCGCACCGGCCTTCCACTGTCGCGGTTCCTGCTTCCGATCGCCGCCGCCATCGTGATGGGCGGCGGGCTGACGATGGTCGGCAACACGCCGCTCATCCTGCTCAACGACCTGCTGCTCGCCGCCAACGCGAACCTGCCCTCGGGCGCCGGGAGCCTGAAGCCGCTGCGCATGTTCGCGCCGATGCCGATCGGCCTCGCGCTGCTCGCCTCGTCGCTCGCGTACTTCTACTTCTACGGCTATCGCCGCCTGCCGGATACGGAGGGCAAGGGCGCCACCCCCGGCCGCACGCAAAGCTACTTCGCCGAGGCGTACGGGATCGACGGCGACGTCTACGAACTGGACGTGGATGCCGCCAGTCCGCTCGCCGGGCTCACGGTCGGCGAGGTCGAGCGCATGTCGGGCGCGCCGCTGCTGCTCGCGCTCAAGAACGGGGACGAAGTGCGCATGGCGCCGCCGGCCGACTCGCGCATCGTCGCGGGCAGCGTGATCGGCGTGATGGGCACCGAGCAGGCCGTGCGCGATTTCGCGCAACTGCACTTCCTGTGCGTGGCCAACCGCCTGCGGACGTTCGCCGACAGCTTCAACCCGTCGCGCTCCGGCATCTCCGAGGCGGTGGTTCCGGCGACGTCGCGCTACATCGGACGCACCGCGGCCGAGCTGCAGCTGCGCCGCCGCTACGGCCTGAGCCTGCTGGCGATCAACCGCGACAAGGACGTCATCCGCGACGACATCCGCAACGTCTCGCTGCGCGCCGGCGACATGCTCGTGCTGCACAGCCTCTGGTCGGAACTCGCGCCGGTGAACCGCGAGCGCGACCTCGTCGTCGTCACCGACTACCCGAAGGCGAAGCAGCGCCCGCACAAGCTCAAGGCCGCGCTGGTGATCTTCGCGATCACCATGCTGCTGGCGCTGTCGTCGCGGCTGCCCGTGTCGATCGCGTTGATGGCGGGCGTGGTGGGCATGCTGCTGGCCGGGGTGATCGACATCGACGAGGCGTATGCGTCGATCAGCTGGCGCACGGTGTTCCTGATGGCCTGCCTGATCCCGCTCGGCTGGGCCATGGATTCCAGCGGCGCCGCGGCTTGGCTCGCCGGCCACATCAGCGCCCTGCTGCCCGCGTGGATGCCGCCGTGGATGCTCGAGCTGGTGATGGCCATCGGCACGGCCGCGTTCTCGATCGCGATCGGCAATGTCGGCGCGACGATCGTGATGGTGCCGCTGGCGATCAACCTCGCGCTCGCCGCCGGCGGCAACCCGACGGCGTTCGCGCTCACGGTGGCGGTGGCGGCGTCGAACAACCTGGTGACGCCGTCCAACGCGATCATCTCCATGATCACCGCGCCCGGCGGCTACACGGCCGGCGACCTCTGGCGCGTGAGCGGCCCGCTGTCGTTGATCTACGCGGCGGTAACCGTACTGGTCGTCAACCTGATGTTCTGATCAGGGCGCGAGGCGGACGCCGCCTTCGGCCACCTCGACCGCCACGCGCCGCAGCGCATCGCCGCGGCAGGGCCCCGCGACGCAGGTGCCCGAGGGCAGTTCGAAGGACGCGCCGTGCGCGGCGCAGACGAGCAGCCCGTCCCGGCTCAGCAGGAACTTGCCCGGCGCCCAGTCGAGCCGGCGGCCGGCATGCGGGCAGACGTTGAGGAACGCGTCGACGCGCTCGCCCGCCCGAACGAGGATCAGCGACTCCGGCTCGCCGTCGACGATCGCCTCGGCCTCGACGGGTTGGCCTTCGGGCAGCGTGTCGAGGCGGGCGAGCACATCGTTCATCGGATTAACACTTCCCTCACACGGTGGCCGGAGCCGCGCCGGATACTCCGTCGCTCGCAATGCACGGCCAGTTTCTCATGCGACCGACGTTCCTGTTCCGCCTCATCGACCTCTCCGCGCGCTTCGAGCGCCCGCTGCGCGGCGCCGCGCGCGCGGTGCTGGAGCCGCGCAAGCCGCGCCACCGCCTGCTGCGCGTGTTGCTCGCGCTGGCCGGCCTGGTGCTGCTCGGCGTGTTCGTGGTGGCGGCACTGGCGATCGGCGCCGCGATGATCCTCGGCGGCCTGGGCTGGAAGCTCCTGCGCCGTGCACCCGCCTCGCCCCGCGCGGACGATCGGGTGATCGACGGGAGCTACCGCGTCGTCGCACGCCCGCTTCTGTCGCGCTGACATGGGCGACGTCGTTCCGGCGCACGCCCCGGTTCGCATCCCGGTCGACGGCACCGGCGGCCACTTCCCCGTCCGGCGCGTCTACTGCGTCGGCCGCAACTTCGCCGACCACGCCCGCGAGATGGGCGCGGCGGTGGCCGCGTCCAAGGCGGACCGCGGTACGCCCGTGTTCTTCCTCAAGCCGGCCGACGCGCTCGTGCTCGACGGCCAGGTGCCCTATCCACCCGCGACGCAGGACCTGCACCACGAGGTCGAGCTGGTCGTGGCGATCGGCCGCGATGCACCGCCCGGCGTGGTGGACCCCGCCGACGCGCTCGGGCTGGTGTTCGGCTACGGAATAGGCCTGGACCTCACCCGCCGCGACCTGCAGGCCGCGGCCAAGGCCAAGGGCCTGCCGTGGGATACCGGCAAGTCGTTCGACCATTCGGCACCGGTGAGCGCACTGGTCCCGGCCGCGCGCGTCGGCGATTACACGCAGCGCGCGATCGCCCTCGAGGTGAACGGCCAGCGTCGCCAGCACGGCGCGCTGCAGGACCTCGTGTGGAACGTCGAGGAGATCCTCCACGAGCTGTCGCGCTTCTACGCGCTGAAGGCGGGCGATCTCGTCTTCATGGGCACGCCCGCGGGCGTGGCCGCACTGTCCCCCGGCGACCGGTTCCACGCCTCGCTCGACGACGTGATCGCGCTGGACGGCCGCATCCTGCCTCCCGTCATCGCCGCCTAGGGAAACCGCATGAGCCTCGCGAGCGAGTTCCGCGCCTTCGTCGCACGCGGCAACGTGGTCGACCTCGCGGTCGGCGTCGTGATCGGCGCGGCGTTCGGCAAGATCGTCAGCGCGCTGGTCGACGGCGCGGTGATGCCGCTGCTGGCGATGCTGACGGGCGGCATCCGCGTCGACCAGTGGAAGGCGGTGCTCCGGCCCGCCCGGCTCGACGCCGCGGGCAAGGTCGCCACGCCGGAAGTCGCGCTGCACTACGGCTCGGTGCTGCAGGCGACGATCGACTTCCTGCTGATCGCGCTCGTGATCTTCCTCGTGCTGCGTGCCTACAACCGGCTCCGCGCGCCGTCCGAAGCGCCCGCGGCGCCACCGGAGGACGTGGTGCTGCTGCGCGAGATCCGCGACCTGCTGAAGGGACGCCCGTCACCCGTTCCGTGACGAACGCCATGCCCGGGAGCGCCGGGCGCGTTGTTAAGCTCCGGGGTTTCCAACGGGGAACGACGCATGCGCATCCGGCCGATCGTGGCGGCACTCACTCTGGGCCTGGCGACGCTGCCGGCGATCGCGGCCAATCCGCCCAAGCCCGTGCGCATTCCCGACGCCGCGATGAAGCAGGCGGCGACGCTGCGTGAGCAGGCGCTCGCGAGCGACCTCGCCTACCGCATCACCGAATCGATCACGACGGAAGTCGGGCCGCGCATGGCCGGCAGCGAAGGCGACGCGCGCGCCGTGGAATGGGCCAAGGCGAAGTTCAAGTCGCTCGGCTACGACAAGGTCTGGACCGAGCCGGTGACGTTCCCGAAGTGGGAGCGCCGCAGCGAAAGCGGCGCGGTGCTCGGCGCGAATTCGCAGCCGTTGAAGCTCACCGCGCTCGGCGGCAGTCCCGGTGGCACGGTCGAAGGCGAGGTCGTGCGCTTCACCGATCTCGCGTCGCTGGAGGCGCTGCCCGCCGGCGCACTGGCCGGCAAGATCGCCTTCATCGATTTCCAGATGCAGCCCAAGCGCGGCGGCGACGACTACGGGATGGGCTCGCGGATCCGCACGCGCGGCCCTACCACCGCCGCGACGAAGGGCGCGGTCGGCTACCTGATGCATTCGGCGGGCACCGACTCGCATCGCATGCCGCATACCGGCGTGACGCGTTTTGACGAGGGCGTGACGCCGATCCCGGCGGCCGCGCTGTCGGCACCGGACGCGCAGCAGCTCTCGCGCCTGGTGGCGCTGGACCCGCAGCGCGTGCGCATCGCGCTCGACTGCGGCTGGAATGGCGAAGCCACGTCGTACAACGTGATCGGCGAAGTGCGCGGGAGCTCTAGGCCCGACGAGGTCGTCGTGATCGGCGGCCATCTCGACTCGTGGGATCTCGGCACCGGCGCGATCGACGATGGCGCGGGCGTCGGCATCTCGATGGCCGCGGGCGCGATGATCGCCAAGCTGCCGAAGCAGCCGGCCCGCACGATCCGCGTGATCGCCTTCGCCAACGAGGAGCAGGGCCTGCACGGTGGCCGCGCGTACGCCGCGAAGTACCTGCCGCAGATCACGAAGCACCAGATCGGCGCGGAGAGCGACTTCGGCGCCGACCGCATCTACGGCTATGCGAGCTCGCTGCCCGAATACGCGCGCGAGGCCGACGAGCAGATCCTGTCCGCGCTCGCGCCACTCGGCATCACGCGGCTGGAAGCCGGCAAGGGCGAAGGCCCCGGCTCGGACATCGGGCCGTTCGCGCAGCAGGGCCTGGCCTGGGCGTCGCTCGCGCAGGACGGCACGCGCTACTTCGACCTGCACCACACGCCCGACGACACGTTCGACAAGATCGACCCGGCCGCGATCCAGCAGAACGCGGCCGCGTACGCGGTGTTCGCGTACCTCGCCGCATCGGCGGACGGCAGCTTCGGCAGCGCGCCCAAGCCGGCCACGGCCGCGGGCGGGCACTGAGCGGAACGGTCGCGACGCGCCCCACGCGTCGCGTCGCGACCGCCTAGACTCGCGCCATGGAGCAGCGCTACGACGAATACGGCAGCGTGCCGGTCGACCCCGTCACCGGCATCTACCGGCTCGGCGCGAACGGCCCCAGCCTCGCCACCGCCATCGCCGCCGCGGCGGCCACGCGCCGCAAGGTGGCGCTGCTGCACATCGACGTCGACATGTTCGGGTCGATCAACAGCAACATGGGCGAGACGGTCGGCGACCAGGTGCTGGGCGCGGTCGCGCAGCGCCTGCGCAACGCGATGCCGGCCGACGCCTGGCTGTGGCGGCGCGGCACCGACGAATTCATCGCGGGCATCGGTTACCGCGACGGCGAGCCCGACGGCGAGGCCCTCGCTGAACGCCTGCGCGACGCGTTCGAGGTGCCGCTGTCGATCCCACCGTACACGCTGCCGATCACGCTCTCGATCGGCATCGCCGTCTTCCCCGACCACGCGCAGAACGCGGCCGCACTGCTCGCCACAGCGGAGCATGCGCTGCGCCATGCGAAGCAGACGGGCCTCGACAACGTGGGGCTGTACAGCGGTCGGCCCGATCGCGGCCCGATCCATGACGGCTTCGCGCAGCGCTTCGCGGATGCGTTCGACCGCGACGAGTTCCGGCTGTTCTACCAGCCCTTCGTCAACGGCCACGACGGCTCGCTCGCCGGCTTTTCGGCGCTGCTGCGCTGGAACTCGGAAAGCAACGGTCTGCTGCGGCCCAACCGCTTCCTCGACATCGTCGAGCGCGTGGGCCTGTCGGCGCGGCTGGGCTCGTGGGTGGTGGAGGCCGCGGCGCGCCAGCTCGCGCAATGGCGCGACGAAGGCATCGACTACCTCACCATCTCGATGCACCTGCCGACCACGCTGCTATCGCAGCCCGACTGCCGCGACCGCATCGGCGAACTGCTGCATCGGCTTAACCTGCCGGGCCGGTCGCTCGAGTTCGAGGTGCCGGAAAACGCGCTTTCGCTCGACGCGCGACATACCTACGAAACGCTGGTCGGCCTGCGCGAACTCGGTGCCACGCTCACCGTGCAGGACTTCGGCCTCGGCGGCTTGTCGTTCGCGGCGCTCGCGCAGTATCCGCTCGACCGCCTGAAGATCGACCGCAGCTTCATCCGCAACGTCATGAGCGACACGCGCAGCGCGGCGATCGTGCGTGGCATCATCGCGATGGGCCACCGCCTCGACATGAAGGTCTGTGCGAAGGGCGTCGAGAGCGAAGCCGAGCTGGGTTTCCTGCGCCGCAACCACTGCGACTTCTTCCAGGGCTACATCTTCAGCGCGCCGCAGCCGGTGGAAGCGCTCGCCGAGCTCATCCGAAAACGCTTCCTGCTGCCCGAGGCGTTCGCGCAGACGCGCCCCGAGCGCACGCTGCTGCTGCTGGACGACGAGGAAAACGTGCTGCGCTCGCTGGTGCGCCTGTTCCGGCGCGACGGCTACCAGATCCTCACCGCCAACTCGGTGCGCGAGGCCTTCGACCTGCTCGCCAGCAACCGCGTGCAGGTGATCGTGTCGGACCAGCGCATGCCCGACATGAGCGGCACCGAATTCCTGGGCCGCGTGCGCGATCTCTATCCGGACACGGTGCGCATGGTGCTCTCGGGCTACACGGACCTGGCCACCATCACCGAGGCGGTGAACCAGGGCGCGATCTACCGCTTCCTTACCAAGCCGTGGAACGACGACGAGCTGCGCGAGCACATCCAGGCCGCGTTCCGCGCGCACGAGCGACGCGCGGCGGGCGAGGAAGTCGGGTTCTGATGCCTGCGCCCTTGCCCCGGCCTAGCGCCGGGGCGCTTCCATGGCTTCAACTTGGTGCAGCGCTGCGCGCGAAGCGCTAGACGGCTGCGACGCGCGCGTCCGCCGGCTGCGTCACCGGCAGCACCACGCGGAACGTCGTGCCCTGCCCGACCGTGCTCTGCACCTCGATGTGGCCGTGGTGCTTCTCGACGATGCGGTAGCAGATCGCCAACCCGAGCCCGGTGCCGCGGCCGATGGGCTTGGTCGTGAAAAACGGGTCGAAGATGCGGCCCAGGGCGTCCTCGGGGATGCCGCAGCCGGTGTCGGCCACGCTGACCCAGGCCTCACCGTTCTCGGTGCCGCAGGCCAGCGTGATCGTGCCGCGCTCGGCGATCGCCTGTCCCGCGTTGATCAGCAGGTTCATGAAGACCTGGTTGATCTCCGACGGCAGGCATTCCACCGGCGGCATGTCGCCGTAGATCTTCTCGAGCTTGACCTTGTACTTGAGGTCGTTCCACACGATGTTGAGCGTGGACTCCAGCCCCTTGAGCAGGTCGGCCGGGCGCATCGTCTCGTTGCGGCCGACGTGCGAGAACTCCTTGAGGTCCTGCACGATGCGCGTGACGCGCTCGATGCCTTCGCGCGACTCGTCGAGCAGCTGCGGCAGGTCGCCGAGGATGAAGTCGATGTCGAGCTTCTCGCGCTGCGCGCGCACGTCGTTGCGGTAGATCAGCGGGTCCGGCGCCGCGAGCGCGCTCGAGTACGTCTCCAGCATGCCGAACAGCGCGCCCATGTACTCGCGGAGCGTGCCGATGTTGCTGTGCACGTAGCCGATCGGGTTGTTGATCTCGTGCGCGACGCCCGCGGCAAGCTGGCCGATGGACGCCATCTTCTCCGACTGCAGCAACTGCTCCTGCGCGCCCGCGAGCGAGCGGTAGGCGCGTTCGAGTTCGTCGTGGCGTTGCTGCAGCTCGCGCTCGCGCGCGCTGCGCAGCGAGATGTCGGTCAGGGCGAGGAAGCGCAGGCCGGCGTTGTCGCCCATGCCGCAGAAGGGCTCGACGGCCAGCGTGAAACCGGGCCGCACGTCGATGTCGCGGCGCGAATGGCCCTGCGCGCAGGCGAGTTCCCAGTCGGTGTCGTTGGCGAGCGCCAGCAGCGCGTGCAGGCCTTCGCGCTCGTCCAGCGATTCGTCCAGGCGTGCGGCGAGCCGCCGTGCACTCGCGTTGGCGTAGTGCAGGCCGCCCGCGTCGTCGAGCAGCAGTACCGCCATCGGGGCGACGTCCGCCGCCCAGCGCATCTGCGCGCTCCAGTGATTCGTCGTACCGGAAGTTGACGGAACTTCGTTCGCGCTCATCCCACGCCCAGGCATCGCGACTGCGGGCGCATGCCCGCATGACCTCCGGCATCGTACACGCCGGAGCTCTCCACGCGACCCAGGTGGCGCAGCGCCCACGACACCTCGCGGCGACGGCGCGCCAGCAGGATCCCGTTGGCGCGATTGAGTTCGGACAGCGCCGTCACGCGCGGGGCCTCGGCCTGACCGGGCTGCAGCGTTTCGGCGCAGCGGAGCGCGACGATCTTGGCCTGCGTCGAACTCAGCAGTGCCTCGGCGTCGTTGTCGATCAATGCACGCCGTTCGTCCTGCAGTGCGCGCTCGAGCGCGTCGAGCGCGTCCCCCACCTGGGCGGGCGACGGTGCGTTCAAGGACATGGCGTGCATGCGATCACCCCTTCATCTGGCGCTCGAGCGCGACCAGGCGGTTCGCGATCTCCTGCGGATTCACCTGGTAGCTGCCGTCGGCGAGCGCGGCCTTCACGGCATTGACGCGCGCCATGTCGAGCGGCGCGCCGCGGCCGAGCTGGTTCTCGACGGCGGCCTGCAGGCCGGTGGCTTCACCGGTCAGGCGAACGCTGTCGGCCGCCGGCGCGGCGCCGACGGGCTGGTTTCGGTCCGTCCCGGCACGCGCGGTCGCGGCCGTTGCGGTGGTGTCCACGACCCGCGCCGCGGACGGGCTGGGGCCATCGATCTTGGTGGTCATGACGAACTCCGGGGTTGAGCGGTCAGGGCCAGTAACGGCGACCCCCGCCCGGACTTGAGGCGCACGCCACAGATTTTTCGCCGCGGTTCAGACGAACGGTCACTGCAGCACCTCGACCACCCCGTCCGCGACCAGGCGCCCCCGCACGATCCGCTTCGACGCGAGGTTTTCCACCGCGACCACCGCCCCGGCCACCGCGCCGCCGAGCGCACGGCCCCCCGTGCGGACCTCGATGCCGCCTGCCCGCGAGACGATCACCACCGGATCGCCGCGCTTCAGCGCCCCCGCGCCGTCGGCGAGGTCGCCCGCGCTGACCACCGTGCCCGCGGGCATCGAGCGCCGGGCGATGTGCCCCGCCACCTGCGCCGGGTCCGACATACCCACCCCGCTGCCACCGGCCACGTCGCGGCGCTGCACGGCGAGCTGCGCGGCCTCGATCGCGGTGCCCCCCTGCACCGGCGCCAGCAGCACGACGACATCGGCATCGCGCCGCACGCGGGCCGGCACGGTCAGGCGCCAGCCGGGCGCATCGGGACAGCGGACCTCTGCCATGCGCGGCCCCAGCGCCACCCCCGTGAGCGGCTGGGAACACGCGGGCATCCGCACCGCGGCGTCGACGGAGGCCTGCACCTGCGCGCCGCCGCCCCCCAGCGCGGCCTCGGCGGTCCTCAGGATGTCGGCGACGGGCGTGGTCGCGGGCGCCGCACGCCCCACGTAGACCACGACCAGCAGCATCGTGGCGACGAGATAGCGGAGCAGCGGCGACGGGCGGACGGAACGGTGCATGCGCGAGCCGTAGCAATCGCCGTGCCGGCGCGGCAACGCTGCACGGTCGCGGCGGCTCAAGGAACCGACGCCACCCGCCGACAACGCGGGCATGAGCCGCGACCTTCTCGACCGCATCGACCAACGCACGCGCCTGGCCGGCCACACCCGGCTGGCGCTCCTGCTGTTCCGGCTGGGCTCGCGTCAGCTTTTTGGCGTGAACGTGTTCAAGGTGCAGGAGGTGATCCCGCGCCCGCCGCTGTTCACCCTGCCCCAGCTGCCGCCCGCCTTCGCCGGCGCCGCCGACGTGCGCGGCCGCACGGTCCCAGTGCTGGACCTCGCGCGCGCGGTCGGGCACGCCTCGCCGGCGGGCAGTCCCGAGCCGCCCTACCTCGTCGTGACCGAGTTCAACCGGACCGTGCAGGGCTTCCTGGTCGCCGGGGTCGAACGCATCGTCAACATCGCGGTCGAGGACATCCAGCCGCCGCCGGACCTCGGCGGCGAATGCCATTACCTCACCGGCGTGACGCGCTTCCACGGCGAGCTGATCCAGCTGCTGGACGTCGAAAGCGTGCTCGCCGAGTCCTCGCCGCGCGCCAGCGAGATGGGCGGCGTGCAGCGCCTCGACATCGCCGCGGACCTGCCGCGCGAGGTGCTGGTGGTGGACGACTCGCGCGTCGCCCGCAACCAGATCCGCCAGCTGCTCGACCAGCTCGGCCTGGGCGCGACGCTGCTGTCGGACGGCCGCCAGGCGCTCGAGCACCTGCAGCAGCTCGCCGAGGGCGGCCAGTCGCCCACGCAGCGCTACGCCATGGTCATTTCCGACATCGAGATGCCCGCGATGGACGGCTACACGCTGACGACGGAAATCCGGCGCTCGCCCGCCCTGCGCGGCCTGCACGTGCTGCTGCACACCTCGCTGTCGGGCGTGTTCAACCACGCGATGGTGGAGCGCGTGGGCGCCGACGACTTCGTGCCGAAGTACTCCGAGCGCGAGCTGGCGAGCCGGATCGAGGCGCGCGTCCACGCCCTGCAGCGGCAGCGCGCCGCCTAGCGCGCCCGGCCGCCCATCGCGGCGGCGCGGCTTCCCCTGAGCACCGGGCCTCCCCCGGCCCTCGCGGCGGCGCCTCGTGCCCGGCGGACGCCCGTCGGCCGCGCCCCGCGCCCGCTGGCACACCCCTTGCCTGCCCCCTCCGACACTCCCGCCCCTCGGAGGGGCCCCATGTCCACCGAATCGTTCCTCGGGATCCACGGCACCGCCCTCGCCCTGCGCGAGCAGCGGCTGCAGCTGCTGTCGGCGAACATCGCGAACGCCGACACCCCCGGCTTCCGCGCGCAGGACATGGACTTCGCCAAGGCGCTGAACGCTGCGCTCGCGCCGGCCGCGGGTGCCGGCGCCGATCCGCTCGACGCCGCCGCGCAGGCCGCCCGTTTCGACGCGCCCTCCAGCCAGCCCAGCCTCGACGGCAACACCGTCGACGCCGAGCGCGCGAAGGCCGCGTTCGCGCAGGCCTCGCTCGAGTACCGCGCCTCGCTCAATTTCGTCGAATCCAAGGTGCGCACGATGCTCACCGCGATCACCGGGCAGTGAGGCCGCATAGACCATGAGCAACCTGCCCATCTTCGACGTGGCCGGCAGCGCGATGACCGCGCAGCAGGTCCGCCTGTCGACCGTCGCCTCCAACCTCGCCAATGCCGACTCGGTGTCGGGCAAGGCCGAGGACACCTTTCGCGCGCGCATGCCGGTGTTCCAGGCGACCGCGGTGGAGGGCGATCCGTCGCTCGCCGGCGTGCAGGTGCAGACGGTCACCGAATCGACCGCCGCGCCGCTCAAGCGCTACGAGCCGGGCAATCCGCTGGCCGACGAGAAAGGCTACGTCTACGCGCCGGACATCGATCCGGTCGCGCAGATGGTCGACATGATTTCCGCCTCGCGCAGCTACCAGGCGAACGTCGAGGTCTTCAACACCGCCAAGGAACTCGCGGTCGCCACGCTCAACCTCGGCCGCTGAGGCCGTAGAGGATTCCCGACATGACCACTGTGGGTTCCGCCACCGACGCGCTTTCGCAGTACGCCGTCGGCTCGGCGACGAAGAAGAAGGAACTCGGCCAGGCCGATTTCCTGCGCCTGATGACCGAGCAGCTCAAGAACCAGGATCCGCTCAAGCCGCTGGAAGGCTCGCAGGTCCTCGGCCAGCTCGCGCAGTTCTCCACCGTGCAGGGCATCAGCGGCATGCAGGACGCGCTGGGCGCGGTGGCGAACGTGATGGAATCCGACCAGACGCTGCGCGCGGCGTCGCTCGTCGGCCGCGACGCGCTGGTCGATACCGGCACCGTGCAGCTCGACGCGGGCACCGGCATGAACGGCGAGGTCGTCGCGACCGCCGCCGGCACGATCACCATCGAGATCGTCGATGCCGCGGGCCAGGTGGTCGATCGCGTGCCGGTGGAAGCGCCGGGCGCCGGCAGCGTCGCCTGGGGCTGGGACGGCAAGACGGCCGACGGCCGCACCGCGCCGGCCGGCACGTACTCGATCCGCGCGACCACCGGCAGCGGCAACGCGACGCAGGCGCTGTCCACGCGCATCGCCGCGCACATCGACAGCGTCTCCATCGAAGCCTCCGGCCTGGTGCTGAACCTGCACGGCGTCGGCCCGCAACCGCTTTCGGCCGTGCGGCGCATCGGCTGATCCACTGAACACGTCGCACGCATCCCAGGAGTGAATCCATGAGCTTCCGCATTTCGCTGAGCGGCATGAACGCGGCCCAGTCCGACCTCAACGTCACGTCGAACAACATCGCCAACTCGAACACGACGGGCTTCAAGCAGTCGCGCGCCGAGTTCGCCGACGTGTATCCGACGTCGGCCTACGGCCTGTCCAAGAACACCATCGGCGCCGGCGTGCGGCTGCAGCGCGTGGCGCAGCAGTTCTCGCAGGGCATCGTCGAGAACACGGGCAAGGCGCTCGACCTCGCCATCAACGGCAAGGGCTTCTTCACCCTTTCCGACGGCGGCTCGTTCGTGTATTCGCGCGCCGGCAACTTCGGCACCGACAAGGACGGCTACGTCGTCAATCCGTCGGGCCAGCGCCTGCAGGTCTACCTGCCAAGCGCCAGCGGCACCGGCTTCGACACCGGCCGCGTGAGCGACCTGCAGCTGGCGTCCGGCGATTCCGCGCCGCAGGCCACCTCGAGCGTGGGCGTCGGCGCGAACCTGCCGGGCAACGCGGTCGCACCGGCCACCACGCCGTTCAGCGCGACCGACCCGACGTCGTACAACTACACCACGTCGCTCACCGTCTACGACTCGCTCGGCGCGCCGCACAGCCAGTCGATGTACTTCGTCAAGACGGCGAATCCGAACGAGTGGCAGGTCAACACGTTCGTCGACGGCACCGCGGTGGGCACCGCGCAGACGCTGCAGTACTCCAACATGGGCGCGCTGACCTCGCCGTCGCCGGGCCGCATCACGCTGCCGCCGTACACGCCGACCACCGGCGCCGCGCCGATCGACATCACGCTCGACGTCTCGAACTCCACCCAGTTCGGCAGCGGCTTCAGCGTCTCCGGCCTGACGCAGGACGGCCATACGACGGGCCGCCTGACCGGCATCGAAGTCTCGTCCGAAGGCATCGTGCAGGCGCGCTACACCAACGGCGTGTCCACGCCGCTGGGCCAGGTGGTGCTGACCAACTTCGCCAATCCGCAGGGCCTGCAGCCGCTGGGCGACAACGCCTGGGCCGAGACCGCCGAATCGGGCCAGCCGCTGCGCGGCTTCGCCGGTTCCTCGGAGTTCGGCAACGTGCAGGGCGGCGCGCTCGAGTCGTCGAACGTCGACCTCACCGAGCAGCTGGTGAACATGATCACGGCGCAGCGCAACTTCCAGGCCAATGCCCAGATGATCACCACGCAGGACCAGATCACCCAGACGGTGATCAACATCCGCTGATCGAGACATCCTGTGGGAGGGGTGAGTCGGTCGTCGCCTTCGGGCGGCGGCCGATTTTTTTTTGGCGTGCGGGGCGGCTGGAACGGCTCTTGCCTAGCTCTCGCATCGGCCCGATGGCCGCCCGCAGCGGGTTCTCCCGATGATCGACAAGTCGCTCTACATCGCCATGACCGGCGCCAGCGCCTCGCTGCGCGCGCAGGCGAGCGTGGCGCAGAACCTCGCCAATGCCGACACCGTCGGCTTCCAGCAGCAGCTGGTGGCGACCAAGGCGGTGCCGGTACTCGGCGACGGGCTGTCCTCGCGCGTGGCGGCCGCGCCGACGATGGCGGGCGTCAGCGCCGCGGCCGGCCAGCTGATCAACACCGGCAACGAACTCGACGTCGCGCTGCACCAGGACCGCTGGCTCGCGGTGCAGGCGCCCGACGGCACCACCGCCTATACCCGCGCGGGCGATCTCAAGCTCACCGCGAACGGCCTGCTCACGACCGCCGGCGGCCTGCCCGTGCTCGACGCCGGCGGTGCCCCGCTGTCGATCCCGCCGTACCAGACGCTCACCATCGCCGGCGACGGCACGATCTCGATCGTGCCGCAGGGGCAACCGGCGTCGACGATCACCGAGTCGGGCCGCATCAAGGTGGTGGAGGCGCGCACGGCGGATCTCGTGCGCGGCGACGACGGCCTGATGCGCGCGAAGCCGGGCGCCGATGAGCCGCCGCAGGCGGCCGGGCCCGCGCTGGTCAGCGGCGCGGTCGAAGGCAGCAACGTCAACCCCACCGACATGCTGGTCTCGATGATCCAGTACAGCCGCCAGTTCGAGACGCAGGTACGCCTCTTGCAGAGCGGTGACGAGAACGCCCGCAGCGGCAATTCGCTGCTTTCCTCGAAGTAACCGGAACCCGTCATGACCCAGGCACTGTGGATCGCCAAGACCGGCCTCGACGCGCAGCAGACGCGCATGTCGGTCATCTCCAACAACCTCGCGAACGTGAACACGGCCGGCTTCAAGCGCGACCGCGCGAACTTCGAGGACCTGCTCTACCAGACCGTGCGCCAGCCCGGCGGTTCCACGTCCGAGCAGACGCAGCTGCCGACCGGCCTGCAGATCGGCACCGGCGTGCGCGTGGCGGCCACCGCGAAGAACTTCTCGCAGGGCAATCTTTCCAATACCGGCAATGCGCTCGATGTCGCGGTGAACGGCCGCGGCTTCTTCGAGGTGCTGATGCCCGACGGCACGTCGGCCTACACGCGCGACGGCTCGTTCCAGATCAACTCGCAGGGCGAGATGGTCACCAATTCCGGTTACCCGGTGCAGCCCGGTCTGCAGCTGCCGCAGGGCACGCAGAGCGTGACCATCGGCGCCGACGGTACGGTCACCGCGCAGGTGCCCGGTCAGGCCGATGCGGTGCAGGTCGGCTCGCTCACGCTGGTCGACTTCGTCAATCCCGCGGGCCTGCAGGCCAAGGGCGAGAACCTCTACGCCGAAACCGGTGCCAGCGGCCCCGCGCAGCAGGGCACGCCGGGCACGAGCGGCCTGGGCACGCTGATCCAGGGCTCGGTTGAAGGCTCGAACGTCAACGTGGTGGAAGAGCTGGTGTCGATGATCGAGACGCAGCGCGCGTACGAAACCAACGCGAAGGCGATCTCCACCGTCGACAACATGCTCGGCTACCTCAACCAGAACCTGTAAGGCATCGCGATGAAGACGCTCGCCCTGCTCTGCGTACTCGTGTCGGTTTCCGGCTGCGCCACCGCCATGGGCGACGTGCGCACCTTCAAGCAGGACACGACCGTGCCGACGCCCGCGCAGGTCCATGCGCAGATGGCCGCGCAGGCCGCGCTGCGCGCGCAGTCGCAGGCGCCGGTGCTGCAGCCGGTGGCGCTGGCGAGCAACGCGGGCAACGGCGGCGGCTCGATCTACGGCGGCGCGGCCGCGACCGGCACGCACACCATGCGGCTGTTCCAGGACAACAAGGCGCGCGAGGTCGGCGACATCCTGACGATCATCCTGGTGGAAACGACGACCGCGTCGACCAAGGCGTCCACGGCCGTCAACAAGCAGTCGAGCATCGACCTCGCGGCGCCGACGATCGCCGGCCAGTCGGTCACCTACAAGGGCAAGAACATCCTGCAGGTGGGCATCGACGGCAAGCGCGGCTTCACCGGCAGCGGCGACACCAAGCAGAGCAACTCGCTCGACGGAACGGTGTCGGTCACCGTCGTGCAGGACCTCGGCAACGGCAACCTGCTCGTGTCCGGCGAGAAGAAGCTGCGCCTGAACCAGGGCGACGAAGTGGTGCAGGTGCAGGGCATCGTGCGCACCTCCGACATCGCCGCCGACAACACCATCAGCTCCGAGCGCGTCGCCGACGCGAAGATCGTCTACGGCGGTCGCGGCACGATCGCGCGCAGCAACGCGATGGGCTGGCTCGGCCGCTTCTTCAACTCCGCGCTGATGCCGTACTGAGGCCGCGACGATGACCTTCTTCCAACGCCGCCGCCCCGTGCGCGCTTCCTTCGAGCTCGACGCCACGCGCGATGCCGAATTCGGCGTCGAGCGCGCGCGGCGCCACCCGGCCGCGATGACGTTCGTGCAGTCGATCTGCGCGATCGTCGCGCTGTTGATGGTCGGCGCGCCGGCGCATGCCGAGCGCATCAAGGATCTCGCACAGGTCGCCGGCGTGCGCGGCAACCCGCTGGTGGGCTACGGACTCGTCGTGGGCCTCGACGGCTCGGGCGACCGCACCTCGCAGACGCAGTTCACCGTGCAGTCGCTCAAGTCGATGCTCGACCAGCTCGGCGTCACCATTCCGCCGGGCGTGAACCCGCAGCTCAAGAACGTGGCGGCCGTGGCGATCAGCGCCGAGCTCCCGCCGTACGCGAAGCCGGGCCAGAACATCGATGTCACCGTGTCGTCGATCGGCAACGCCGGCTCGCTGCGCGGCGGCACGCTGCTGATGGCACCGCTCAAGGGCGCCGACGGCCAGGTGTACGCGGTCGCGCAGGGCTCGCTGGTGATCAGCGGCTTCGGCGCCGGCGGCAAGGACGGCTCGCGCATCCAGGTCAACGCGACGAACGCCGGCACGATCCCGAACGGCGCGATCGTCGAGCGCGCGGTGCCCGGCAATCCGCAGGGCGGCAACGTCACGCTGAACCTGCACGAATCCGACTTCACCACCGCCGCGCGCATCGTCTCGGCCATCGACCGCAGCTTCGGCCCCGGCCATGCACGCGCGCTCGACGGCGTCACCATCGAGATCGCGCCGCCGACGATGGATCGCGTCGCCTTCCTCGCGCAGCTCGAATCGCTCGATGTCTCGCCCGGCGAGTCGGCCGCGAAAGTCATCGTCAACTCCCGCACCGGCACCGTAGTGATGGGCGGCAACGTGAGCGTGCTGCCGGCGGCGGTGTCGCACGGCTCGCTCACGGTGTCGATCACCGAGAACGCGCAGGTCAGCCAACCCAACACTTTCGGCCGCGGCGACACGGTGGTCGTGCCGCAGACCACGATCCAGGCCAGCCAGACCGGCGGCCGCATGTTCAAGTTCGACGGCGGCACTTCGCTCGACGCGATCGTGCGCGCCGTCAACGCCGTCGGCGCCGCGCCGGGCGACATCGTGGCGATCCTGGAAGCGCTCAAGCGCGCCGGGGCGCTGCGCGCCGAACTCGAGGTGATCTGACGCCGCCGATCGGCGCGCCGGTCAAGCCACCGCCGCGCCGGCCGATAGCCGACTGGACACGCCCGCCGATGGATCGCCGCCGCTGACCCGCCCCGCCCCGGGCACGCCGCTTGCAACGTGACCGCCATGCGCCTGCAGACCGCCATCGCCCTGGACCACGCCGCGACGAAATCGACGTCGCGCCCCGCCATGGAAAAGGCGGCCCACGAGCTGGAGACCCAGTTCGCGAGCATGCTGATCAAATCCATGCGCGGCACCACCGGCGGCGACCCGCTCGCCGGCGGGGACACCACGTACCGCGAGATGTACGACAGCCAGCTCGCCAAGGAGCTGACCAAGGGCCGCGGGCTGGGCCTCGCCCCGATGATCATGCGTCAGCTCGAGCGCAGCACCGGGCAGTCGGCCGCACCCGCGCCGGCGCTCGGCCCGCTTCCGCTGTCGCGACCCGGCACCTTCATTCCGCTCGCGCAGCCGTCGGGCGTCGCGCCGATGAAGCTGGGTGCGCCGCTGACGCTCGCGCCGTCGAGCAGCGGCGTGTCGATGGCCCCGCTGTCGCCGATGCCGGCGCCCGCCGCGACGCCCGTCGCCGCCGCGCCCGGCCCCGAGGCCTGCGGCCCGCTCACGCCGATGGACTGCAGCAGCCCGGAGGCGTTCGTGAAGTCGCTCTGGCCGCATGCGAAGAAGGTCGCGCAGGAACTGGGCGTGTCGGCAATGGCGCTGGTCGCGCAGGCGGCGCTGGAGACGGGTTGGGGACGGCGGCTCGTCGGCGGCAACGGCAACGTGTCGCACAACCTGTTCGGCATCAAGGCCGGTGGCAGCTGGTCGGGCGACCGGATCGCGTCGGCCACGCATGAATTCGTCAACGGCGTGCGCCAGAGCGCGCGCGCCAGCTTCCGCGCCTACGCCTCGCCCGCCGACAGCTTCGCCGATTACGCACGCCTGCTCGGCGGCAACCGCTATGCGCAGGCGCGCGGCACCGGCGAGGACGCCCACCGCTTCGCGTCGGCGCTGCAGCACGCGGGCTACGCCACCGATCCGTCCTACGCCAACAAGATCACCGCGATCGCCAACGGCGCGACCATGCGCCGCGCGCTCGCCGCGCTCGGGAGTTCCTAAGCGATGAGCGTGCTTTCGACCGGCTCGTCCGCCCTGCTCGCCTTCCAGCGGGCGCTCGGCACCGTCAGCCACAACGTCGCGAACGTCAACACGGAAGGTTATTCGCGCCAGCGCGTCGACCTCGCCGCACGGCCGGGCCAGAACACCGGCGTGGGCTACGTCGGCCAGGGCGTCGCGGTGCAGCAGCTGCAGCGCTTGGCCGACGGCCTGAACTTCGCGCGGCAGGTCGACAGCAGCGGCGAGCTCGGCCGGCTGACGCAGCTCGGTGCCTATGCCGACCGCCTCGACGGCCTGCTCAGCAATACCGCGACCGGCCTCGCCAAGCCGTTCGCCTCGTTCTTCAGTGCCGCGCAGGGCGTGGTGGCCGAGCCCGGCTCCGCGATCGCGCGCCAGGCGATGCTCGACTCCGCCGACCAGCTGGCCGCGCGATTCCGCAGCGTCGACTCGCAGCTCGTGGCGATGGGCAGCGAGGCCGACCAGCGCCTCGCCGCGACGGTCGACACCGCCAACCAGCTCGCCGGCGAGATCGCCAAGCTCAACCAGCAGATCGCGTCGTCGGGCAGCAACGCCAGCCCCGACCTGATGGACCAGCGCGACCTGCGCATCCAGAAGCTCGCCGGCCTGACGGGCGCGCAGGTGGTGCCGCAGGACGACGGCTCGCTCAACGTTTTCAGTGGCGGCCAAGCGCTGGTAGTCGGCACGCGCGCCGGGAAACTGACGCTCGCGCCCGACCCGTACCGCCTCGATCGCAAGGTGCTCTCGCTCGACACGCCGGCCGGCCCGGTAAAGCTGCCGTCGGGCGCACTGTCGGGCGAGGTCGGCGGGCTCATGGAATTCCGCGAGCGCGTGCTCGACCCGGCGCGCGCCGACCTCGGCCGCATGGCCACGGCCTTCGCGTCGACGATGAACGCGCAGAACCGCGCGGGCGTCGACTACACGGGCGCCGCGGGCACCGACCTCTTCGCCATTCCGGCACCGCGCATCGACGGCCACGCCGCGAACACCGGCACGGCCACGTTCACCGCGTCGATCGCCGACGTGTCCGCGCTCAAGGGCCCGGACATCGAGATGCGCTACGCGGGCGGCACGTGGAGCGCGGTGCGCGCCGGTAGCGGCGAGCCGCTCGCGATGACCGGCACCGGCACGGCGGCCGACCCGTTCGTGGTCGAGGGCGTGTCGCTGGTGGCCGCTGGCGCGCCCGCCAACGGCGATCGCTTCCTGCTGCGTCCGACGTCCGAGGCCGCCGCCGGCATCGCGCTGGTGCAGCGCGACGGCAACCGGATCGCCGCCGCCGCGCCGCTGCGCGCGCAGGTCGATCCCGCCAACCTCGGCAATGCCAAGCCGGGCGCGCTGCAGGTCACCGATGCGACGCAGTTCGCCTCGTTCACCACCGCGACCGTCGAATTCATCGACGCCAACAGCTACACCATCGATGGCGGCGCGCCGATCGCGTACGCGCCGGGCGCGACGATCGCGGGCAACGGCTGGTCGATGACGCTGGAAGGCACGCCGGGCGCGGGCGACGGGTTCACGCTCTCGCGCACGCCCGCGCGCTCCACCGACAACGGCAATGCGCGGCAGATCGCGGCGCTGGACGCGAAGTCGGTGCTCGACGGCGGTACCACCGACATCACCACCGGCCTGAGCCGCATCACCGCGCGCGTCGGCGCCGAATCGCAGCACGCGCAGATGAACCTGGACGCGCAGCAGGTGCTGCACGACCAGGTCGTCGCCGAGCGCGATTCGGTGTCGGGCGTGAACCTCGACGAGGAAGCCGCCGACATGCTGCGCTACCAGCAGGCCTACCAGGCCGCCGCGCAGGTGATCGCGACGGCGGACTCGATGTTCCAGACCCTGCTCGGCGCCGTGCGTCGCTGAGGCCGGAGGACCCATGCGCATCTCCACCGCCGGGCTGTACCAGCAGGGTCTCGCGTCGCTCATGCGCCGCGAGACCGACGCCGCGAAGACGCAGCAGCAGCTCACCACCGGCAACAAGCTCGCGCGCGCGGCGGACGATCCCGCCGGGGCCGCGCAGGCGCAGCGCCTGGACCACGCGCTGGGGCGCCTCGCGGAATACGGCAAGAGCGCGGGCCTGCTGCAGGGTCGCCTGGAAGCGCAGGAAGCCGCGCTCAGCGACGCTACCGACTACCTCGACCGCGCGCGCGAACTCACCGTGCAGGCGAACACCGGCACGATCTCGGCCGAGGATCGCAAGATCATCGCCGCCGAGATCCGCCACCTGCGCGCGAGCCTGCTCGACGTCGCGAACCGCGGCGACGGCAACGGCCGTGCGCTGTTCGCGGGCCAGCGCGACGGCGTGACGCCGTTCTCGCAGGCCGGCGGCGTGGTCGCCTACAACGGCGACGACGGCCGCAACCGCGTGGACGTCGCGCCGGGACTGGCGGTGGCCGACACCGATCCCGGCAGCGACATCTTCATGCGCGTCGCCACCGGCGACGGCGTGATCCGTGGCACGCCGGGCAGCGCCAACACCGGCACCGGCGTGATGCAGTCCACGCGCGTCACCGATTCGGCCGCCTGGGCCGGCCGCAACCTCACCCTCGAATTCACCTCGCCCACGGACTGGCGGGTGATGGACGGCACGACGGTCGTGGGCAGCGGCACGTATGCCCCGGGCGACGCCGTCGACATCGCTGGCGTGCAGACGCGCCTGACCGGATCGCCCGCTGCGGGCGACAGCTTCGCGCTGCAGCCCTCCCCGCGTCGCGACGTGTTCGCCACGCTGCAGTCGCTCGCCGACGCGCTCGAGGCCCCGGCCACCACGCCGACGCAGAAGGCCACGCTCGCGAACGCGCTGGCGGGGTCGCTGTCGGACATCGCCTCGGCGCAGGAGCACTTCGTCGGCGTGCGTGCCTCCACGGGCTCGCGGCTCGCCTCCATCGACCAGTCGGCCGACGACCGCGCCGAGTCGACCGTGACCCTCAAGGCCACGCTCTCGGGCCTGCGCGACGTCGACATGGCGGAGGCCGCGAGCCGCCTGAGCCTGCAGCTGACGGCCATCGAGGCTGCGCAGAAGACCGTGGTCCGGGTACAGTCGCTGTCCCTGTTCGACAAGCTGTAAAGTCCGGACGCATGCAGACCCCGACAACGCGGCGACGCCCGGCCGCCCTTCCGGACGCACACGCATGACCGAGGCGCGCACCGCCGAGGGCGACGGCATGTACGAGAAGTACATGCTCCACCACCCGGCCGACATCCGCGGCTGCCTGAAGCAGCTCGTCGAGAAGCACTGCGTGCTGCTGGTGCACGCCGCCGGCACCGAGAACGCCGTCAGCGTCGCGCTGGCGGTCGGGCCCGGCAGCCTGTGGATCGACGTGCCGCGCGATGCCGCGCTCACCGCGCAGCTGCTCGCCGCGGACCGCCTGCGCTTCGAGAGTTCGATCGACCGGATCACCGTCCGCTTCGCCACCGGCGCCGCACGCGAGGCCAGCCACGACGGCCTGCCCGCGCTCGAAGTCCCACTGCCAGTGAAGGTGATGCACCTGCAGCGTCGCGAGTACGTGCGCCGCGAGCCACTCGGCACGATCTCCTGCCTGCTGCCGACCCATGCCGACGGCGGCGCGCGCCGCACCATCCGCGCCGGCATCGCGGACATCGGCGGCGGTGGCCTGGCCGTGCTCACCAGCGACGACAGCTCGCTCGACCTCAAGTCCGGCGACCTGTTTCCCGACGTCACGCTGGAGCTGCCCGACCAGGAGCCGATGACGGTCACCCTGCGCGTGCAGCATGCACAGAAGGTCGACCAGCACGGCCGGCGCGTCTGGCGCGCGGGCTGCAGCTTCGTCGACCTGACGGTGGGCGACCAGGCGCGACTGCTGCGGTACGTGATGCAGCTGGATCGCCTGCATATGGCGAAGATGCGGGAATTCTGAGAACCGCTTCTTCGTTCGTCGCAGCTGCAGTCCTTTGTCTGCTCGCGAATTTCTGAAGCCAAAGCGTTTCGTGCGCTTACGCGCCCGAGTCACTTTTCTTTGCTGGCACAAAGAAAAAGTCACCAAACGAAGGTGCCGTTCCCGAGTTCGAGCAACGCTCGCGACCGGAACGGTCGGGCGCCGCATGCACACTCGGCATCCTGCCTCGGGTGCATGCGACGCACATCGATGTGCGCCGCCCTCCGGGCCGGACGCTTGGCAGGCTGTCGAAGAGCGACTGTCGACACCTCGGCCTTCAGGCGTGACGCCTGACGCCTGCACATATTCGCGCACGCGAACGGTTGGCTGCCTCGTGCTTCCGCGCGCCGAGCGCTGCGCAAGCGCCGCTAAAGTTTTCCCTGGCCGCGCCGACCGCGCGTGCACGGCCAGCGCGACCTTCATCACGTTCCCGCAAAAAAGTCCTTGACGCATGCAAGCGGCCTAAAGGGCGCCACGGCAGTGCCGTTACTCCTCACAGCAGCGGCGAAGGCAATCCCGCCGAACCCTGCAGAAACCGGCTCGAAAGGCTTTCGCCGCCCCGCCGGATCCTCTACCAGGAGACAAGCAAATGTCCGTCATCAATACCAACGTGATGTCGCTGAACGCGCAGCGCAACCTGTCGACGAACAGCGCCTCGCTCGCCACCAGCATCCAGCGCCTCTCGTCGGGCCTGCGCATCAACAGCGCCAAGGACGACGCCGCCGGCCTCGCGATCTCCGAGCGTTTCACCACGCAGATCCGCGGCATGAACCAGGCCTCGCGCAACGCCAACGACGGCATCTCGCTCGCGCAGACCGCCGAAGGCGCCCTCGGCGAGATCGGCAACAACCTGCAGCGCATCCGCGAGCTGGCCGTGCAGTCGCGCAACGCCACGAACTCGCAGGACGACCGTGACGCGCTGCAGAAGGAAGTCTCGCAGCTGAAGTCGGAAATCGACCGCGTCGCGAACACGACCACCTTCAACGGCACCAAGCTGCTCGACGGCTCGTTCACCGCGCAGGCCTTCCAGGTCGGTGCGAACCAGGGCGAGACGATCACCGTCGCGTCGATCACCGATGCGAACATCGACCAGCTGGGTTCGTGGACGTCGAAGGCGACCACGACCACGACCACGACGTACGCCGGTTCGGCGTCGGGTACGGGCGCGGACTTCAGTGCGTTTGCAGGCATCGCGGCCGGCGACTTGACCATCAACGGCGTCGACATCGGTGCCATCGCCGCCGGTACCGACAACAGTGGCGTCATCGCCGCGATCAACGCCAAAACGTCTTCGACCGGCGTCACCGCGTCTGACAACGGCGGCCAGATCAAGCTCGACCTGAGCTCGACCACCGCGCAGAACCTCGTGATCGGTGGCGCGTCGGGCAACCAGGCGGCCACCGAAGCGGCCCTTGGCCTCACCTTCGGCAGCACGGCCGGCACGGGTACGACCGCGACCACGACGACCGCCGGCTCGGCCCAGACGGGTTTCTCGACCCTCGACATCTCGACGGTCGACGGCGCCGACAACGCGATCCTCGCCATGGACGCGGCGCTGAAGTCGGTCAACGGCGCCCGCGCCGACCTCGGTGCGGTGCAGAACCGCTTCCAGTCGGTCATCTCGAACCTCAACACGACGTCCGAGAACCTGACCGCCTCGCGCAGCCGCATCCGCGACGCCGACTACGCCAAGGAGACCGCGGAGCTCTCGCGCACGCAGATCCTGCAGCAGGCCGGCACCGCGATGCTCGCGCAGGCCAACCAGGCGACGCAGGGTGTGCTGAGCCTCCTGCGCTGATCCAAGCAGCGTAGGAAACCCCGCCCGGGACGCGGTCCGCCGCGTCCCGGGTGCTTCCGGATGAACGACGATGACCGACATCGCATCCGTCAAACCCGCAATGCCCGCCGCCTCGACGCCCGCCGCCGGGGTTTCGTCGTTTCAGGGCCCCACGCCCGCACCCGCGCCGCCGTCCACGCCCGAGCGCCTGCAGCAGCAGCTCGACGAGGCCATCGCCGACAGCGACACCTCGCTGCGCTTCCGCGTCGATCGTGACGCCGGCCGCATCGTCGTGGCGGTGCTGGACCATTCCGGCGCGCTGATCCTTCAGATCCCGAGCGAAACCGCGCTCGCCATCGCGCGGCGCCTCGCCGCCACCGGCGCGCTGCTCGACATCCGTACCTGAACGACGCGGCTCAAGCCGCACGCAAGCCGGTCGATAACGTCCCCGGGAAAGCGCCGCGCCGCGGCTGTCCGGAGGATGCATGGCCACGATCTCAGGCGGTTCGATGATCGACGTCAACACGCTCGTCAGCCAGCTGGTGGCCGCCGAACGCGCGCCGACCGATACCCGCTTCAACAAGATCCAGACCACGACGCAGGCGCAGATCTCGGCGTTCGGGCAGATCACGAGCGCGCTGTCGGGCCTCGACGGCTCGCTCAAGCGCTTCGACGGCGAAGGCGCCCTGCCCGGCCGCAAGGCGACCGTCGCACCGGATGCCGGCTACGCCGCCAGCGCGGGCACCAAGGCGCGCATCGGTAGCTACTCGATCAGCGTCGAACGCCTGGCGACGGCGCACAAGCTGCAGTCCGCGCCGCTGGGCGCGTCGACGCAGCTGGGCTACGGCCGCATCAGCGTGCAGGTCGGCAGCGGCACGGCGGTCGACGTCGACATTCCGCCGGGCGGCGGCACGCTCGCGAAGATCGGCGACGCCATCAATCGCGCGCTGTCCGGCAAGGGCGTGAGCGCGACGATCGTGCACGGCGACGACGGCGACGTACTCACGCTTGCCGCCACGGCCACGGGCACCGCGGGTCGGCTCACGGTCACCACCAGCGGCGGCGACGGTGGCCTCGCGGCGCTCGCCAGCAGTGGCGGCACGATGACCGAGGTGTCGCAGCCGGTCGACGCGAAGGTGGTCATCGACGGCGTCACGCGCACCTCGAGCTCGAACAGCATCGCCGACGGCCTGGACGGGGTGACGCTCACGCTCACCAAGGCCGCGCCCGGGACGACGTTCAAGCTCGACGTCGCGAACGACTCCAGCACGCTCAAGGCGCAACTGCTCACGTTCGTCAGCAGCTACAACACGGCGCTGTCGCAGATGCGCGCGCAGAGCGCGGTCGGCGCGGGCGGCAAGGCCTCCGGCACGCTCGTCGGCGATTCCGCGCCGCGGTCGATCATGCAGGGCCTGCGCTCCACCGTCGCGGCCAGCTACGGCGAGCTCGCGAAACTGGGTTTCAAGACCGCGGTGGACGGCTCGTTGAGCCTGGACGGCACGAAGTTCGACACCGCCATCGCCGCCGATCCCGCGGCGATCGATCGCCTGCTCGGCAGCAACGGTACGCTCGGCAAGACGCTTCGCGGCGCGATGTCGTCCTACGTCGGCAGCGGCAGCATGCTCGATTCGCGCACCGAATCACTCAACAAAAGGCTCAAGGATCTGGGTCGGCAGCGCGATAACTACGAGGTACGCATCGAACGGCTCACCGCGCAGTACCGCACGCAGTTCTCCGCACTCGATGCGATGGTGACCCGGCTGCAGAGCACCAGCTCCTACCTGTCGCAGCAGCTGGCCTCGCTGTCGTCCTCCTGATCGAATTTCCGAGCATCGCCATGAGCATCCACGCCTACGCCAGCCAGTACCGCCAGACCGCCGTTTCCAGCGCGGTGCTCGATGCCGATCCGCATCGCCTCGTCGCGCTGATGTTCGCCGGCCTTCGCGAGCGCCTGCAGCTGGCGGCCGCGTGCATCGATGCCGGCAACGTCGCGCGCAAGGGCCAGGCGATCACCGAGGCGTCGACGATCGTCGGCCACCTCGACGGCTCGCTGAACATGGAGGCTGGCGGCGAGATCGCACAGAACCTGTCCGCCCTTTACGACTACGTGCAGCGGCGCCTGCTCGACGCGAACATCCACAACGACACCGCGGCCCTGCACGAATGCGACGGGCTGATCGGCGACATCCAGTCGGCATGGGCGGCGATCGCGCCGGGCCCGGCCGAAACCGCGCGCATGGCGGGAGCCGGCGCGTGACCGTCGAGGTGCCGGCACTGCCGGTCGCGGCCATCCGCACCTGCATCGCCGCCGGCGATTTCGACGGCGCCAACGCGCTGCTCGCCACGCACGAGGCGCAGCTCCGCGCCTCCTTCGACACCGGCTCCGAGGCCGAGAAGGGCTGCCGCCAGGCGTGGCTCGAGCTGCTCGCCGCCCAGCGCGGCCTGATCGAGGAGTTGCGCAATGCCCGCGACGACGCGGCACGCGCGCTCGATCGCATGGGCCGCGACCGCCGCGCGGTGAACGCTTACTTGCAGGACGCCGGATGAGCGTCGAGGTCGCGCGCGAATCGCTGTTCGGCGAGTCGATCGCCAGCGAGGACACGCGACCGCTCGCCCTGCTGGCGCCGTTGCCCGAGGCCCGCCAGCGCGCCGCGCTCGCGCGGGCCGAGACGCTGATGCGCGCACTCGCGCTGCTCGACGAGGCACGGGGCGACGAGCCTGAGTCGACCGATGGCGACCCCGCGCTGCGCCGGCTGGAGTCGAAGGTGGACCTGCTGGTCGGCATGGTGGGCGCGCTGCTGCAGCGTGACCAGCCGGTCGATCCCGTGCGCGCGCTGCACTGGTCGGCGCGCGGCGCGATGCTCGAACTCGACGACGCTCCGGTGCCTTCGCCGGGCGACGCGGTCGCGCTGCGCTTGCAGCCGTCGGACACGCTGCCCGAGGCACTGGTGCTGCCCGCGCACGTGCTGGCGGTCGAATCGGTCGGCGACGGCCGCCGCGCCTGGCTCCGCTTCGATCCGCTTCCCGCGGCGCTCGAGGCGCTGCTCGAACGCCATCTGTTCCGGTTGCATCGCCGCGCCGTCGCCGAGCGTCGCCGCCAGCGCTGAGCGCGTTGCGGCTTGGCGCACTACCGTCGCTCGGCTAAGGTGCGGACGACTTCCGACCGGGCCTTCGCCGCGTGCGCGTCCTGATCTGCGACGACCACAACCTGATCCGCGCGGGGCTGCGCCGGCTCGTCGAAACCTTCGACGACATAGAGGTGGTCGCCGAAGCATCGAGTGCGGATGAAGCGGTGGCGCGCGCGCAGGCGTCGCAGCCGGACGTCGTGCTGCTCGATCTGTCGATGCCCGGCCGCAACGGCTTCGACGCGCTCGACGACCTGCGCCGCACGAACCCCGGCGTCGCGGTCGTGATCATGTCCATGCACGACGACACCGGGCACGTCCGCGAGGCGCTCGCGCGTGGCGCGCGGGGCTTCGTGGTGAAGGAAGCGGCGCCGGCGGAACTCGAGATCGCACTGCGCGCGGCGTGCTCCGGGCGCATGTTCCTGAGCCCGCAGGTGTCCGGCGCGATGCTCGCCGACGCGGGCGCACGCATGCGGCGCACCGCCGATCCGTCGAGCCTGCCGCCGCGGCAGCGCGAGATCCTCGCCGCGCTCGGCGCGGGACGCACGACGAAGCAGATCGCCGCCGACCTCGGCATCAGCGTCAAGACCGTCGAAACGCACCGTGCGCGACTGATGGATGCGCTGGGCTGCCGCAACGCGACCGAGCTGGTCCGCGCGGCCGTGCAGTGGAGCGGGCGGGTCGTCGCGGCCGCCCCGCCGAGGCCCGCGGAGCCCTGAGCCGACCGCTCGCATGTGCCGTGGCCGGGCTTGGCCGGTGTTCAGGTACCCGACCGCGCGCCCCGCTGTTCTTCGGACCGATCCGCAGAATCGGTCGGAACTGTGAGCGCCGTCGTCGGGGGACCCCCGACCGCCCTGATATCCCTGTCGCGTGCCTGTCGGGATCGCCCTGATCCGGACCTTGGCACGCATCCTGCAGGATGGCTTGCAGGATTCATGCCGCACTAACAAACGGTCAGGGGGAGGCTCAATGAAGGCGTCGGTCCGCGCGCAGATGTCGCAGTCGCTCAACCTGACGCCGCAGTTGCTGCAGTCCATCCGCCTGCTGCAGCTCACGGCGCCGCAGCTGGAGATGGAGCTGCGCCAGGCGCTCGACCGCAATCCGATGCTGGAGCTCGACGAGGGGGACGAGGCCGGCGAAACGGATGCGGACACGCACGACGCCGCGGCGGACGAGGCGGCCTGCGAGGCGGCAGCCTGGGACGAGCTCCCGGATCCGCAGTTCCTGGGCGGCACCAGCGGCGGCGTCACCGTGGGGGATGACGACGCCACGCAGCGCATCGCGGACGGGGTGTCCAGCGACTGGCGCCTGCGCCTGCTCGACGAGCTGCGCCTGGACTGGAAGGCCGCCGACCTCGCGCTCGCGGCCTGGTGGCTCGACCGCACCGCCGACACCGGCCTGCTCGAGGGGGAGCGGGCCGTGCTGACGGCGGACGGCGTGGCCGAGCTCGGCGTCGACGCGCGCACGCTGGAGATCGTCCGCCAGCGCCTGCTGCATGGCGACTGGGCGGGACTGTGCGCCGTCGACGCCGCCGAATGCCTCGGCGCGCAGCTCGACCGCCTGCCCGATTGCGAAGGCCTGGCGCTGGCGCGCCGCATCGTCCGCGAGCATCTCGCCACCCTCGCCCGCCACGACGGCCGCGCATTGGCCGCCGCGCTCGACTGCAGCATCGAGGCCGCCGACCGCGCCGTCGCGCTGATCCTCTCGCTCGACGCCTGCCCTGTGCCGGACGCGCCGTCCCAGGGCGACGACCACATCGTCCCGGACGTCGTGGTGCGCAAGCTCGGCGGCGTGTGGCGCGTCTCGCTCAACGGCCGCACGCTGCCGAAGGTGCGCATCTCGCCGCACTGCGAGGCCGGCCTGTCGCGCGCGCCCGGCGACGTGAGCGCGCTGCGCGGGCTGCTGGACGAGGCGCGCTGGCTGGTCCGCGGCATCGCCATGCGAAACGACACGCTGATGCGCACCACGCAGGTGCTGGTCGAGCGCCAGCAGGCCTTTCTTGAACAGGGCGAGGAGGCGACCGCGCCGCTCACCCTGCGCGAGGTCGCGGACGCGATCGGCATGCACGAGTCCACGGTGTCGCGCATCACCACCGGCAAGTACATCCAGACCCCGCGCGGCACGTTCGAGCTCAAGCGCCTGTTCGCGGTGCGGCTGGAGGGGGCCGAGGTGTCCGGCGCGGCGGTCAAGGCGATGGTCAAGCGCCTGATCGACGCGGAGCCGCCGCACGCCCCGCTGGCCGACGAGACGATCGCCGGCCTGCTGGCCCGGCAGGGAATACGCATCGCGCGGCGTACGGTGGCAAAGTATCGCGACCAGCTGGACATCGCCCCCGCCCGGGCGCGCCAGCGGCCCGCGGCGGCCATCGCGCGATGACGGGGAAGGAGGAGATCCGAATGCTTAGCGTGCTGCTGGTCGACGACCACGAAGGCTTCATCAACGCCGCCGTGCGACACCTCCGCCGACTCGACTGGGTCAACATCGTCGGCTCGGCCGGCAACGGCATCGAGGCGATCGCGCAGTGCGAAGCGCTGCGTCCGGACGTCGTGCTGATGGACCTCGCCATGCCCGAGATGGGCGGGCTGCAGGCCACCCGGCTGATCAAGGCGCAGGACGCCCCGCCCTACGTCGTCATCGCCAGCCATTTCGACGATGCCGAGCACCGCGAACATGCGCTGCGTGCGGGCGCCGATGCGTTCGTCAGCAAGCTCTCCTACATCCACGACGTCATGCCGCTGCTGGAGAAGCTCGCGGGCCGGAACGTGGAGGCCGGAGCCGCCGAATGAGCGAGTCCCGCATTCTGGTCCTGGATGGCGACATGGCGCGCGCCGAGCGCCTCGCCACCCTGCTGGAATTCATGGACTTCACCCCGCGGCTCGTCGCCGACGCCGCGGACCTAGACCTCACGCGCGCGACGGCCAGCGACTGGGTCGCGCTCGTGGTCGGCGACGTCGGCGAACCCGACGCGTGGCTGAAATTCGTCGACTGGCTGTCGCGCCAGCCGCTGCATCCGCCGCTGATGGTGCTGCCGGGCCATGAGGAACGCGCCACGTGGCGCGCGCTTGTGCATCCCGATTCGGTCTGGCCCCTGGACATGCCGATCCGCCGCACGCAGCTGCAGGAAGCGCTGCGTCGCGCGAGCCTCAAGCGCATCGACGCGGAGGAGCGCCAGGAAAAGCAGAGCGTCGGCCCGACCGGCAGCTCGGAGGCGGTGACGCGCCTGAACCGAATGATCGACCAGGTCGCCGGTTTCGACACGACGGTGCTGATCCTCGGCGAGTCGGGCACCGGCAAGGAAGTCGTCGCGCGGACGATCCACGAGCGCAGCAAGCGCGCGGGCAAACCGTTCGTCGCGATCAACTGCGGCGCGATCCCGCCCGACCTGCTGGAAAGCGAACTCTTCGGCCACGAGAAGGGCGCGTTCACCGGCGCGTTGACCCAGCGCAAGGGCCGGTTCGAGATGGCCGAGGGTGGCACGCTGCTGCTCGACGAGGTCGGCGACATGCCGATGGCGATGCAGGTCAAGCTGCTGCGCGTGCTGCAGGAGCGGACCTTCGAGCGCGTGGGCGGCACGCAGGTGTACAGCTGCAACGTGCGCGTGGTCGCGGCGACGCATCGCAACCTCGAGGACCAGATCGCCAAGGGCGGCTTCCGCGAGGACCTGTTCTATCGCCTCAACGTGTTCCCGATCGAGATGCCCGCCCTGCGCGAGCGCAGCGAGGACCTGCCGGAACTGATTTCGGCGATCACGCGCCAGCTGGCCGACAGCGGCCGCGGGCGGGTCTCGCTGACGGGCGAGGCGGTCAACGTGCTCAAGCACTACCACTGGCCGGGCAACGTGCGCGAGCTGCACAACCTGCTCGAGCGCCTGGCCGTGCTGCACCCCGATTCGCAGGTGCGTGCGGGCGACCTTCCCGCGCGCTACCGCGCCGGCGTCGCCGAAATGCCCGTGGAACCGCCCGCGCGCGAGACCGTGCCCCCTGCGCCGGTGCAGGCCCCGCCTGCCAGCGCGGACGCCACGGCGCCGGTGGCGGATGCGGCGACGCTTTCCCCGCGCGCGACGCTGCCGCCGGAAGGGCTCGATCTCAAGAGCCACATCGCCGGCCTCGAGCTGGAACTCATCCAGGCGGCGCTTCAGCAGGCCAATGGCGTCGTCGCGCACGCCGCGCCGCTACTGGGCCTGCGCCGCACGACGCTCGTGGAGAAGCTGCGCAAGTACGGAATCGACCGCGACAGCGACTGACGGCGTAGCGCGAAATGCCGCTTGCTAGGCCTGCCGATCCAGCGGACTCAGCACCGCACCGGCGCCTCGCCCGAGCACATGCGTGTAGATCTGCGTCGTGCCGAGATCCTTGTGCCCGAGCAGCTCCTGGACGGTGCGGATGTCCTGCCCCGCTTCCAGCAGATGCGTCGCGAACGAATGGCGCAGGGTGTGGCAGGTCGCGGGCTTCGCAATGCCCGCGAGCACGCGCGCCCGCTTCACGGCACGCTGCAGCGAGCTGTCGTCCACGTGGTGTCGTCGCATGCGTGCGGTGCGTGGATCGACAGAACGCTGAGCCGACGGGAACACGTACTGCCATCCGGTTTCGCGCGCAGCGGTCGGGTACTTCTTCGCAAGCGCGTGTGGAAGGTGGAACTCCCCCAGGCCGTCCGCAAGGTCATGGCGATGCAGGACGCATGCACGCTCGATCGCGCGCTCCAGGTCCTGGCGCAAGGTGCGCGGCAAGGGCACGCGGCGGTCCTTGTCGCCCTTTCCCTCGCGCACTACGATCTCGTTGCGCTCGAAGTCGACGTCCTTGATCCGTAAGCGCGTGCATTCCATCAGTCGCATGCCCGTGCCGTACAGCAGCGAGGCCATGAGGCGCGTCGTACCGTCCATCGCACCCAACAGGCGATCGACCTCCCCGCGCGACAGCACCACCGGAAGACGCCGCGGCCGCTTCGCGCGTACGACGTCCTGCATCCAGGGCAGCTTCAGACCCAGCACCTCGCGATACAGGAACAGCAGCGCCGCCAGCGCTTGGTTCTGCGTGCCCGAGGCGACGTCATCGCGCGCCGCGAGGTCGGTGAGGAACCGTTCGACCTCGGCGCCACCGAGCTCCCGTGGATGCCTTCGACCGTTCGCGATGACGAACCGGCGCACCCAGCTCACGTACGCACGCTCCGTTCGAAGGCTGTAATGCCGAAGCCGCACGCGTTCGCGAACCAGCTCGAGCAGCCGTTTGCCGGCCGGCGGCGAGGTCGCGCCACCGTGCTCGTCGGAAGGCTCGTACGGATCGCCCAGCCAATGGATGGGCGGCGCAGAACCTCGCCGACGAGAAGCAGGTTCCTGCTCCGTCCGTCGCGGGTCTCGACCTGGATTTCTGGGCAGCGGGTTCGGTCGCGGTAGCTGGGTTCCGGACACCGCGCCGCGCGAGCGTCCACGATCGACCGGCCCGCGCTGACCGTAGCGGTCGTGACGGTCCTCTCGCACCTGCAATCCGAGCCTGCGACCGAGGCCGCGGTAAAGCATTCGCCACGCGTCCATACGTGATAACTCTTGAAGTTCTCAGGAGTGGCCAACCTATCCGTCGTCGCCGAAGACGGCAGTCGGCACTTCTGCTGGCTGGCCGTCGGATTCCTCTGAATCCGATCCGCCGCCTTGCCCGTGCTGCATGGACTCACAACCGGGTTACTAGGGGCCTCGTGGTGGTAACAGCGGTGGGGCAGCGAGCGATACTGTGGCGGCCGATGCAGGTACGGAATGTGGTGCAACGTTGCTAGCCTGAGGCGTTACCGTGGCGCTTCAAGAATCGGATCGGTGTTAGGTTGCACAGCATGTACTTCGGCAAGCCTACAAGAGTAAAGAACGCAGTTTTTGCCGCGCTTAGCTTCTTGCTGAGCGCCCTCATGTTCTACTCATGGGCCACATTCGATGGTATTCCGCCGCGTGCAGAGTTGCAGGCTGCGTCTGGCAAAGTTTCGTGGCAAGAGAGCGGTAGGTACGGCATCCGGTTCCGCCTTGAGGGCGAACCGAAAGCGTTTGACTATGCATCTAAGGGCAACGCCCTGGGTCTTGTTCAAAACAGCCTGTCACGTCGAGACCGCCCTGTCGTACATGTCTTGTACGACCCGAACAGCGCCAGCGGTCCCATATACTCAAAGGACACCTACTACAGCGTATACGAGCTCTCGGTTGCAGGAGAGTCGGTGCGGAGCCACGAGGATATCGCTAGGGCGTGGCGGTCGGACGAGGAAGTAGCGGTGTGGCTTGCCGCGCTGTTCGTTCTAAGCGGCCTCTACCTTTCATGAGCTGCACTTCGGAGCCGTCGGGGTGCAACCTGACAATTCGTCCAAGCCGACGCCGCTTTGCGGCGCGGCTTAACTCAGGTGTTAGGCCTCATGCGGACCATCATTAGGGTCTTGCTTGTCCTGGCGCTACTGGCAGCTAGCGGCTGCGCGTCGCTCGTTAATGGTCCGGATCGCGCGCTCGCCGCTACCGAACTGGTGGGTGTCTACGACTACGGCCATGCCGGATTTGCTGAAACACTCGAGTTGCGAGCCGATGGCTCCTACGAACGCACGTTGCACGGCCACTTGGGGCAAGGCCCCGCCCGTTTTTCCGGAACTTGGCGCATAGAGGGCACCGGCATCGCATTCACGGCTGCAGCCGGGGAGCCTGCGAGTTCCGCGCCAGAGCCCGCAGAAGCGTTCTTCCACCGTCGCCGCCCTGCGTTGGCGCCGCGTCGGCTAATACAATCGGGCACGGTGTCGGATTGGTTTGTATACCGGCCGCGGGTCTCGAAATGAGGCCTAACAATTCGCCCAAGCCGACGCCGCTTCGCGGCGCGGC